>CAZQEW010000026.1:0-44451 GCA_964591495.1 uncultured Klebsiella sp.
CTCCACCCTGCCATGACCCGCTCCCGTTTTGCAGAACCTTCAGGACACTACCTGCTTGGCGAGGCGAATCACGTAAACCGTCGAGCGATTCGTAGCCAGTCGGGCGAAGAAAACCTGGCCCTCTGGCATGACGATCGTGGGCCCGTTCCAAGCCGTGCCAAAGATACTCGTCCCTCTGGGATCGTTCTTGCCGTAGAATTCGCACCGCAAGTCATCCCGGCTCACCTCGGCTAGGCGCGCCGTTTTGCTCAGGGCAATCTCCCACAGTGGCGGAAAGTCTTCCGTCGACTCGACGTTACCGAGATAAATGTATCCCGTTCGTCTCGGAGGCCAGTTCTCTCTGACGCTCCAGCCGAGTGTGGCTGGTCCAATTTGTAATCCACAGTCGCTGCCACCTTCCAACTGACGCTTGCTCATGGGGAGACTCAACCACCGCTTCACCGAAACGATGCGCTTGTCCCAGACCGTCATGTTTCGTTTATGGGACTCGGACATATTCGCCGAGTAAATTTTCCCGAACTCTGGATGGACAGGGCTACGCAGCAGAAACCAAACATCCACTCCTACAAGGGCAGCTACGAGCAAAGACACGAGCACTCCCCACCGATAGCGCTTGATGGCTCCGCTCATTTACTAGACCCATCGGGATTGAAACCTACCTACTTCGCCGTCTCGTTCCACAGCACGCGCAGGTTTTTGGTCGCGCGGCCGGCGAGGATGAGGTCGGGCTTGCCGTCGCCGTTGAGGTCGGCGGCTTTCAGATCTTCGATGGCCACTTCGGGGCCGGACACGTCGGTCTTACGCCATTGCTTGCCGTCCTTGTCCAGCGGGGCGAAGAGGCGCACGCCGGGCACGCCCTTCGGGTTCATCGCGCGCCAGCCCACGACGACTTGGTCGCTGCCGCTGCCGAGGAAGTCCGCCACGGCGACGGCGTGGCCGTCCTTGAGCGAGTCATCGAGGACGAGGCGGGGCCAGAGGCCCTTCTTGTTTGCGGGCTGGGTGTAGAGAGCGCTGGTGGTGCCGTGCATCGGTTCGACGGTGGCGAGGAAGCGCGTGCCGTTGGGCAGCTTGCCGTCGCGCACCTCGCCGGTCCATTGGTCGGAGATCTGTTTCTTGTTCCACTTCCCGGTGCTGCGGCCGAACCAGTAGATGCCCTCCTTCGCGCCGGTCACGAGTTCGTGCTCAGGGTCGGCGTCCCAGTTGATGGGGTGGAAGTTGTGGCTGGCGTGGGTGAAGTCGCTGACGAGGGCAAGCTTCCACGGGTCTTTCGGGTTGGCGGGTTTGGTGTAGGCGAAGACCTGGCTGCCCGCGCCTTCGTTGTTCTTGTTGCCCCGTCCGTGCAGCGGTTTGACGATGAGGTCCCAGTGGCCGCCGGGAGTCTTGACCCAGTGCATGCGGTGAACGGTCGGCTCGTGGTGGAGTTTCACCGGTTCCCACTTCTGCGTGCGGTCCTTCGGCGCGAGGAGATAGAAGACCGCGCCGCTCTTGTTGGTGTCGCTGGTCTCGCCGGGGTTCCAGCCCGCGCCAATGGCGATCTCGCATTTGCCGTCGCCGTCAATGTCCTGCGCGGCGATGCAGACATGGTCCTGCGGCGTGAGGTTCTCGGCGATGACGTGCTTTTTCCAAGTGGGGTTGTGATACCACTGCACGGTGTTCTTGTCGGCGAGGAGGATGTCGGGCTTGCCGTCGCCGTCCACGTCGGCGATGGCGATGCCGTAGCCGATGTTGACGGCGGTATCAATGTCCTGCGCGCGGAACTTGGGCTGGGGTGGCTCGGCGGCGAGGGTGGCGGTGACGAGGGAAAGCAGGGCAAGGACGGATGATTTCATTGCGTGTGCGACCAGCCTAGTCGTCAGGCCGGGGGCTCCAAGGAGAAATTTGGCCCGCGGCCGTCCGCCGCTACCGCGGGGCGGCCGGAGCGCGCAGGGACTGTTCGATTACCTGTGCGGCTTGCTCGCGCAGGGCGATGATGGTATTGGGGAACAGCCCGCCCCCGACCAGGAACACGATGCAGACGGTCAAAGGCCATCGTTCACGAGCCAGTGCATCCGGGATGCCAATCACATGCTTCGGCGGGACGCCCAGGAAAAGCGTGTTGAAGATCCGCATCAGGTTGATGGCGTTGAACGCGGTGGCCAGCGGCAAGGCCAGCCCGAGCCAGGGGTGATTCTCCAACGCGCCGTGAAACAGCAGATCCTCGGCGCAATAGCCCAGCGTTCCGGGCAATCCGATCAAGGCCAGGCCGCAGACCAGGAAAAAGGTGGCAAGTCGCGGGGCTTTCACCGCCAGTCCGAGGTGATGCGTTGGATCGGCCGTCCCTGAGACCCGAACCTCCAACACGCGGACAATCGCGATGAGCCCGGTAGACGCGGCGGTGACCACCAGCCAATGGATGAGCGCCCCGGTGATGCCCTCGGCGTTGGCCGTGGCGATGCCCGCCAAGATGAAGCTCGCCTGCGAGACGCAGAGCAGCCCCAGCAGCCGCCGGGGCTTGCTCTCGGCAAACGCCCGCACACTGGTGATCAGCGCGGTCGCCAGGGCAGCGATGCTCAGGAGATCCAGGGCATGCTTGGCGGACTGGGGCAGGGCGGCGGCCTCTGAACGGGCGATCAGCAGCGCTCCCAGATGGCCGTTGAACAGCAAGGCGGTGGGCAGCAGGGGGCCGTGCTCGAAGGCATGCAGCATCCAGCCGTGCAGCGGGAAAATCCCTTTGCGCAGGATCACGGCCAGCAACAGCAAACCAAACGCAAGCCGGCCCGCGTGGGAGAGTTCGGCGATCTCCAGGTGATGCAGCAGGACGATCCCTCCGGTCAGGGCCGCGCTGCTGGCGATAAGAAATCCCAGCGTCACTTTGCGGCTGGCGTCGTGACCAAACAGGCTCAGGGCAAACGGCAAACCGGTCAGCCACCAGCCCGCAGCCAGCACGACGAGATTGGATGCGCCATATGTCACTTCAGTGGCGGCAGCAAGCAGCAGCATGCCCGCCAGCCCGCGCCCGTTGGCGTCGCGGCGAGGGGCGAGGATGAGGATCATCAGGGTCAAACCGCAGAAGAATGCCATGGGCACCGCGTCCAGCGCATCCGTTTCAAACCACGCCAGCCATGGATCAAAGAGCCGCCCGGTGTTGCCAGCCAAAGTTTCCCGTGCTGCCAGCAGGAAGCACCCGAACGCGACGGTGGCCGCCGCCACCGCTGGCCGCCGAGACCGGCCTGTCCAAAGACTCGCCAGTGCGCCTGCCACCAGCGCGCCAATGCCAAGCGTCAGGAACGGGGCGGAGAGATGAGGCACGAAGGGGGCATTCATTGGCCGCGTGAGGCGTCGAGGTCTTTAGCTTGCAAGGGGGCAGTAGCCGAAGGGAACGGGCGCTCGAAGACACCCACCCAGCGCGCCACCGCGACAGCCGGTGCGATGACGAAGCGGTCCAGGATCGCGTCGTAGAAGCCGCGCCCAAGGGCAATGCGATACAGCGCCAGTTGCACCGGCTTGGGCAGCAGGGATTCATAGTGTTCACCCGTCGGATCAATCTGGCCGCCCGCTGCTGCGTGGACTCGATGGTAATCACGCAGCATGGACGGTGCCCGCAGGAACTGCAGCGTGCGCAGGAGCGCGTGGCTAACCAGATGCAGCACCGCAAAGGTGGTCCAACCCAGGCCGATCTCAGCGAAGATCAGTCCTAGCTGGGTCTGGGCCGCATAGGCGAGCGAAGTCTTCACATCGGCACACGTGCGATGCACCAGCGTGCCGAGGAAAGCCGTGGCCAGCCCAATGAACACCACGAGTCCGGCGGCGACGGGAAACTGCCGCAGGAGCGGCTCGATCCGGAGCAGCAAGTAGGCTCCGGCATGAACGGAAATTGCCCCGTAAAAGATGGCGCTGGATGGCGTGGGGCCTTCCATGGCCCGGACCAGCCAGCCGCAAAACGGCCCCTGAGCTGACTTGCCACTCGCGGCCAACACCAGGAGAACGGCGATGATGCCTCCCACCGCTTGATCCGACGTTCGCAGTTGGTGATGGGGCCATTCGCCGGAGAACAGCCCATCCCACGTCGCGGACTTCAACCAATGGTGTGCGAAGAAAACGGCCAGGAGCATGCAAAGGTCCGCAACGCGGTAGATTCCAAAAACCCGCAGTGCGTTGCGCACCGGGTCGGGACGATACTCGAAAAAACCGATCAGCAAGACCGACGTTATGCCGACGATCTCCCATCCGGCCAGCAGCACGTCCAATGAATCGGCCAGGAACACCAGCAACGCGCCGAAGGTGAAGAGGTGCAGCAGCAGAAAGAACCGGAAATAGCCCGGATCGCGATGGAGGTAGCGGACGCTGAACGCCCCCACCAGGCCCGCCAGCACCACGGTCACGCCCACCAACGGCAGGGAAAGGCGATCCAGCAGCAACGTGAGCGTGAAGTGGTATTGGGCCACGTGAAACCATTCACCCAGCGTCACCCGCACCGTCGGCCAGTCCAGCGACCACAGCCGCCAACCGAGGACAAGGACGGCCAACGCCAGCACTGAATAGGTCAGCGCCGTCAAACGGGCGACAACCCGTTCCGAGAGCTGGATTCCCAGCAGCCAGGCCAGACCTAGGGCCAAGAAAACCGCCCCAGGTGTGCCGATCAGCAGCAGCAGCAATTGTTCGGGTGACATGTTCGGAAGAGTGGATGCAGGTCAGGCTGCCTTCGCCAGCCGGGGTTCAATCCGAGCCAGTGGCAGGTGTTCCATTTTGCCGCGATACCATGTGGCGGAGTCCGGCGTCACCGGTAACGGCTCGTCGTCTCCGGCAAGTGGCTCGAATCGGTCGCCCCCCCGGTAAACTTCGATATGGCCGTCTTCCGGGTCCATGGTCGCGAGCCGGATCCAGCGATTGCAGACGAACTCGATCAATTCCCGGTTGGCGCGAATCACGCTCATCAAGCGGGCCGGCGAGGTCTCGACGATGAAAAGAATCCGGACCGGCTCGTGAATCTCGACGGTCTGGACGGGCAGTCCCGTGCGCAGGTCGCCTTGGAAACCGTTCATTACCCCAATAAGTCCGGTGATGTTGTGGGGCAGCTTGGTGCCGCTGCCATACGTTTCGTTGTCCACGGTCGAGAAGTAGTATTCGAGGCTGATGCCGCCACACACGGGGATGACGGCTCCCAAGACGCGTGCCAAGGCTTCGTTGGTGGGATCCTTTTGCGCGTCATAACTGACGAGGAATGCGCGGCGGTCCATGAACAATCCGCGAGTCTGGCTGCGCCGGCCCACATATGCCACGGCATTGGTGCAGTGCCCGTATTCTGGCCGTGGCTCGCCAATGTGTTCGGCCCGCTCCTGCACGTGTCTCAGGGCAGCCGCACCCCTCAGACCAGTTCGGGCGGTGCCGAAGCGCCGCACGCGTTCCTCCGCATTACGCACTCGCGCATGATCCAGCGATTGCTGCACGCGGCTGAGGTCCGGGCGGTGGCTTTCAGGCATCAGATCCACGTCAAAGAATTCGACATCATCGCTGCAGGTATCGTGATAACCGCCCAGGAACCAGGTATCGATGGGGATATCGATGCCCTTGGCCCGAAGTTCGCGCCGCACGCCGGGCCGATTGGCCATCATGGCAAAGATGCGGGCATTGGGCGCCCCCGTTCGTCCGCCGCAGGCCCCGCAGCAGTAGGCGGATTCATAGGGATTGTTCAAGCTGGTGCTGCCATGGCCCAGCACGACTACCAGCCGGGCATGGGCGCGATGCAGTCCCGCCGGCCCGAGCACTGCATATACCCGATCAGCCATCTCCGGTTCGGTGAAGCCGGTTACCAGCCCGCTGGTGGCCTCGCGCGACGCTGCATCATCGCGCATGAAGGTGACCTCGGTGCGCGGCTCCGGCAAAAAGGCCCGGTTCAGCCGCTGGACCAGCCAGCCGCACGCCCGCGGGCTGAGGACGCGGAAGGCCAGCGGAAACAACGACAGGAACCCCAGGCAGGCGGTGCCAATCCATCCCCGCACCAAGGTTCGCGATCCGATGAAGGAATTGCGCATCAGCTGCGCCCACCGGCGGCGCAGCCGCTGGCGTTGCTCGTGCAGGCCGACATGCTCCCCCACGGGAATCTCCCGGACCGCGTGCCCGGGTTTCACCACCACCGGGCAAAGCGAAACTCCGTGCGCATCGTCGATGCCTGCGTAGTTGATCGCCACGCCAAAAAAGCCGGCAGCGCCGACGGTTTCAATTTCCGAGTCCGTCTCTTCCAGCGCACGGCGGAGGGACTCTTCCCGTTCATCAATGCAGAAGATCACCTGCGCCATCACCCGGTTGGCCTCGGGCAGGGACGGGGGCAGCTGACGATGCTGCGCCAGCGGCAGAAGGATGCTGCGCTCATGTCGGCGTTCATACGCCAGATGCAGCAGGCGACGGCGCTCCGTTTCGTTGGCTGCCGCTAGTTCTTGGGTGAAACGCTCGAACTGCGGCTCGGGAAGACGGGCTAGGACGTTGCTGGCCAGCCCCACCAGCTGGGCGGCATCAAAAAGACGCGCCACCGGCGTGAGACGGTCAGTCTTCGCCGCGGGCAGACGCACCTGACGCCACGACTGCGTATCTCCGGCGATGTCCCGCACGGCGACAACCGTGTAGGTCAGTCTCAGCGCCAGAAACTCCATCAGCGAGCAACGAACCCGGTCATGCGGCGCCAGTGACACATCGTTCTCAAGCATGCGCACCATGCCAGCCCAGCCCGGCAGGGCGAGCAGCTCGGCGGTGATGTAGGACTCCCACTCGGAGTGCGGCACACCGAGCTGTTGCAAGGCCTCCAAGACCACCGCTTCGGCTCCCATCTTGGCAGCCTCTTGGCGGGCGAATTCGGCCGGCATGCCGCTCAGGTGACGTCTTTGGATGGAGAACGGCAGAACCATGATCCGGCGAGCGGCGGTCAGAAGGCCGTGCTCCCGCAGGGGCATGGGCCAGTAGGCCAGCCCTTGGTCCAGATAGGCTCCCACCAGGCGGATTAGCGGCGGATGCACGATGCGGTCCAAGTCCGTGCCAAATTGGGCCAACATCGCCTCGTGTGGCCGGGCCGGCCGACCGTCCGGGCTGCTGGCCGGCGGTTTCATCCGCGCCAAACAAGCCCGCCACAAGGCCTCGGGATTGTCCCCGGTCAGTTGATGGGCGGAGGCCGGAGGCAGGTCGCTGCGGAAAGCCCGCAACCAGTCGCCCTCTTCGATCTGCCAAGCGATGTCCAGACCGTTGACGCGGCGGACGCCCGGAACCAACAGTGCACGGCGGAGCTGCCGGCGGGTCAGGCGGCCGGGTATGATCTCGGCGTCCGGTTCGCGCGCCAGGACGTCGTCAACATCCTCGGTCAGAATGCGATTCCGGGCACGGCAAGCCTGGTATTCCTCCTCGGACAAGAACGGTTCGGCCTTGAACAGGTGCGCAGCCTCAATGACCGAGCGCTCAAAATCCTGATGCTGAAACGCATGCAGCGTGTTGTGGTGCACGAACACGCCGATGGGTCCCTGGGTGGGGAGCAGATGCGCGGCATGCTCCACGACAGCCTGTAGCCTTTGGGCGGGGGAGCTGACTGGACCGGCTGGTTGGTGGGAGGTTGCGCTCATCACATTGACGGCCTGATTAAATCGGTTTGCTGCGCGCACCGCCATCCCCTTGGCAGGGGAGTTTTGCTCGCCTGCCAAGGGGATGATGCGGGGCCAAAGAATGGCACGTAGCGATGCGTTTTAAGGGTCTGTTTTGCCTGCCTTCAACCGATATGCCGCCGAATCCTCCGCCGGGTAGCCTCCCCTCACTCCCCTTTGAAAGCCCCTCAAAATAGCCTGCGGAGGGGATACCCGAGTCGCCCTGGTTTTGGTTCATTTTGGTCCAATGGCACGAACTAACATCTGCGCATCGGGGGGGGCGTCATCCGGCTCGGCAGGGTTCAGTCGTTCAGACCTTGGGGTGCCGCATCAGGTGGCGACGACTTTTGGCCTCAGAAACTTCTCCCGGCTGGCGATGGTGATTGCCCTCGCCGCTCTGGTCTCGCCGGTTGCAGGGAAGAACCCCCTTAGTTTTGCGGATGACACCCTGGTCTTCGACGCGCACGCCAACCTGCGTTTCGAGGCGCGGGCCAACAACAACGACTTCGACGCCACCATCAACGGACCCACCGACGATGCGTGGCTGCTGACGCGCCTGCGACTCGGAGCGCGCTTTCAGCCGGCTTCATGGTTCAAGGTTTACGTGCAGGGGCAGGACATTCGCGAGATTGGCGGAAGCCGGCCCAACAACGTCGGGACACTCGGGGCCGATGGGGACGACGTGTTTGATGTCCTCCAAGGATGGCTGGAGGTCGGCCCCGACGCGCTGGGCTGGCGGCTGCGACTGGGCCGGCAGCCCCTCAATTACGGGGACCAACGCCTGCTCGGCAATCCTCAGTGGCTCAACTCAACCCGTGCCTGGGATGCCGTGAAGCTCCAATACTCCGCGGAGACTTGGCAAGTGGATGCGTTTGCGGGCAGCCCGGTTTCATTCCTCAACAACCAATGGAACAAGTCCGACTACTTCAACATCCACGAAGGTCGGAACGCTGTGGATGCGGGCGTTTATTTCTCCGCCAAAGAACTGCTGCCCGGCCAGAGCGGGACGGATCTCTACCTCATCCACCAGCAAATGAACAAGCTAGCTGCCGGTGTGGGGGCTCCGGCGGGGGTGGTCGGCCGGACCAGTGTGTGGAGTCTGGGCACGCGGATGAAGGGGGATCCCAACCAGCTGCACCGCTGGGATTATGATCTGGAGCTGGTGCTGCAGGCGGGGACCGCCGGCGGTCTGGATCATCGCGCGTTCGCCGGCCACTGGGGCGGGGGCTACAACTTCCAGCACCCTTGGAAGCCACGCCTGGGCTTGCAGTTCAACTATGCCACCGGCGACGGCAATCCGGCCGACGGTAAAAGCGGCACGTTCCAAAACTACTTCCCGGGCAACCACGCGCTATACGGGTTCATGGACACCACCGCCTGGATGAACGTGATGAACCCGCAGTTGAACCTGTCCTTGAATCCCACTGAGCGGCTGCGGCTCACGGCGGACCTGATGGCGTTCTGGAATGCCAGCAACGCGGACGCCTGGTATGGCGCGAATACCACCACCATGGTCCGGGTATTGACCCCTGCGGCCCTGGCCGCCAACCGCTACCGCGGGTCGGAATTTGATTTGAATGCGTATTACAAGGCCAGCAGCCATGTCAGCTTGCAGGGCGGCTATGCCTTTTTCCTGGCGGGCACCTACCTCGAACGCACTGGCCCGCACGACAACGCTCACTTCGCCTACACCCAAGTGACGCTCAACTTTTAGCAACCTCCGCGCTTTCCCCATCCTATGTCGCACGCCAACCAAGCCAGCACCGAACCCCTCTCAGGCCCTAAACCCGTCGGCGACTTCGCCGGCTTCAAAACCCACTGGAGCAAGGACATGCTGTCCGGCTTTCTGGTCTTCCTGGTGGCGTTGCCGTTATGTCTTGGCATCTCCATTGCCTCCGGCGTGCCGCCCATCGCCGGCATTTTCACCGCCGTGCTAGGCGGCCTGCTCACCCCCTTTCTGAGCAATTCGGAGCTCACCATCAAAGGCCCGGCGGCCGGCATGATCGTGATCGTCCTGGGCTCGGTGCAGGAGTTGGGTTACGAGAAGGCGCTTGCGGTGGGGATGGTTTCCGGAATTCTGCAAATCCTGTTCGGTTCGCTGCGTCTGGGCACTTTGGGTGAGTTTTTCCCGGTTGCGGCAGTGCATGGGATGCTGGCGGCCATCGGCGTCATCATCGTCTCCAAGCAAGCCCACGTGGCGTTGGGGGTGGCCGCCCATGCGAAGGAACCGCTCAAGTTGCTGGCCGAGATTCCGCACAGCCTCATGAACTTGAACCCGGAGATCGCCATCATCGGCGGCTTGTCGCTGCTGGTGCTTTTCGGGCGCCAGCTCATCAAGCACAAGCTGGTCCAGGCGGTGCCGGGACCGCTCGTGGTTTTGCTGGTGGCGACCCCGCTGGCCTTCGTGTTCGACATCCAGCACCAGCATACCTACCAGTTTCACGGCCACGACTACAGCGTGGGCCCGAAGTATCTGGTGGCCTTGCCCCTGAGCATGGCGCAGGGAATCAGATTTCCTGATTTCTCCGCCCTGTTCACGGCTGTCAGCCTCAAGTGGATCGTGATGTATGCTCTGGTGGGCAGTCTCGAGTCCCTTCTGAGTGCCAAGGCGGTGGACCTGCTCGACCCGTGGCAACGCCGCACGAATCTGAACCGTGACCTGCTGGCCGTGGGCGTGGCCAACACATTGGTCGCTTGCGTCGGTGGCATTCCGATGATTTCCGAGATCGTGCGTTCATCGGCGAACCGGAACAATGGGGCCTGCACCCGCTGGGCCAACTTCTGGCACGGCACCTTCTTGTTGCTGCTGGTCGCCACGGTGCCGTGGCTCCTTAATAACATTCCCTTGGCGGCCTTGGCCGGCATGCTGGTCTTTACCGGCTACAATCTGGCCTCCCCCAAAGAATTCCGGCACATGCTGCACGTGGGGAAGGGCCAGTTGGTCGTCTTTGTTGCCACGATGCTCGTGACCCTGGCCACGGATCTGCTCGTGGGAATCGCAGCGGGCATCGTGGTCAAGTTGGTGCTCCACCTGTTCGCGGGCGTCTCATTTTTCAACTTGTTCCGCGCAGACGTCGAGGTCGTTCACAAAGAAGAACACCCCACTTTGGTGGTGCGCAATGCCGTGGTTTTCAGCAACTGGCTGCCGCTGCGCAAACGGCTGCTGGAGCTGAAGACGCACGCGAAGGTCAGGCTGGACCTTTCCCAAACCCACTTCGTGGACCATACCTGCATCAAGAAGATGGAGGAATTGGCTCAGGACTGGCGGCTGGAAAACCGCGAGCTGTTGCTGGAGGGCCTGGATAACCACCGCCCGGTCTCCGATCACCCGCAGGCTGCTCGCCTGCTTAAGGCCTAATAGCTGAGGTGGGCCTCAACCTTTTTCTGTCCGGTATCAGATTGGCTGCGCGTGGCTGGCTGTCTCCCTTTCCATGCGTCGGGTCGCCCGTATCGGAGCGAACTTGGTCCGGGACCGAACTTTTGCATCAAGGGATGAGGCGCTCTATCACCAGCGCAATCCATGGAGCTCCGGATGCAGCCGCATCGGGCTAAAACTTGTCTTTTCGCAGCACCCGCACGTCCGACTCGAACGCAACCATTCCATAGATGGGGAAAAAGTCGCGTCCGAGCCGCTCCATGAGCTGTTCCGCCACGGCGGGTGACACGATGGCTTCAATCTGCACGTTGGTGAACTCGGGGATGTCGGCCGTGCGCCGCCCTCGTGCCCCATCACCTTCCACGGAAAAAGACGTCCATCCATGAGCGCCGACGTCATGGAGCAGCTTGGTCACGGCGTCCCGCGCGTGCGCCTCGCAGATGATCGTAACCAGCTTCATTGGGTAAGTCTGCATGGGAGCGGTGATCAGGAGTAAAGTCGGCGGGCAATCTCATAGTAAATCGGAATGCCCAGGACAATGTTGAACGGAAAGGTAATGGCCAGTGAGGAGGTCAGGTAGAGCGTCGGGTTGGCATCCGGCAGGGACATGCGAATCGCCGCCGGGGCTGCGATGTAGCTGGCGCTGGCGGCCAGAACGCCGAGCAAGGTCGCCCCGCCCAGCTCCAGGCCGGCCGCTTTCCCAAGCCAAACGCCGAACGCACCATTGATCAGCGGCACGACGACTCCAAACCCCAGGAGAAAGGGCCCGACCTTCCGCAAGTCTCCCAGCCGCCGGCCGGCGACGGTCCCCATCTCCAGAAGAAACAGCGCCAGCACGCCTTGGAACGGGGTCACAAACAGCGGGGCAACCTTCTCCATGCCGGTCTTGCCGCACAAGGCACCCACCAGCAGCGAGCCCATCAGCAGGAAGATGCTTCGGCCCAACACCGCCTCATGCACGGTGATTTTGAGTGACGCCAAATCCGGCCTTCCGGCGCGGTTCGATTGCTTGCCCAAGATGACTCCTACGAGGATGGCTGGCGACTCCATCACGGCAAGAAATGCGGAGGCGTAATTCTCATAGGGTTGGTTGGCGGATTTGAGGAAGTCCGTCGCCGCGATGAAGGTTACGGCACTCACCGAACCGTAGTGGGCGGCGATGGCCGCCGCGTCCACGATGGACAGCTTCCCGCCGAAGCGCAGCACCGGATAGGTCCACAACGGGATCAGCGCACCCATGCCCACCGCCGCCAGCGCGGGCAGCCAGACTCGCGCGAGCCCGGCTTCGGCCATCGCCACGCCGCCTTTGAAACCAATGGCGACCAGCAGATAGATCGTCAGCGTGGTGTAGAGCGGCTCCGGGAATTTGAGATCGCTCTTCACCACTGCCGCCACGAGGCCGAGCGCAAAAAAGAGGACCGCCGGCGAGAGGAGATTGGACTGGATGGCTTCGAGCATGGGCGCGGCGGGGCGGGGAATGCCACCGCAAACGCTGCGGTGTCTAGTGAAACGCGGCCGTCAAGGCAAGGGTTTCCTGTGTGGCCCAACGCCGGTGTGGACGCGAAGTCCGCAGCCCCATCAACTGGCCGACTTGGACGGGACCGCCGCTTCAGTGCGCGGCGGTTGGCACGGCTGCGACTGCGTGGGCCGGCTGACTATCGTAGAACGTGACCCGCCCGGTCTTGAGGTCATACATGGAGCCGACGATGGCGATTTTCCCCGCCGCCTCGAGTTCACGCAGCGTGCGGCTGGCAGACCGGATGTAAGTGATTGTCCCGGCGACGTTGCGGGCGGCCACATCGTCCACAAAAGCCCGCTTCACCTCGGCTGTGACCCAGTCACCGTGGGGTTTGGTGCCCGGTTCGATGGCTTTTTGGATCTCGTTGACCAGCACGTCGAGGTGTTCGCAACCCGTGGCCACCGAAGCCGTCTTGCCCGTGTCGTAGAGATCCACCGCTGCCTTGACGGCTCCGCAACTGGTGTGACCCATCACCACCACCAGCCGTGAGCCGGCCACCGCGCAGGCGAACTCCATGCTGCCGAGCACCTTTTCCTTGGCCACGTTGCCCGCGATGCGAATCACGAAGGCGTCTCCCACGCCCAGGTCGAAGATCAGCTCCACGGGGCTGCGCGAGTCGATGCAACTCAGCACCACCGCCATGGGGTATTGAGCGGCGGCGGTCGCATCCACCTGCCGGGAAAGGTCCCGGGTAAGCCGCCGGCCAGTCACAAACCGCTCGTTGCCCTCCTTCAAAAACTGCAGGACCTGCTGCGGGGTCAGCTGCGATTGAACCTCACGGGTCGTCACGTCCACATATTGGATTTCATCCTCCATGATGTAGCGGTCCTTGAAACCCATGAGGCTCACCTTGAGGTTGCGCGCGGGCGCGGTCTGCTTGCGGAAGTCGTCGATCAAATCGAGGATGTCGGGGTCGATGTAGTCCGTGTTCCGGGCGTCCAGCACCACGTGGCCCTGGGCGGGCACGGAGTTCAGGGTCTGCTCCAGCACGGCACGGTTCAGGAAACTTACCTGGTTGGAAAATTCAATGCGCAGCACCTCGCCGCCCACATGATGCTCCAGAAAACGACGCAGGGGCCGGCGGAAATTGCTGTGCAGGATGAAGCCCAAACTCGTGGCCAGGCCGGTGAGAATGCCCACCAGCAGATCGGTGAACACGATCGCGACGACCGTGACAATGAAGGGCAGGAACTGCTGCCGGCCTTCGGTCCACATTTGCCTGAACAGCGCCGGGCTGGCCAGCTTGAGGCCCGTGGCCAGCAGCACGGCCGCCAGCGCCGCCAGGGGGATTTCATTCAGCAGACGCGGGGCAAAGACCACCAGCAGGAACAGCAGCACGCCATGGACAAAGGCGGACATGCGCGTCATCGCGCCGGCATTGATGTTCACTGAGCTGCGCACGATGACTGAGGTGACGGGCAGCCCGCCGAAGAATCCGGCCACGATGTTCCCGACGCCTTGCGCCACCAGTTCGCGGTTGGGAGGGCTCACGCGCTTGCGGGCGTCCAGCTTGTCCACGGCTTCCAGGTTCAGCAGGGTTTCCAGCGAAGCGACCATGGCCAGCGTGACCGCCGCCATGAAGATCGCCGGATTGCGGAGCGCGGCGAAATCAGGGCTGGGCAGCAGCTTCAGCAGCTCGCCCAGGCTGGCGGGCGTGGGCACTTGCACCAAGTGCGACGGCTCGATCGCCCACGAACTGCCCGCCGCTCGCAGGGCCAGGTTGATCGCCACGCCCAGCAGCACCACGACCAGCGGGGCGGGCACCAGGGATTTCTTCATTCGGCTCCGGTCCCAGGCCATGAGCACCGCCAGGGAAACGAAGCCCACCAGCATCGCCCCGGGCTGAAAATCGAACATGGACGAAATCAGCTCGCTGAAAGTGTTCCGCCCGTCCGGCTGGTCAAAACCCATCTCTCCCTCGGGATCGCTGTCATGCCCGACCACATGGGGAATCTGCTTCAGAATCAGGATGACACCAATGGCCGCCAGCAGGCCCTTGATCACGTTGGAGGGGAAAAACGCCGAGATAAATCCAGCCCGCAGCGTCCCCAGCGCTATCTGGATCACGCCGGCCAGCATCACCGCCACGAGGAATGCTTCATACGACTTCAGGGTGGCGACCTGCCCCAGCACCACCGCCACCAGCCCCGCTGCCGGGCCGCTTACGCTGGTGTGGGAGCCGCTCAGCCACGCCACCAGCAAGCCACCGACCACCCCGCTGACAATCCCCGCCATCATCGGGGCACCCGAGGCCAGTGCGATGCCCAGGCACAGGGGCAGGGCCACCAGGAAAACTACCACGCCCGCTGCGAAATCCTTCGGCAACGAGGACAGGTAGTTCGGTTTCTCAGGCACCGCATCGGCGGTGATCGTGCTGTTCATACTCAGGGTTTGACAGTGGAGACTCGGCCACTCGGACGCTCCGGTCAAACATGATTGTTGGAACCGGGCGGGTTTGGCTCCTGCAAAGCGGGTTTATGCCGTGGTCAATGAGTGATCCTCGAGTTTGACCGCGGGTGGTGACCGGCTTTCCCGGTTGCCGGGCGCGCTGGTCCGGCTAACTTCCGCGCCGCATGTCGAAGCCGCCGTCCGCCAACCTCATCCGCCTGCGCGGCGTGCGGCACAACAACCTCAAGGGCTTCGACCTCGACCTGCCGCTTGGTAAACTCATCGTCGTCACCGGCCTGAGCGGCTCGGGCAAGTCCTCGCTCGCCTTCGACACGCTCTACGCCGAGGGCCAGCGGCGCTACATCGAGACCTTCTCGCCCTACGCGCGGCAGTTCTTCGACCGCATGGATAAGCCTGCCGTGGACAGCATCGAGGGCATCCCGCCGGCCATCGCCATCGAGCAGCGCAACGCCGTCCGCACCACGCGCAGCACCGTCGGCACCATGACGGAAATCTGCGACCACCTCAAAGTCCTCTGGCCGCACCTCGCCACGCTGCATTGCCGGAAGTGCGGCAAGCCGGTGGAGAAAGAGCCGCCGCAGAGCGTGTGGGAGCGGATGAATGTGGAGTGTGGAGAGCGGAATGCGGAATGCCTCGTGACGTTCGACCTCGCGCTGTCCGAGAAACTCCCTCTCAAGGAGTCGCTCGCCCTCATCGCCAAGCAGGGCTACCAGCGGCTTTGGGTGAACGGCGAAACCGTGCGAGTCGAGGACGCCGCTTCCCATTCCGCATTTGGCACTCCGCATTCCGCAATGACGGTGGTGCAAGACCGCCTCAAGATTCAGTCCGCCAACCGCGCCCGCTTCATCGAAGCCTGCGAGCAGGCCTACCACTTCGGCAAAGGCAAACTCGCCGTGCGATTCATCGAACCGCTCTCGGCCACTCCGCAATCCGCATTCGGCACTCCGCATTTCTTCTCCTCCCGCTTCCACTGCGCCCCCTGCGACCTCGACTACCGCGAGCCATCGCCCGCGTTGTTCAGCTTCAACCACCCCGTCGGCGCGTGCCCGGCCTGCAAGGGCTTCGGGCGCGTCATCGGCATTGACTATGACCTCGCGCTGCCCGACCGCTCGCTCTCGCTGGCCGCCGGCGCGGTCAAACCGTGGCGCACCGGCACCGGCGCGGAGTCGCAGGCCGACATGGCGAAGTTTTGCAAAAAGCTCGGCGTGCCGATGAACGTGCCCTTCCGTGACCTGAGCGAAGCGCACCAGCGCTGGGTCATCGACGGCGACCCCGGCTACGATTCCAGCGACCCCGCCAATTCCTGGCCGAAGAAATGGTATGGCGTGAAAGGCTACTTCCGCTGGCTGGAATCGAAGTCCTACAAAATGCACGTCCGCGTGCTCCTCTCCCGGTATCGCAGCTACACGCGTTGTCCGGCGTGCGAGGGAAGGCGGTTGCAGCCGGAGGCGTTGTTGTATCGGGTCGCGATGAGCGGAGCGGATAGCGGATTGAAGACAGAGGATAGACAAGGCACTGACCGCTCCTCTCTATCTTCTACCCTCTATCCGCTATCCTCTCTTTCTTTGTCCGACTTCTACGCCCTCTCCGTCGCCCGTGCCCTCGAAGTCATCGAGTCGCTCGCCGAGCGCTTTCCGCAATCGGCAATCGGCAATCGGCAATCGCCCATCCACCACGCCCTCGAGGAAGTCCGTTCCCGCCTCGCCTTCCTTGCCGAGGTCGGCCTCGGCTATCTCACGCTCGACCGCGCCACACGCACCCTTTCCGGCGGCGAGACCGAGCGCGTGAACCTCACCACCTGCCTCGGCACCCGCCTTGTCAACACCCTCTACGTCCTCGACGAACCCAGTGTCGGCCTGCATCCGCGCGACACCGCGCGCCTCGTCACCATCCTCCAGCGTCTCCGCGACCTCGGGAACACCGTCATTGTCGTCGAACACGAAGCCGCCATCATGCGCGCCGCCGACCAAATCGTGGACCTCGGCCCCGGCCACGGTGAGACGGGTGGAGAACTGGTCTTCCAAGGCACGCTCACGGAATTGCTGAAGCATCCCGTTTCCCTGACCGGGCAATACTTGAGCGCACGGAGGCAGGTCGGAGCAGGCGCGAAAGTGGGAAAGCGGGAAAGTGAGCATGCCGGCATGCCCACGCGTCGCCCCGTCTCACTTTCGCATCCGCTCACTTTCTCACCTGCTCTCACCCTCTCCGGTGCTTCCGCCCACAACCTCAAAAACCTCACCGTCTCCATTCCGCTGGGCCGCTTCGTTTGTCTCACGGGCGTGAGCGGGTCGGGCAAGTCCACCCTCGTTCGTGACTGCCTGCTGCCCGCGCTCCAGGCCAAGCTGCAAGCCGCGCAGACCGCCCCCAAAGCCTCCGACCGCCTTGAGCCAGGCGAGTTCACCAACGACGCCGACGAACCCGGAGCCTCCCCGACTAATCACTCCTCACTCCTCACTCTTCACGGTGCAGAGCACCTCACCCGCGCCATCCTCGTTGACCAAAGCGCCCTCGGCAAAACCCCGCGCTCCAACCCCGCCGTTTACATCGGCGCCTTCGATCACTTGCGCGACCTCTTCGCCGCTACGGAACTCGCTAAGCAACGCGGACTGAACAGCAGCGCCTTCAGCTTCAACTCCGCCGTGGGCCAGTGCGACCGCTGCCGTGGCGCGGGCTTTGAGAAGATTGAAATGCAGTTCCTCAGCGACGTGTTCATCAAGTGCCCCGCGTGCGAAGGGCGGCGGTATCGCGAGCATGTGCTCGAAGCGAAAGTCCAAGGTCCAAGAGTCCAAAATCCAAAGTCAGGCGGCGCGCGCCGTGCGAAGGCGAACCCGATTTTGGACATGGGACATGGGACTCTGGACTCTGCTTGGAGCATCGCCGACCTCCTCGCCGCCAGCGTGGACGAAGCCCTCGCCTTCCTCGCCGCGCTGCCGGACTCCAAACCCGCCGCCCGCGCCGCGTCCGCGCTGCGCGTCTTGCAGGAAGTCGGCCTCGGCTACCTGCGCCTCGGCCAGCCCATCAACACCCTGAGCGGCGGCGAAAGTCAGCGCCTCAAACTCGCGGCGCACCTCGCTGAGTTCGGCGTCCCGGCTTCAGCCGGCATCGCGTCCGAATCGCCCGAAGGCGGGACTCCAAACAAAGCGCTTTTCATCTTCGACGAGCCCACCACCGGCCTGCACTTCGAGGACGGCCGCGTGCTCGTCACCGTCTTCCAGCGCCTCGTGGACGTGGGCCACACCGTCCTCGTCATCGAGCACAACCTCGATGTCATCCGCGCCGCCGACTGGCTCATTGACCTCGGCCCCGAGGCCGGTGACGCCGGCGGCGAACTCGTCATCGCGGGGACGCCGGAGCAAGTCGCCGCGTGCGTGCACAGTCATACAGGGGCAGCCTTGCTTGGCGAGACACCACAACCTTTCTCAAAGGAGGCCAAGCGATGAGCGACCTGGAAACACTTCCCGCGAGCGGAGATGCGATTTGTGTCCACGGCGCGCGGCATCACAACCTTAAGAATCTCTCCCTCGCCATCCCGCGCGGGAGGTTCGTGGTCGTCACCGGCGTGAGCGGCAGCGGCAAGAGCACGCTCGCCTTCGACCTCATCTTCGCCGAGGGCCAGCGGCGCTTCCTCGACGCGATGAACGCCTACGCGCGCCAGTTCGTGGAGCAGATGGCGCGGCCCGACGTGGACCTCATCACCGGCATCCCGCCCACCGTCAGCATCGAGCAGCGCAACTCGCGCGGCGGCGGCAAATCCACCGTCGCCACCGTCACGGAGATTCACCACTTCCTGCGCCTGCTGTTCGCCAAGCTCGGCACGCAGTTCTGCCCGACTTGCAAGGTCCCCGTCACCGGCCAGACTCGTGACGCGCTGGCGGCGAACTTGCAGAATGAACTCAAACAACGCGGCGACCTGCTGCTGCTCGCGCCCGTGGTCAAGAATCGCAAGGGCTTCCACAGCGAAGTCGCGACATGGGCGGCGAAGAACGGCTACGGGGAACTCCGGGCGGACGGAAAGATGTTTCGCACGGACGAACCGTTCCGCCTCGACCGCTTCAAAGAGCACGACGTGGAAATCGTGGTGGGCGTTCTTGAGAAGAGGGGCCGAGCCGGCATCCCCACCACGCAACTCGTGGATACCGCTCTGAGGCTCGGCCACGGCACCCTCTACGCGCTGGATAACCATCGTCGCCTCACCGTCCACAGCACCGAGCGCGCGTGTCCGACGTGCCACGCCAGCTTCGCCGCGCTCGACCCGAAGAACTTCTCCTACAACTCCGCGCAGGGCTGGTGCCCCAAGTGCCGGGGCTTCGGCGAACTGTTCTACATCCCCGACGTGGAGCGCGGCGCGAACGCGGACTCCGTCGAGGAAAGCTGGTGGAGCTGGGCGAGTGAGCGGGAGGTTTGCCCGGAGTGCCACGGCGCGCGGCTGAATCCCGTCGTGCGCGCGGTGCGCCTGCTCGTGCCGGCGGTTGGCAACCGCCGTCATGCGCGGACGAATGCCACCGACGGCGATTGCAAATCGCCGGCACGGGACTCGGGTGCTCCGACGATTGACTTCTTCTCCACCGCGAACGTGGATGCCGCGCTCGCTTACTTTTCCGACCTGAAGCTCTCCGGCCGCGACGCCGAAATCGCCCGCGACATCCTCCCGGAGATTCGTGAGCGGCTGAAGTTTCTCAGCGAAGTCGGCCTCGGCTACCTCCAGTTGGGCCGCAGCGCACCGACGCTTTCCGGCGGCGAAGCGCAGCGGATGCGGCTGGCCGCGCAGCTCGGCTCCAATCTGAGCGGTGTTCTCTACGTCCTCGACGAGCCGACCATCGGCCTGCACGCGCGCGACAACGCGCTCTTGCTCGGCGCGCTCAAGAAGCTCCAGGCACGCGGCAATTCGCTGCTCGTGGTCGAACATGACGAGGACACGATGCGCCACGCGGACTGGGTGATTGACCTTGGTCCCGGCGCGGGCGTGAAGGGCGGCGAAGTCATCGCCAGCGGGACGTTGAAGGAGTTGCAGCGGCACAAGGCGAGCATCACCGGCCAGCAGCTCCGCGCGCAGGAAGGGAAGAAGTATCCGAGCCGGGGAGTGCGGCGCGCTGTGGACGGAAAGATGGAGAGCAAGCGAGACGGGGAGAAAGGGAGAGCCGTTCGGAATCGAGCGGGGGTAAGTTCTCCCCATCTCACGTTGCACAACGCCGCGACGCACAATCTCAAGAGCCTCACCGTCCGCTTCCCGCTGAACCGCTTCGTCGCCATCACCGGCGTGAGCGGCAGCGGCAAGAGCACTTTGATTCGCGAGTGCCTTCTGCCAGCCGTGGAAGCGGCCTTGGCGAAACCGAGCGGGAGCCGTCGCTCCACCCCAGCCCCAGGACGACCGGCCCAAGAACCTGCGCTCCACCTCACCGGCGCGCAGCTGCTCTCCGCCGTTTACGAGGTGGACCAATCCCCCATCGGGCGCACGCCGCGCTCGACGCCCGCGACTTACGTGGGCTTCTTCGATGACATCCGCGCGCTGTTCGCGCAGGTGCCGGAGTCGCGGATGCGCGGCTACGGGCCGGGGCGCTTCAGCTTCAACAGTCCGGCGGGCCGCTGTCCGGGTTGCGATGGCGCGGGCGAGGTGAAGCTGGAGATGAACTTCCTGCCGCCCGCCTACGTGCGGTGCGAAGTTTGTAACGGCCTGCGCTTCAATCCCGAGACGCTCGATGTGCTGTGGAATGGCCGGAACATCGCGCAAGTCCTCGACCTAAGCGTGGCCGAGGCGCTCGACTTCTTCGCCGCGCAGAAACGCATCCTCCGCCCGCTGGAGGCGCTGCGCGACACCGGGCTGGATTACCTGAAGCTCGGCCAGACCAGCCCGACCCTCAGCGGCGGCGAGGCGCAGCGCGTGAAGCTGGTGACGCATTTGCTCGGCGGACTTAAAGACGGCCCCGATACGCTGCCTAACCCGAGGCTCAAGATCCGAAACGCAAAACTCTTCATCCTCGAAGAGCCGACCATCGGCCTGCATATGAGCGACGTGCAGCGGCTCGTGGAAGTCATCCAACGGCTGGTGGACGCGGGGCACAGCGTCATCGTCATCGAGCACAATCTTGACCTCATCGCGGAGGCGGACTGGGTGATTGACCTCGGGCCCGAGGCGGGCGAGGCGGGTGGGGAGCTGGTTTGCGAAGGGACACCGGAGGAGGTGGCGCGCTGCCGGCGGTCGCACACGGGAAGGTTTTTAAGCGGGCTGGTCGGGAGGTGAGGAAAAGGGTATTTCGTGTTCAGTTTTCAGACATCACCGACAGGCGCGCGTCCATCTGAAGGCTGAATACTGACCACTCAACATCGCCTTGAGCCTCGACTACGAAGAAATCATTGCTGGCGAGTCCGTGCTGCGGCGCGCGCCCGCTGGCCGGCATGAGGAGGTATGCACGGCGCTGCATGCAGCTTTCGCCGCCGCGCTTGCGGGCAACGCGGTGGCGCGCCTGCTGGAGCCGCGTTCGGTCGTGCAGCTGACGCCCGGGACGCTGGTGCGGCCGGACTTGGCGCTGGTCACCGCTGCGACGGGGAAATTATGGCTGGCCGCCGAGATCATAAGCTCCACCGATCATCGCTGGGACACGGTGACGAAGAAGGAGCTTTACGAGAATTCGGCCATCCCGCGCCTGTGGATGGTGGATCCTCGTTACGATAACGTGGAGGTTTACCACGGCACGCCGCACGGCCTTGCACTGCAGCACATCTACGCCGGGCGCGAGGTGCTGCGGGAGCAATTGCTGCCCGCTTTGCAGCTGACGGTGGCGGAACTGTTCGCGCCCGCCGGCTAGGCAGGCGCAAAAGATTTATCGGAATAACTGTTGTATTCGCGGGGCAAACCGTCAAGGTGCGCGCGCACTTAGATTGCTCGTAGTTTTAGCTAGGCATGGTGAATCGTCAGGTGAACGTGGTTCGGTGATGATTTGAAACCCGGTGTTCGGGAACAGTCGGCGAAGCAGGAGTGGTTTTAGTCATCACAAGAAATGAACAACAAACTGTTTGTAGGAAATCTTTCCTTCAACACCACCGAGAACGACCTCCAGGACACTTTTGCCGCCCACGGCACCGTCATGGAAGTCAACCTGATGATGGATCGCATGACCGGCAAGTCCCGCGGTTTCGCCTTCGTCACCATGGATTCCGACCAGTCCGCCCAGGCGGCCATCGCCGGTCTCCACGGCAAGAACATGGGCGGCCGTGATCTCACGGTGAACGTTGCCCGTCCTCGCGAGGAGCGTCCCCGCGGCGGTGGCGGCGGCGGCGGCTACGGTGGTGGTGGCGAGCGCCGCGAGCGCCGCTACTAAGCCAAACGGCTGATTTCGTCGGGTGCGGGAGGCCGCTGGCTTTCCGCACCCTTTTTGTTTTCACCCGCTCCCTGTCCTTTACCGCTCCGACCCATGGAAGAACCCCTGACTGTTGAGGGCCGCATTACCGTCGTCCTGCCCGGCACGATGTTCCGCGTCACGCTGGACAACCAGCACGAGGTGCTCGCCCACATTTGCGGCAAGATGCGCAAGCGCTTTGTCCGCCTCACCGCCGGCGACCGCGTGAAGATGGAGATGTCGCCTTACGACCTTTCGAAGGCGCGCATCGTATACCGCCTGCGCTGAACCGCGTCCGCCCGCCATTCAACTTGAGCCAACCGCAGTCGTGGCCTACACCTAGGCCATGCGCCTGCCATGTCTTGATCGCCGGTCCTTCGTCGTCCTCGGCCTGTTGCCCGGTCTCCCGGCCGTTGCCGCCGAGGCTCCCAAGCTGCCCGCTAAGGAGAGACTCCACCTTTACCTGCTGATCGGCCAGTCGAACATGGCCGGGCGCGGCGCGATGGACGCCGCCGCGAAACAAGCGCACCCGCGCGTGCTGAAGTTCACCAAGGAAGCCACCTGGGCGCCAGCGACGGATCCGCTGCACTTCGACAAACCCATCGCCGGCGTTGGTCTCGGTTCCAGCTTCGCGCGCGTGATGGCAGAGGCGAATCCCGACGCGACCATCGGCCTCATCCCGTGTGCGGTGGGCGGCACCCCGCTCTCGCGCTGGGTCAAGGGCGGCGACCTCTACGCGCAGGCGTTGGAGCGCGCGAAGCTCGCGCTCAAGGACGGCACGCTGAAGGGCATTCTGTGGCATCAAGGCGAGGCCGATTCCGGCAGCCAGCAGCTCGCCGCCAGCTACGGCGCACGGCTCGCTCAGATGGTGAAGGATTTGCGCGCCGACCTTGGCGCGGGGGACGTGCCTTTTGTGGCAGGGAAGCTCGGCGAGTTCCTCAAGCGCGAGGACAAGGATGGCAAACCATCCTTCTGGCCGAAGGTGAATGAGCAGATCGGAGCCGTGGCTCAGACCATTCCCCGCAGCGCTGCCGTCGAGTCCGCCGGCTTGCAGCACAAGGGCGACGTGGTTCATTTCGATACGCCGTCGCTGCGCGAGCTGGGGCAACGGTATGCGGAGGCCATGCGGCAGCTGCAAGCAGCCGGGAAGTGAAATCCGGCGCAGCCCACCCTGTCCTCAGCGGTTGGAGAACAGTTCCCAATCGCCCACCTCCGCGATGAGCCGCAGGGGCTTGCCACGCGCGAGGGGGCGCGAGCTGGCGAACGAACCTTTGAAGCCCACCACCAACACCCGCTGCTGGCCCGCGAGGAAATTGCCGTAGATTTGGTCGTCCTTGACCACCTGGAGGCCAAAGCGCGCGCGGTTGCCGGGAAACTCGAATGGCATCCGGTGCTCGGGCAGACCGGACAAGTAGGGCCGGCGCGTCGCGCTGATGACTGGATGCGCGTAAAAGGGCAGTCCCTGCGGGATCCGATGGCGCATCAGGATGAGGTCGCCGTCGCGGAACTCCCGCTTCAGGGCGGTGCCCAGCGGCTTAAGCGTCTGATTGCTCCGCAACTCGGTTTCAACCAAAGGCGACAGCCCGGCCAGAGCCAGCAGCGACATTGCCGCCAAGCCGCCGGCCCATCGGGCGCAGAGGGCAGGGGACCACCGGCGGCTCTCCCACAGCGCCGCAATCAGCAACACGCCGGCACCGCCCGCCGCTGCCTTTACCCAGAGCTGGTCTCTGACCTTGAATACAAACCAGCAGGCGAGCGGAAAAGCGAGCAGGGGCAACACTCCGGCGGCGGGCAGGACCCGCCAGATCCATGGCGGCGGCGGGGCCGGGTGAGTCGCTTCCTCCTCGCTCTGGCGCGCGGCTCCGACTGCGACCTGGCCATGCCACCGCAAGGCCATCAGCGCGGCCAGCGCGGGAAACATCGGCAGAATGTAGTGCATCAGTTTCGCCGTGTTGATCGAGAACACCGTGAAGGTCAGCCCAGCCCACACGGTCAGCACCAGCCACGCCTCCTGGGTTCGCCCGTCCAGCGAACGCCAATGAGCGCGCCGCCACAACCAGCCCAGCAAGGGCGTCCACGGCAGGAAGCCCGCCGCCAGCACCGGCAAAAAGAACCAGAACGGCTGCGCGCGATTCTTGGCCGCACCCTGCACCGCGTGCCCGACCACCTGGCCTTTCACCATGAACGCAAACGAGTCCGGCACCCGCTCCCACACCATCCAAAACCAGGGCAGGGCCAGAACGAGAAACAATGTGAAACCGGCCACCGCACCCAGCAGCAGGATGCTGTTACGCGGGGTGTTGAACTGGCTCAGCCACCAGCGCGGCGCACTGAACGCCCCCAACGACATGTCCTCCGCGCGCATGTGGCCGGGCCGCCGGCTGCTCCACAGAACCAGCGTGCCAAAGGCAACCAGTGGAATCACGAGGGCGATCGGTCCCTTGGTCAACACGCCGCCTGCCATCGCGGCCCAGGCTCCCAACTGCCAGGCGAAACTGCGCTTGGCAGCGCGGCCGCGGCCTTCGGTCGCCGGGTCAGCCTCGTCTTCCACCGCCTTTGCCGGCGGCTGCTGCCAGGTGGCTGCAGGAGCCGCCAGCGGATCCAGACTGCGCCAGCTTTGCCAGAGGCAATAAATGGCCCAGCTGATGAACTGTGTGAGGAAGATGTCCGTGGTCAGCATCCGCGACATCGCCCAAGCGAGGGCCGACGTGCCGAAGATCAGCACCCCCGCCCGCCCGGCCGCCTTGCCCGCCACCGAACTCACCAGCAGGAAGGTGGCCCAGGCCGCGCTCAAGCCGGCGAGCGCGAGCGGCAGCCGCACCGCCCACTCGTTTACGCCAAAAACCGACAGCGACGCCGCGACTGCCCAGTAAGTGAACGGCGGCTTGTCCAGATGCGGCACATACCAGATGTGCGGCACGAGCCAGTTGCCCGTTTCGACCATCTCGCGGGCGATTTCGGCATAGCGGCCCTCGTCCGGCTCGTTGAGCGACCGGGTGCCCAGCAGGCCGAAGAAAAGCAGCAGGACGAAGGGCAGGAACCACCACGGGGCGCGTTGGTCGGAGTCGGCTTGCGGCACGGCAATGTTGTAACGGGCGGCAGGGACAAAGGGGAAGTGAGGAATGACGGGCGGCGGGAATCCACTGCGCCGGGCCCAGGAGCGTCAGTGGGTAAGACGAGTCTTCGCCCTGTTCAATCCGCCGTTCCGCCGTCCCGGATCAGTTCCAAAGCTGTCTCAGCATCCACGTCGGGAACCTGCACCTTGATCCCGCCAGCGGCTACTGCGTAACCCTCGATGCTCAAGGCGGAAAGTTCATCAGCCACGAATGCCCGCAGCCCGGCCGCCTCCAACCGGGAGCGCACCAACTGCGCCTCGGCCGAGTTAAATGCGGTGAAAACCGTGACGAGTTGCATGGCTCAAGTGGCTGGGGGAGCGGAGGTGCCGCTGGCGCCGTTGCCAGACACGCGCGGGTCAGCAAACACCATGGTGCCGGTGGCGCTTTGGAGCAGGCTGATGACCTGCACCTCCAGCTGCTGGCCGATGAACTTTTGGGCGTTGTTTACGACTACGAGCGTGCCGTCGCCGAGGTAGCCAACGCCTTGGCCCTTGTCCTTGCCCTCGCGCACTACTTTAAGCGTGAAGGTCTCCCCGGGGAGGATCACCGGCTTCAACGCGGCGGCGAGCTCGTTGAGGTTCACATACTTGACCGACTGCAGCTCGGCGATTTTGCCGAGGTTGTGGTCATTCGTATAAAGCACGGCGCCGAGGGACACCGCGAGCCGGATGAGTTTGGCGTCGGTTTCCTTCTCCTCTGCCACTTCGGCATCGTGAATTTTCACCTCGTTCGCCTTGTTGCGTTGGAGCCGCGCCAGCATGTCCAAGCCGCGCCGTCCGCGCGCGCGGCGCACCGGGTCGGCTGAGTCGGCGATGAGCTGCAGCTCTTTCAGCACGAAGCGCGGCACGACGACGACCCCCTCGAGAAACCGCGCGTCAATCAGGTCGGCGATGCGGCCATCGATAATGACGCTGGTGTCCAGCAGCAGGAGGTTGTCAGGCTTGTTCTCCCGGGAGAAGCGCACGTAAGGGATGATGAGCGAGAAGTCCTCCTTGTTGCTGCGCATGGCCATGATCATGCCGATGTAGCCGAAGCCGATGAACAGGCCCATCCGGACCAGGCCGCGGGTGACTTCGTCCTCCTTGTCCATGCCGATGAACAGTCCGGAGTTGTCGAACATCCAGCCCACGGCGAAGCCCAGCAGCAGACCGAATGTGGCCGCCGAGAAGGCGCGCAGGGAAAAGCCCTTCAACATCTCGTCCAGCGCGATGAGCACGCCGCCGAAGCCCAGGCCAATGAAGGTCCACAGTCTCCCGGCTTCAAGCCATTCGGGCCGCACCTGGCTTACGGCAAAGCCGCCCAGCGTGCACAGGATCAGGAAGAGAATGCGGACGGCCCAGAGAGACATGGTGGAAGTGGACGAAGCTCGCGGCCGGTCAATGCAAACCCGATTTCATGCGCGGGGTAAGCAGCGGCGCACTGGGCATGGCGTTCGTCGGCTTGGGCGGCTTGGGCTTGTAGAACAGGCCGTAGGCGTTGAGGTTGCTCATCAGGGTTGCGCCATTGTTGGCCAACCGGCGGCCGTCACCGAGAAACTCGTTCAAATTGGTCATGACCAGGTGTGCGTTCACGGTGAGGGAGTTGACGTTTGACATCGCCCCGTTGACCTGGCCGCTGATGGCCGGAAGGTCGCTGGCGAGCTGCTTGAAACTGCGGGCCAAGCCCTCGTCCTTCAGCAAGGCCCCAGCCAGTCCCCGGCCTGAATTAACGTCGCCCAGCAGGTTGGTCACCTGCGCGGAGGCCGTCTCCAGATTGCGCAGGGCTGCCTGAATGGTTGGGCGGTTGCTTCCCATGGTTTCCTGAAGGTCTGAACCGACCCTATTGAGCTGCTCGGAGAACCGCAACACATTGCTCACGGCCATCTGGATGGGCACGGTGTTGGTGTTGAGCAGGGTGTCCACACGGTCGAGTGTGCCGATGGCCTTGTTCTCCAGGGCGACGGCCCGTTCGGTCACGGTGCGCGTCTGCTCGGCAACGATGCGAAAGTTTTCGACCAGCGCGGCGAAGTTGGTGAGCGTGGCTTCCGAGAGCACCGTGCGGTTAACGCGCTCGACGGCCTGATCCACGCGGGCGGCGGCCTGGTCGAGGCGCTTGATCAGGCCGAGTGCATCGCGGGCGGCGTCCTGGATGTTGAACGGTGCGCGGCACTCGCGCAGGGCGGAGCCGTCCTTGGGCAGCGGTGGCTGCGCGTTCTCCGTCGGCGTGATGGCTACGAACTGGTCGCCGAGGAAGCCTTGGGCTTCGATGTTGAAGACGGCGTCACCGGGGATTTCGTGTTTGGAGTAAATGCGCAGGAAGATGATGACCGACTTGCTGTCGTTGGCCAGTTCGACGTGGCTAACGTTGCCGACGGTGACGCCAGCCAGCAGCACGGCGGCCTTTTCCTTGATGCCGCCGACATTGGTGGTCTTGAGGCGGACGACGTAGCTTGGTTTGAAGAGCGAGAGGCCCTTGGAGAAGTTCAGGACCAGCACGGCCAGCAGCACGAGGCCGATGGCGACAAATCCGCCGACTTTCCACTCGATGCGTGTCTGGCTCATATCAAAAGTTGTGTTCCTTCTCGTCTGAAATCCCCCGCACAAACCGGTTCACCACCGGGTCAGTAGATGCGAGCAGCTCCTGCGGCGTGCCGGTGGTGTAGATGCGGCCGTGATGGAGCATGGCCACGCGCCGGCCGACGGTCTGCATGCTGCGCATGTCGTGCGTGATGACAACGGTCGTGACCTTTAGCCGGTCGCACACGCGGACGATCAGCTTGTCGATGCTGTCGGAGACCACGGGATCCAGGCCGGTTGTCGGCTCGTCGTAAAAGACCACCTCCGGCCGGTAGATGATGGCCCGCGCCAGGCCCACGCGCTTCCGCATGCCGCCGGAGAGCTCGGCGGGTTTCTTTTTCCCGATGCCGGGCAGCTCCACCATTTCCAACGCCTCGGCGACCCGCTTGGCAATCTCCGCCGACGTATGATTGCGCTCGCGGCTCAGCACAAAGCCGATGTTCTCCTCGACCGTGAGCGAGTCGAACAACGCCGCGCTCTGGAACAGCATGCCAAACTTGCGGCGCACACGCAGCAGCGCGCGCTCGTCCAGATGCGCGATGTCCTGGCCATCCACGAGCACCTGTCCGGAATCCGGGTGTGCCAGGCCCACGAGATGTTTGAGCAGCACGCTTTTGCCGCCACCGCTGCGCCCGATGATGATGAGCGCCTCGCCCTTCCCGATGGTCAGGTCGACCCCGTCCAGCACCTGCTGGTCGCGGAAACGCTTCCGAAGCTGGCGGACCTCGATCATGTGAGCGCGAGCAGCCGCGTGAGCAGCAGCGTGAGGAAGAAGTTCGACATCAGGATGGCGATGGACGCATAGACCACCGCCTCCGTGGTCGCGTGGCCGACGCCCTCCGCGCCCTGCCCGCAGTGAATGCCCTTGTAGCAGCCCGTAGTTGCGATGATGCCCCCGAAGATGAACGACTTGATGAAGCCCATCAGCACGTCGCGGTGGTCGGTGAAGCGCTGCATGTTCACCAGTGAATAGCCGGGGTCGATCTGCAGCAGGTGAACGCCCACCAAATACGCGGCCGTGATTCCAACTGTGATGCTCTCCGCCGTCAGCAGCGGGACGGCGATCATCGTCGCCACCACGCGCGGCACCACCAGGTAGTCAATCGGGTGAGCGGCGAGGGTGCGCAGCGCGTCAATCTGCTCCGTCACCTTCATCGTGCCCAGCTCTGCCGCCATCGCCGCGCCCACGCGGCCGGCGACCATCAGCGCGGTCAGCACCGGCCCCAGCTCGCCGCACATGGAGACGCTCACCACCGCCAGCGTGGCGGTGTCCATCTTCACCTTGTGGAACTGGAAGTAGGTTTGGGCGCAGAGCACCATGCCGGTGAAGGCGCCCGTCACCAGCACCACGGTCTGTGACTTCACGCCAATGAAATAGAGCTGGTTCAACACGTCCCGCCCCGAGAGCCGTTGCGTGGCGAGTGAGCGCACCACCTCGGCGACCAGCAGGCTGAAGCGCCCCAGGCCCGAGAGCACACTCTGAATCATTTTTGCGGGAAGGTCCGTCATGCCGCGGGTGAGTGGGTAACAGACGCGGGAAGAGCTGGCGAGCCTTCCCTGCGTCGCGCAGGACACTCTTCACCCAGCCAGGCGTGAATCGCCTCGCTGCGGCGGGCCGCGGTTGACGTCGGGGGCGGGGCTTCGCTACGTTCCCGCGCCAGACCAAATACGACATCCGCATGAAACTGCTCCTCCTCGCCGCCGCGCTTGCCGCGGCTCTCACCACCTCCGCCGCAGACAAAGACGGTTGGATTTCGCTCTTCGACGGCAAGTCGCTCGCTGGCTGGAAGGCCAACGAGAATCCCGACACCTTCAAGGTCGAGAACGGCGAGTTGGTCGTGAAGGGGCCGCGCGCGCACCTGTTTTACGTGGGTGACGTGGGCGGCGGGAAGTTCAAGAACTTCGAGCTAAAGCTGGACATCAGCACACGCCCCAAGGCGAACTCCGGCGTCTATTTCCACACCGAGTTCCAGAAGGACGGCTGGCCCGCCAAGGGCTACGAGGTGCAGGTCAATAACACGCATGGCGACCCGAAGAAGACCGCCGGCCTGTATGGCATCAAGGACAACCTGGAGGCCCCGGCCAAGGATGGCGAATGGTTTACGATGCACATCAAGGTTGTGGGCAAGCACATCACCACGAGCGTCAATGGCAAGGTCATCGTGGATTACACCGAGGAGGAGAAGCCGGAGCGCAAGGGACAGTTCGTGCAACGGCTGGTCTCCAGCGGCACCTTTGCCCTGCAAGGACACGATCCGGGCAGTGAGGTTCACTACCGGAACATCTTCGTGAAGCCGCTGCCCTGACTGCTGCCATGAGCCCTCGCCGACTCCTGCTTGCCGCCGCCCTTGCACTGCTCGCCACGCTGACCGTGCCCGCCGCGGATGCGCCGAAGCTGCCGGCCGGCTACCAGCTGCTTTACGAGCAGAACTTCTCCAGGCCCGATGCCTTGAAGGACTTTGTTTTCTCCGACCCGGCCGCCTGGCGGCTGGCGAAGGAAAAGGACAAGCCCGCGCTCGAGCTGCACAAGCAGAGCGCCTACAAGCCCGAGCACCGCTCGCCGCTGAACATCGCGCTGATCGCGGACAAAGTCTTCGGTGACTTCGTGTTGGAGGTGGAGCTGCTCTCGACCAAGAAGCCCTACGGTCACCAGGACATGTGCCTGTTCTTTGGCTTCACCGGGCCGGCGCAATATTACTACAACCACATCGCCGTGGCCGCCGACCCGAACGCCCACAACGTGTTCATCGTGAACGGGGCGCCGCGCAAGAATTTCGCGAAGGAGACCACCAAGGGCATTACCTGGGGCGAACGCGAGTGGCACAAGATTCGCGCCGAGCGCGACACCAAGGCCGGCACTTACAAGGTGTTTTTCGACGATTTCACGAAGCCAATCATGCTCGCGGAGGACAAGACCTTCCTGAAAGGTCACCTCGGCTTCGGTTCGTTCGATGATGTCGGCATGGTGACCAACATCCGCATCTGGGGACCGGGGGCGGAGACGAAACGGGCAGAGTTTTTTAAGCGGTCCGAGTAGTTGGGCACGCCACCCCTGCCAGCATCAGCGCTAAATTTCGGGCAAGACGTGGCCTTTGGTCAGGCCGGCTGGCCAAGGCTTACTTCCTGCCAAAAAGGCTCCCGAAGAAGGATTTTTCGCTCAGTTCCTTCTGCTTTACCTTGAGCAACCCAAGCACGTTCTGCCAGTCGAGGAAGATCTTGTGCCACTGATTTTCCAGGCTGCGCAGGGAGCCATCCGCCAGTTCGCCCATGTAGCGGATGGACGGAGCGTTGGTCAGCAGCGCCTGCACCTCTTCACGGGGTGGGGCGCCGCCGCCTTCAATCTTGCTCATCAGCATCTGCAGGCCCTGGGCGATGTTGCTCTTCACTTCGAGGAACTGGGTTTCGTCCTCGGGGGAGAAATTCTTGGAACGCGCGAGCGAAAGGAAGTGGTTGAACTGTTTCCAGCACTCGACGTGGGTCTCGAGCTCGAGAATGAGTTGGTCCAGTTTCTTGTCGCGCATAGGCCGCTTCGCGGCGGCGATTTAGGGCGCGTCAACGCACCGGAGCAAGGAAAATCATGGCCCCACCCCTTTGTTCCTTGGCGGTGATCTTGAGTCCGCTGTAGTGGATCGCCAACTCCGCTACCGGTAGGTTGGCCTCGCGGGCTGAGTTGATCGCCTCCATCACGGTTTTGCCGATCTCCCGGACGTTGTTCTCGGAAAATGAGTGCGGCAGGGTTGAGGTCAGGACATTGCCGTCTCGATCCACCGTGAAACTGCCGTTGGGCAGGCGGTCCAGCGACGGGGCTTCCTTTTTGGCCGGGGAGAAGAAGTCTAGGAGGCCCATTGTGCAGCCATTTTCTTAAGGGTTTCCAAAATTTGGCCGGCGGTGCGGCCGCGCTGAAAACCGGCGCAAAGCACCTTTTCGCCCTTGGGTGCCACTCCCGCCCCCCGCTGAGATCCGATGGTGATGACAGCGTGCAAGTTGCCGGCCTTGATGCGGTCGCCAAGGTGGTTGCAGCGGTCGGCCACTTGGGCCGCCCATGCCGCGGTCTTGTCGGGGACATCGCAGGCAAAGTGTTCAAACTGCTTGCCCTTGCCCATGTCAGTGGTCAGCACGAATTCGACACCCGGCTGGCGGGCCAGCTCGGCGAGTGGGGAGGATGCCTTGGCTTTTTCACCGCCCGATCCTGGCACCTCCCCGGCGGCCATTTCATCGAGCATTTGGGCTGAATCGAGGAGAAGGCCCTGCACGGAGTTCATGATGCGCCGTTCGCGCTTTGAATCGGCGGGTAGGCTTTCGAATGTGCCGGATTTCCAAGAGATGATCTTCTTGAAGGCGTCTTCCCCTTTCAAATCCCCCATCTCGGCGTCGATCAGATCGCCGTTCACGAGCCAGATCTTGCCCACAAATGGGCCGTTGGTGAACTTCAGTGTGACCGAGCTTTGTGCCAAGCTCTCCATCTGGACGATGTCGGTCAGCGACTTGCTCTGCACGCCGCGGAACCCGCCGGCCTCCTCACGGGTTAGAAGTGACTCAATGCACTCCACGAACATCTTGATGTCCTGCGCGGTTTTGGGCTTTTCGAGGTAGAGGTCAATGCCCATGGCGTAGGCTCGGTTGCGGTATTCATCCTCGCAGACGCCGGTCATCACCACCGTGCGCAGGGAGGGAAAGCGCCGGCGAACGATCGCCAGCACCTGGAAGCCGTCCATGTTGGGCATCCGTAGGTCCGTCAGCAGCAGGGAATAGGGCTCGGCCTCCAGCAATGCGATGGCGTGCGCGCCCGAGGACGCGGTGCGAACCTCCGGCTGCATCGGAAGCGTGGACAGCAACTCCTGGCACAGCTCGAGAAACTGGGCTTCATCATCAAGGATCAGGATTTTTTTTCTCGCATCCACGTGGGCACAGTGTGCGCTTTTTGTTTGCCACTTCAAGCGATTTGGGCGGACACTTCCGGCGTTTTCAGCGCGGCACCACCGGTTGGAAAGCGCGCTCAGCCTCATGTTGGACTCCATCAAAGGACACTCGGCCGCTGGCGGGGGAGGCCCCGCTAGTCCTGCGCCTGCGCCTGCGTCAGACGCCGTGCCCGAGTCGCTTTCGGTCTCACTTAAGGCCGTCCTGGAACGCCTTCCCTTGGCGCTCAAGCCGTTGGTTGCTCGCGCAGCCAATCCGGATGAAACGATCAACGTCCCCACCGCCAAGGTTCTCGCACAGCTTTCGACGGGGGCGGTCCGCATCACGCTGAGTGAACTCCGCGCTGGGGCACCTGCCGGGGTGATTTTGGCTGGCGGCCAAGCGGACGCGCTAGTGGATCTGCCGCTTCCGGAAGTTCTCCGCGTGGCCGGCCCGCTGCTCAAACGCAAGTCTTCGCATAAGGCGGAACCGGCCGCCGGCAATTTCTTCGCCCCGCCGGCCGCGGCGCCCCCTGTCGCACCGGCACCTGCCCCAGCAGCTCCAACGCCGCCGGCATTCGCCCCGGCGTTTCAGGCCGCGCCTCCCGCCGTGGTGCCTGAACCCGTCCGCAGCGCCCCGACTTTCACCGCTTTCCAGCCGTCTACCGCCCCGGAGCCCTTCGTGCCGGGCACTTCGTTTTTCCAAGCCCAACCCGCAGAAACGACCGCGCCCGGCGTCGTGCCCATCAAGCTGTCGGTCCTCACGGTGGGTTGGCCCGAGAACGTCAGGAAGGAAGCCGCCGACCTTGGCGATGTCACCGTTGAGTTTCCGCGCGAGGAACTGGGCAACGCGATGAAGAGCGGCAAGGTCGTCTTTACTTGGGGCCAGTTACGCGGCTGGATGAAGCCCGGGGTTGGCTCCTCCGGGATCGACAGCACCCCGTTACAGCTCCCGCTGCGTGTGCTCGTGCAGCCCTTCATGTCAAACATGCGGGGCGGGGCCAAGCCCGCCAGCACTGCGCCTGTTTCAGCGGGGGGAAGTGGGACGACCGTTTTTCTCAACCGCGTGCCGCCGCCGTCCTTGGCGGTGCCAATCGCCGCGTCGGCTCCTCCTGCTCCTCCCGAGGGCAGGCTTGGTGAAGCATTGGGAAAGCCGGAAAAAGCCCACTGGACGCCAACCGAGATCATTCAAGCCGTGGTCGGCATTCCCGGCGTGTCGGGTGCGATGCTCTCGTTGCAGGAGGGCCACTTGGCGGCCGCCGAGCTGCAGGCAACCCTGCCGCCGGAACTTTTGGCCTACGCCTTACCCAAGCTGTTTGCCACCACTGGCGAGCAGGCGCGGCAGATGAAACTGGGCGAGCCCGGCATGATTTCCCTCGTCGCAGAAGGGCATCACTGGGCGGTTTTCAAGCTCGAGAAGATCTTCTTCACGGTCATGAGCCGCAAGGGACAGCTGCTGCCCATGCCCCAGCTCAACACCATCGCCTCGGAGATCGCCCGCCAGCGCAAATAACCTATGGCCATCATCAACCAAGCCACGAAGGAGTTGCAGGTCAAGATTGTCTACTACGGCCCCGCCAAGTCCGGCAAGACCACCAACCTCGAATCCATCTACGGCAACATCCAGACCTCCAATCCCGAGTCCAAGAGCAAGATTGTCTCACTGGCCACCAGCTCGGACCGCACGCTGTTCTTCGACTTCTTCCCCCTGGAGACGGTCACCATCAAGGGCTACAAGACCAAGTTCCAGCTCTACACCGTCCCCGGGCAGGTGATCTACAACACCACCCGCCAGCTCGTCCTGCGCGGCGTGGATGGCCTCGTGTTCGTCGCCGACTCCACCTACGAGAAAATGGAGGAGAACGTTGAGAGCTTCAAAAACATGGAGGACAACCTCAAGACGTTGAAGCTCAACCTGGGCGAAATCCCCTACGTCATCCAATACAACAAGCGGGACGCCGCCAATCCTGCGCCGACCGAATACATGGATTTCCTCCTCAACAACCGCGACGTTCAGGTGCCCAGCTTTCCCGCCGTCGCCCCCAAGTGCGAGGGCGTCTTCGAGACGCTGAACGCCATCACCGGCCTGTTGCTCAACAAGTTCCTCAGCGGCGGCAAGTGATGCGCGCCGGCTTCGCATGAAGGGTTTCCCCCAGCTCACCGCGGAGGACTACCAGCAACTCAAGGAGTTGCTCGCAGGCTTCGTGGAGCGCAGCGGGGTCCAGGCTGCGCTCCTCGTTGAAAGCGCCGGCTACCTCATCCACCACGCCGGCGGCCAGATGCTGGCCGATGCGGCCGAGTTCGCCAGCCTGGCCTCGAACGCCTTCAGCGCCGCGCAGGCCATGTCGCGCCGGCTCAAGGAGAATTTTTTCACCCAGCTGCGTGTCACCGGGACAACTTCCCAAACGTTGATCTGGCAGGTGGATGAGAGTTGTCTGCTCGTCGTCGTGTATCCGGCTGAGATGGATTCCAAGAAGGTGGAGGAAATTGCGCTGTTGCCGGTGATCAATTTGCATGAACTGCTCAAGATCGCCCGTAACCGGGCACCTGACGCCACCGTGGACCTGGCCGACCAAGATGCGGAGAGCTTTACCAAGTTCTTTCGCCGTCTGCCGCCGCCGGGTTCGTCTCCAGTCGCCTGAAGCTTCGCCGGCTTGAAGTTCCCCGTCCTCGTCCCGTCGATAGACTCCATATGCAACTCCGTTTCCTCCTGTCAGTGCTGTTGCTCGGCACCAGCCCGCTCATTGCTGCCGATGCCGCGAAGGCCGCTTTCACGAGCCCTGTCATCACCAAGCAGACTCCCGGCCACGCCGCGGAAGTTGACGTGGACATCACGGGCTGGAAGCAGCTCCACCTCGCCGTCAACGACGCTAGCGACGGTTTCACCGCCGACTGGGCCGACTGGATCGAGCCACGCCTCGTGGACGCCAGCGGCAAGGAGACGAAGCTAACGGACTTGAAGTGGACCGCCGCCAGCGCCCAGTGGGGCCAGCCGCGCGTCGGCGCGAACGCGAAGGGCGATGCGCTCAAGGTGAACGGCCAGCCCGTCGCCTACGGCATCGGCACGCACGCCAACTCGCTCATCAGCTACGCGCTGCCGGACGGCCACAAGTTCACGCGCTTCAAGGCCCGCGCCGGGCTCGACAACGGCGGCAGCGATCAGGGGGGAGCCAGCAGCGTTCAATTCCAGGTGTCCGCTGCTGCCCCGCCACAGGTGGCCGCCGCTGGCTCCGCCAAAGGCCCGCGGCCCCTCGCTGCCGCCGGCCCCGACCGCGAGCCAGAAAACGCCCTCGCCGGTCTCGACGCGGGCAATGGCCTCAAGGCCCAGCTCTTCGCCAGCGAGCCGCTGCTCCTCAGTCCTTCCAACATCGAGGTGGACCACCTCGGCCGCGTGTGGGTGTGCGAAGTGATGAACTACCGCGGCCGCAACGGCAGCCGCCCCGAGGGCGACCGCATCCTCGTCCTCGAAGACACCGATGGCGACGGCAAGGCCGACAAACAAACGGTCTTCTACCAGGGCCGCGACATTGATTCCGCGCTCGGCATCTGCGTGCTGCCGTCGCTCGATGGCAAGACCACGCGCGTCATCGTTTCCTGCGCGCCGAATGTCTTTGTCTTCACCGACAACAACGGCGATCTGAAATCCGACAAGCAGGAGCTGCTCTTCACCAAGGTCGGTCAGCCGCAGCACGACCACTCCACGCACTCGTTCGTCTTCGGCCCGGACGGCAAGCTGTATTGGAACGTGGGCAACACCGGCAAAGGCGTTTCCGACAAGAACGGGAATCCCATCACCGACCTCGCGGGCAATGTCGTCACCGACAAAGGCCAGCCGTATCGCCAGGGCTTGGTCTTCCGCTGCAACCCGGACGGCTCCGAGTTCGAGGTGCTCGGCCACAACTTCCGCAACAACTACGAGGTGGCCGTGGATTCCTTTGGCTCGCTCTGGCAGTCGGACAACGACGACGACGGCAACCGCTCTGTCCGCATTAACTTCGTCATGGAGTTCGGCAATTACGGCTACGTGGACGAGTTGACCGGCGCGGGCTGGAAGGCCGGCTGGGACGCCGCGAACAAGAAGGCGAAGCTCTCCGATGACGACAAGCCGCTTTACCACTGGCACATGCACGACCCCGGCGTGGTGCCCACGCTGCTCGTCACGGGCGCGGGCTCGCCCACCGGCATCACGGTGTATGAGGGTGACCTGCTTCCCGCGCCCTTCCGCGGCCAGGTCATCCACTGCGACGCTGGCCCGAACGTCGTGCGCGCTTATCCCGTGAAATCCGCCGGCGCGGGCTACACCGCCAGCATCGCGCCCGTGCTCACCGGCACGCGCGACAAGTGGTTTCGCCCCGCCGACGTGTGCGTCGCGCCCGACGGCTCGCTGCTCGTCGGCGACTGGTATGACCCCGGCGTTGGCGGTCACGCGATGGGCGACCTCGCGCGCGGCCGGCTCTTCCGCGTGACCGTTCCCGGCGCGGAGAAATACACGGCGCCTAAGCTCGACCTCGCTTCGCCCGCCGGTGCCATCGCCGCGCTGAAAAGCCCGAATCTCACCGCCCGTTACCTCGGCTACACCGCGTTGAAACAAGCTGGCGCCAAGGCCGAAGCCGAGTTGGTGAAGCTCTTCAAGTCCGACAACACCCGGCACCGCGCCCGCGCTTTGTGGCTGCTTGCGCAGTTGCCGAACGGTAAGTCCCACCTCGCCGCCGCGCTCAAGGACACCGACGCCGATCTTCGCATCACCGCCCTGCGCGCCGCGCGCCGCTACAATTTCGACGCCCACGCCGCCACCGCGCAGCTCGCCAGCGACAGCTCGCCCGCCGTCCGCCGCGAATGCGCCGTTGCCCTCCGCCACAGCAAGGCTGCCGACGCGGCCGCGCTCTGGGCCAAGCTCGCCGCCGCGCACGACGGCCAGGACCGTTGGTATCTCGAAGCCCTCGGCATCGGTGCGGACCGCAACGAAGCCGCGTGCTTTGACGCATGGAAATCCGCCGCCGGCGCGAACTGGAACACGCCCGCCGGTCGCGACATCGTATGGCGCAGCCGCACCCCTGCCGCCGCGCCGCTGCTCGCGCAGCTCATCCTCGACGCGAAGACGAGCGGTCCGGACAAAGCCCGTTTCCTCCGCGCCTTGGACTTCATCCCCAAGTGCAAGGAAAAGGACGACGCTCTCGCCGCCATCGCCCTGGGAGCGCTCTGATCTCTGCCGGCGACTTGCCATCGCCGCCCGCCCAGGACAGGAAGCAGAGGAGTTGGAGCGGACAACCACGTCCGGCCCAGTTTCTTTTGGTCTTTGTCCGCCCTAAAATCTATGGGTCAGCTTGAGTCAGGTGACCAAGGGCTAAGCCTCCGCGAAACTTTTCCCGCGCGGCGGCGTTTGCTATCGTCGGCCAGATGCCCGCCGCCCCCGACCCCGATGCCGCGCTGATGCTGCGCGTGAAGCGCGGTGACCGCGCGGCGTTCGAGGAGCTGGTCGCCAAGTATCAGCAGCCGGTGCTGAACTTCGTCTATCGTTCGCTGCCCGACGCGACCGAGGCGGAGGACCTCGCGCAGGGCGTCTTCGTGCAGGTCTGGAAGTCCGCCGCACGCTACGAGCCGGCGGCGAAGTTCTCCACCTGGCTGTTCACCATTGCGCGCAACCTCTGCCTTAACGAATTCCGGCGCCGTTCCCGTCACCCTGCCGAATCCCTTGATGCCCCGGCCCACGCGGACACCGATGAACCACGCGGTCATAGCCTTGAGGACAAGCGCGAGGTCGCCGCACCGGACACGCTCCTGCGCGGTGAACTGGAAGCGAAGGTCGCCGAGGCCGTCGCCGCCCTGCCGGAGAACCAGCGCACCGCCTTGATGCTCTGGCAGCGTGATGAGCTGGGTTACGATGACATCGCCGAGGTCCTGGGCTGCTCCCTCTCGGCGGTGAAATCCCTCATCCACCGCGCCCGTGAGACGCTCAGGGCCCGGCTTAAACCGTATCTGCGCACGGGGGAATGGGACGAAACTCCAACCACGGATGGACGGCCGTGAACCCGGATTTGAAATTGGCTTTTGTCACCGGCGGCTTTGCCTTCGTCCGCGGCCATCAGTGGCTGGAATCCCTGCTCCAAGCTGCCGCGCAACTTTGTGGAGCCGCTGGCAATTAACTCAAAGGCAAACATGAATGCTCCGATGTTTGAAGAACTGCTCGCCATCCGGCACAAACGCGGGCTGACCCCGGACGAACAGGCCCGGCTTGACCAGTGGCTCGCCGCGCATCCGGCGGACCGTGAACGTTGGCGCGCTGAAGCCGCTCTCGCCAACGCGCTGGGAAGGTTACCCGCTCCGGCCGCCTCCTCGAACTTCATGGCCCGCGTCTGGCAGGAAATTGGAGCGGCCGAGCGCATCGGCCAAGTCCCTCCGCGGCGAGGCTGGCAGGGTTGGTTGCGCTGGCCATCGCTGGCCCAGCAGTTTGCCGCGCTGGCCCTGGTCATCGGACTGCTTGCGTTGGTGCTGCAAGGTCGCCGTGGCCGCGCGCCCACGCAGTTGGCCCGGAGCGTTGAGCAGGTCGCGACCCTGGCAGGGGCTCCTAGCGTGACGCTGCTCAGGGACTTCGAGGCCATCCGGCGGCTCAACTCCGTGAGCGCCGATGTGGAGTTGCTGGCCGCGCTGGAGGGAGACCGTTGACCATGCGCCGCGTCTTTCACCTTCTCGCCCTGCTGCTGACGGCGCTGCTGGCCGGCGCGGCGGAGCCGGCATCCGCCGGCGCGCGCAGCCCCGTCGCCGCTTTCCGCATCCTGCTGGCCATGCGCTCGGACGCGCGCGCCACCGAGCTGGCCGCCAAGCCCGCCCGCGTGCGCGAGTTGCTCTCCACGCGCCTCCGCGAATACGACGCCCTGTCTCCCGGCGAGCGTGAGGCCCGGCTGCGCGCGACCGAGCTGCATTATTACCTCCGGCCGTTGCTGGCCGTTCCGCTGGTCGAACGCGCTTCCCGGCTGGCCGTGGTTCCAGACACTTTTCGCCTGCAGGTGGAGGAACGTCTCGGTGCCTGGGACCGTTTGCCCGCCGAGATTCAGCGCGAGATTCTCGCCAACGAACGCCTACTCCAGGCCATGACCCGCCCCGCCGAGGCCAATGCCTATCCGCCATTGCCGCCCGGATTGGAACCGAAGGTGCCGGACAATGTCGCGCAATGGCGGACACTTGATGCCCGGCAGCGCGAGCAGTTGCTGGACAGTTTCACCTACTACTTCCGCCTCGACGAGCAGGCCCGGGCCCGCGTGGTCGCCGCGCTGCCCGAGCCAAAACGCGCGGAGGCCGAGCGCACGCTGGACCAGTTCGCGCAGCTTTCCCCGGAGGAACGGGCCGCGTGCGTCGCCGCGCTAAAGCAGCTCAGCCAGATGTCCCAGGCCGAGCAGGCGCGCTTTTACGCGAACGCCGAACAGTGGCGGAAAATGTCCGAAGCTGAACGCGCCGCGTGGCGCCGGGTGGTCATTGAGTTCCCGCCGCTCCCGCCCGGTGCCGGACCGCAGCCGCCAATGCCCCGTTGAACGCGGGCGGTTCGCCGCCAACGCCACCTGCCGCCAAATTGCGCGTTTGCCCGGGCGCTTCGCTTGTGTTCCGATTGCGGCACTCAGATCATGAGCACGTGGCGATATGTTCAAAACGGCCAGCCCTCCGCCCCGGTGGAGACGGCGGCGCTGCAGGCGCTGCTGACCAGCGGCGCGCTCCCACCCGAAACCTACGTCTGGCGGGAGGGCATGACCACCTGGCTGGCCGCCAAGTCTCTGCCGGAATTTGCCCAAAGCCGGCCGGGCCCTGCCGTGCCGCCGTTGCCCGGCCCCGGCGCAGCCCCGTCTCTGCCCTCTCCGCCCAGCCTCCCCGGCATAAACGCCGAGGACATCGAGCGGAACCGTGCCTTTGCCATTCTCGCCTACCTGTGGATCCTGTTCGTGGTCGGCCTGATCGCCGCCCCGAACTCGAAGTTCGCCAAGTATCATGCCAATCAGGGCCTCGTCCTGTTCCTTGCCTCCCTGGTCGGTGCGGTTAGCTGCATGGTCATTGGCGTGGTGCCGTTCGTTAACTTTTCGCTCGTCCTGCTCGCGCCCCTGCTGTGGGTCGGCTGGGTCGTCATGGTAATTCTCGGCATCGTCAACGCCGCCGGCGGCCAATGCCGCCCGCTGCCGCTCATCGGACATTTCGAACTCATCAGGTAGCCATGCACACCAAGGTCAAGATCTGCGGCATCACCCGCCTGCCGGACGCGCTTGCCGCCGTCGAGGCCGGGGCGGACGCGCTGGGCTTCATGTTCTACGAAGGCAGCAAGCGCAACCTTTCGCCCGCCGCCGCCGCGGCAATCATTCGCGCCCTGCCGCCCTTCGTCGCGAAAGTCGGCGTGTTCGTGAACGCAAGCGCCGAAACCGTGCGGGCCGTCGTCGCCGAGTGCGGGCTGGACACGCTGCAATTCCACGGCGAGGAGACGCCGGAATTCTGCCGCCAATTTGCCCCGCTCAAAGTCATCAAGGCTTTCCGCATCCAGGACGCCGCGTCGCTCAAGCCGCTGCCAGACTTCGCCGTGGACGCTTGGCTGCTCGACAGCTACGTGGCCGGCCAGCGGGGCGGCACGGGCGAGCGGTTCAACTGGGAACTGGCCGCCCAGGCCAAGGAACTGGGCCGGCCCGTCATCCTCGCCGGCGGCCTGACGCCCGAGAACGTGGCCGACGCCGTGCAGCAGGTCTGGCCCTTCGGCGTGGACGTGTCCAGCGGCGTGGAAACCGCGCCCGGCCAGAAGGACGCCGGGTTGGTGCAGCGCTTCGTGGGTCTCGTGCGCGAAATGGAGCAGGAATTGGCGTAACCTTCGCCCGTTCCCGCCATCGTCGTTGACTTGGCTCAGCCGGACGGAGAATTTGCGGGCGTCACTCCGTATGAGCCGAGCCCCAGCTGCCACGTTGGCCCTCCTTTTCTGGGGGATATTTTCGGCGCCCGCCGCCAGTCCGGTGGTGGACTACGCGAAGGACATCAAGCCCCTGCTGCGTGAGCGCTGCTATGCCTGCCATGGCGCGTTGCAGCAAAAGAACGGCTTGCGGCTGGACACGGCGGAGCTAGCCAAGCGGGGTGGCAAGCACGGTCCAGCCGTGGTCGCCCGGAAGCCGGAGCAAAGCCGCTTGCTGACGAAAGTTTCTGCCACCGATCTCTCCGAGCGCATGCCACCGGAAGGCGATGCGCTCAAGCCCGAGCAAATCGAGCTGCTCCGCCACTGGATTGCCGCTGGCGCGCCCGCCCCGAAGGACGAGAAGCCGGAGCCGAGTCCCAGTGACCACTGGGCGTTCAGGGCGGTCGTGCGCCCTCCGCTTCCCAAAATCGGCAGTCGGCAGTCGGCGATCGGCAATCCGGTTGACTCCTTCATCAACTCCCGCCTCGCCGCCGCGAAGCTCACCCCGCTCCCGCCCGCCGACCAACCCACGCTCCTCCGCCGCGTTCACCTCGACCTCACCGGCCTGCCACCCACGCGCGAGGAACTCCACGCCTTCCTCGCCGACACCGCGCCCGATGCCTACGAGCGCGTTGTGGACCGGCTCCTGAATTCCCCGCAGCACGGCGAGCGCTGGGCACGGCATTGGATGGACGTGTGGCGTTACAGCGACTGGTTTGGTCGCCGCCAGGTGCCCGACGTCTGGAACTCCGCCCCGCAAATCTGGCGCTGGCGCGACTGGATTGTGAAGTCGCTCAACGCCGACCACGGCTACGACCGCATGGTGAAGGCGATGCTCGCCGCTGACGAAATCGCGCCGTTCGACGACGAGGCCGCCGTCGCCACCGGCTACCTCGTGCGCAACTGGTATGCGCTCAACCCCAACGAGTGGATGCGCGCGAACGTCGAGCACACGGGCAAGGCCTTCCTCGGCCTCACCTTCAACTGCGCGCATTGCCACGACCACAAATACGATCCCATCACGCAGGCCGATTACTTCAGCTTCCGCGCCTTCTTCGAGCCGCTCTACGTGCGCCAGGACCGCTGGCCCGGCGAGGCCGACCCCGGCCCCTTCCAAGACTACGACTACAGCAAGAACCGCAAGGTCGTGCGTCTTGGCTCGGTCCGCGTTTTCGACAAGGACGCGGCGGCGAAGACCTGGTTTTACACCGGCGGCGACGAGCGCAACCGCCTGACCAACCGCTCGCCCGTGCTGCCCACCATGCCGGAGTTCCTCGGTGGCAAGGCGCTCCAGGTCGCTCCCGTGTCACTGCCGACCACCGTGTCGTATCCCGGCGCCAAGCCCTTCATCCGCGAAGCCGAGTTGAAGCGCGTGGACGATGCCCTCGCAACCGCAAAGCAAACCGTCACCACGAACAAGACCGCCTTGACCGAAGCCCGCCTCGCCACCGCCGAAGCCGAACGTGCTTCCGTCATCGCCCGCCTCGCCGCGGACGAAGCGCGGTTTATCGTGGCCGGCGATACCAACACCCTCGCCCGCGCCGCCAGCAAAGCCGAACGGCAGTTCAAACTCACCTCCGCCAAAGAGTCGTTGGCCAAAGCCGAAGCCGACCTCGCCACCGCAAAGACCAATTCCTCCGCCGCCAAGGACGACAAAGCCAAAGCCGACACCAAGGCCGCGCTCACCAAAGCGGAGACTGCGTTGACCGCCGCGAAGAAGGCCGTCACCGACGCCGAGGTTGCGCTCGCCAAGGACAGTTCGGCTTACACCGCCTTCAGCCCCGTCTATCCGCGCGAGAGCACGGGCCGGCGCAAGGCGCTCGCCGAGTGGATTGCCTCGCGCGACAACCCGCTCACCGCGCGCGTGGCCGTGAACCACATCTGGGCACGCCACTTCCACGAGCCGCTCGTCGCGTCCGTCTTCGACTTCGGCCGCAGCGGCAAGCCGCCCACGCACCCCGAGCTGCTCGACTGGCTCGCCGCCGAGTTCATGGCGAGCGGCTGGAGCATGAAGCACCTGCACCGGTTGATTGTCACGAGCGCGGCGTATCGGAGGAGTAGTCAGTATTCAGTGCTCAGCAATCAGTTTTCAGTCCGAAAGCCCACGGACACCCGCCGCCCCACTGAACACCGGCCACTGAACACTGAACACTTGCAGCGAAACCAGACCACCGACCCGGAGAATAGGTGGCTTTGGCGCATGAACCCCGGCCGCATGGAAGCCGAGGTCGTGCGCGACAGCCTCCTGCACCTCGCGGGCGCGCTGGACCCGCGCATGGGCGGCCAGGAACTGGAGAACAAGGACGCGCTCTCCACCACGCGCCGCAGCCTCTACTACAGCTTCAACCCCGAGTCCGACGGCCGCAGCGAGTTCAGCGCGCTCTTCGACGCGCCCGACCCGAACGACTGCTACCGCCGCACCCGCAGCGTCATTCCGCAGCAAGCCCTCGCCCTCACCAACAGCAAGCTCGTCCACGACCACACGCTCGCCATCGCCAAGCGCCTCGGGGCAGCGGCCTCGGACAACGCCGCCTTCATCACCGCCGCCTTCGAGCAAATCCTCACCCGCCCGCCCAGCCATGCGGAACTCGCCGAGTGCGAGGCATTCCTCCAGCAGCAGAGCACAGCAGTTCCGAAGGACGGCGAACCCCGCGCCCGCGAAAGCCTCGTACGGGCATTGCTGAACCAGAACGATTTCCTTACCGTCCGTTGACCAACTTATGAGCCACCTTCTCAAGGTT
>CAZQEW010000027.1:0-41094 GCA_964591495.1 uncultured Klebsiella sp.
GACCTGCTTCGCTGCTAGCCTCGCGCGCGTGAAAATCCTCTTCATCGGCGACGTCGTCGGCTCGCCCGGGCGCAAGGCCGTCGCCGAACTGGTGCCGGTGCTCCGCGCTCGCCACCGCCTCGATGTCGTCATCGCCAATGGCGAGAACTCCGCCGGCGGGTCCGGCATCACGCCTGAGACGGCGGCGGACCTCTTTGCCGCCGGCGTGGACGTCATCACCAGCGGCGACCATCTTTGGGACCAGAAGGAAGTCTCCGCGCTGCTCACCGGCGAGCCGCGCTTCGTGCGCCCGCTCAACTATCCGCCCGGCTCGCCTGGTCAGGGCAGCACCACGCATCGCCTGCCCGACGGGCGCCTGCTGGCCGTCATCAACCTGCAAGGCCGCACCTTCATGCCGCCGCTGGACAACCCGTTCATCCGCGTGCGTCCCGAAGTCGAGCAGCTCCGCCAGCACACGCCGTTCATCTTCGTGGACATGCATGCCGAGGCGACCTCGGAGAAAATCGCCATCGCGCGGATGCTCGACGGGCAGGTCAGCGCCGTGGTGGGCACGCACACGCATGTGCAGACGGCGGACGAGCAAATCTTCCCCGGCGGCACGGCCTTCCTGTGCGACGCGGGCTTCACCGGCCCGCACGAAAGCTGCCTAGGCCGCGACATCCAGCCGATCATCGAACGCTTCATCACCAGCCAGCCCCGCCGTTTCTCCGTCGCCCGCGACCGCGTGCTGCTGCAAGGCGTCATCATCGAACTGGATGACACGACGGGCAAGGCGACGGCGATTCAGCGCGTGTCGGAGGCAATCAGTTCAAGCAATCACTCCGCGCATGAGTGAGCTTCTTCTATTAACGGCCTCAGAGGATTTTGGTTGGCCTCCCGACGGGGCACTTACTGTGAGATTAGTCCAAGCTGGGGACAATTTCCGACTTGAGTGCCGCTACCGTTGCACTCCATTGCAGGACCAGTATGGGAAGAGAACATTGAGGTGGCGCGTCGGTTTTCCATCTGATTCTGCTCACTCGCTGGTTGAAAAGCTGTGTTCGGCTCGCATCCCGGCGGCTCCAATGTTTCCGGAGGGTCTCGACGGTAGAATCTACTCGCTCGCGGTCGGCGCATACATGGGAAGCGCTGAGTATCGCTGGTGGTCTAAAGCGCCGGAAGGCTGGGAACCGCTTGTGCAAGTTCACGCCATCCTGTTTAACGCCTCGGATTGCGAAGCGCAGTTGGAAATCCGGCGAACTAAATTCGCTAACGAGCAGCAAAAACTCAGCAAGCCCACGACTTGACATGAACCAAGGACAAACTCTCTTCGCTTATCTGGCGACACGTTTCGCTCAGCACCCAGAGAATCTGGCAACGGAGTCGTTGCACTACGTGTTGGTTCGTTCAGCGGTTGCCCGCACTGCTCTCAGACGCTTCATCGCGCAAGCTGACGTGACGTTGCCCGACTCGCTTCTCTATCGGACACAAGCAGGCTGCGAAGACGGAACTATCCCTGATTTGGTCGGCATAGATGACGTCGGGCGCGAGGTGTTGTTATTGGAGGCGAAGTTCTGGGCCGGGCTGACCGACCGCCAGCCGATTGATTATCTGAATCGGCTTCCAACTACAGTTCCCGGCTTGCTCCTGTTTGTGGCCCCTGCACGCCGGTTCGCCACGCTGTGGCCGGAACTCGTCTCGCGCTGCAAAATGGCCGGAGTGCCGCTTGAACCACTCAAGGAGACCGGCCTCGGCTTGCTGGTGGTGAAAGTTGGCAATCAACGGACACTAGCCTTGGCGAGTTGGAGTTCACTGCTCGGCTCACTGCTGGTTGCTATGGAATCGGAAGGGGAGACCGCAGCCGCGTCAGACGCACGCCAACTCATCGGTTTGTGCGAGCGGATGGACAATGAATCCTTCTTACCGGTCCGCTCTGAGGAGCTGGCTTCGTCGCATGGCCGTAGGATTCTCGATTTTTGCCAACTTGTGGACGATGTCGTTGACTTGGCGGAGGAGAGCGGGCTGGTATCTACCGACAAACTTCGAGCATCCGGCGGACATGGCTGGTATGCACGGAACATCTGGCTCGCCGGCTGCGGCTGCTTACTCAAGTTTAGCGCACGGGATTGGGCCTCCGAACGAGAAACGCCGTTGTGGCTGGAAGTTTGGGGGAGAACTTCAAACCGTCTCCTAAGGTGAAGCAGGCGCTAATTGGACTCACTTCGGAGACTCCGCCTCTGCTGTTGCAGAACGATCGGTGCCTGTTGATTCCGTTCAGCATTCCAACAGGCACGGAGCGAGAGGGGGTGATTCAATCCCTCACCCAGCAATTGAGTCGTGTAGAAGCTCTCCTTCGTGTTTTGAAACTTACGCGTTCAACTCCGAACGCAGAATAGAATGCCCAAACCTTCCAAATCTCAGTGGGACTTCGGTGGCGAACTCTTCCCGACGGAGGCCGTGCGCAAGGTGTTGTCCGTCTCGGAGCTGACCGGGAACATCAAGCGGCTGCTGGAGAAGCAGGTCGGGCAGGTCGCCGTCTCCGGCGAAATCACCAACCTCCGCGCGCAGGCGTCGGGGCACGTCTATTTCACGCTCAAGGACGCGGGCGCGCAGCTCGCGTGCGTGCTCTTCCGCAACACGTCCGTCCCGCACCGCGCGCTGCTCGCGGACGGCCAGAAGGTCCTGCTCACCGGCGACGTGACGGTCTATGAGGCGCGCGGGCAGTATCAGCTCATCGTCAGCAGCGCGGAGCTGCAGGGCGTGGGCGCGTTGCAGGCGGCCTTCGAGCGGCTCAAGGAAAAGCTCGCGGCGGAAGGCCTCTTCAAGCTGGAGCGCAAGCGCAAGCTCCCGCGCTACCCGCAGCGCATCGGCCTCGTCACGTCGCCCACCGGCGCGGCCATCCGCGACGTGCTGCACGTCATCGCGCGCCGCCAGCCGGGCTTGGAAATCATCTTCGTCCCGTGCCGCGTGCAGGGGGAAGGGGCGGCGGCGGAAGTGGCGAGGGCGGTCAGGTTGTTGAATGCTTACTCCGCTGCCGGGACTCAGGAGAAAGAGATAGAGGGACGGAGAGAGGGGGAGAGGGAGACACGCGCCTCCATCTCTCCGTCTCTCCCTCCCTCCGTCTCTCCTTCATCGAAGCTCGACCTCATCCTTGTCACCCGCGGCGGTGGCTCGCTCGAAGACCTTTGGGCGTTCAACGAAGAGGCAGTCGCGCGCGCCATCTTCGAGTCGGCGGTGCCGGTCGTGTCGGCGGTCGGGCACGAAATTGACTTCACCATCGCGGACTTCGTCGCGGATTTGCGCGCGGCCACGCCCAGCGCGGCGGCGGAGTTGATTACGGAAGGCGCATTCGCCAGCCGGGAGTTCGTGGTAGACGCAGCGGCGCGGTTGAACCAGCTTGCGCGACAGCAGCTCGATGCGGCGGAAGAAGCCTTCGCCGCCCTGCACCACCGCCTCACGCTCGCGCACCCGCGCCGGCGTTTGCAGGAAAACGCCCAGCGGCTGGACGACGCGGGGCTTGCCCTGACGCGGGAAACGAAAACCCAACTGCGCGAGCGCCGGCATCGCCTCGACCAGGCTGCGGGCCATCTGCAGCGCATCAAACCGACTGCGCAGCTCGCCTTGCGCCGCGAGCAGCTCGCCGCACTCACGAGCCGACTGCGATTGCTCTCACCCGAGAACGTCCTTGCGCGCGGCTACTCCATCACCACCGACGCCGCGACCGGTCAGGTCATCCGCCGCGCCGCGCAGGTTAAGGCCGGCCAGAAGCTCCGCACGCGCGTCAGCGAGGGAGAATTTGAGAGCGTCATTCCACCGGGCCGGAACGCGGGTCAGTAACGCGCACGCCGCCGCTCAAGGCAGCTTGAACTTCGGGCACTGGCTGAGGAACTGGATGGGGTTCCGGTAAATCACCTTGTCGATCAAGTCAGCCGGCCAGCCGCGGCGCTTCATCTCCAGCGCGGTGCGCGGGACCGCCAGCGGGATGCTCACACCCCAATCGCACGCTGAGTTCATCCAGATGCGCTCGTGCGAATAGATGTCCAGCATGTCAATCGCGCGCGCGGGCGAGCACTTGCTCTCCGGGTAAAGCGTCATGCCCGCCCAGAAGCCCGCGTCCAGCACGAGCTGGATGGTGTGCTCCTCGACGTGGTCAATGATGCAGCGCTCCGGCCGGATGCGCTTGTCGCTGCGCAGCACGTCGAGGATGAGGCGCGTGCCCTTGAGCTTGTCTTCAAGATGCGGCGTGTGGACGAGGATGAGCTGGTTGTTCCGCGCGGCGAGGTCCACGTGCATTTCGAGCACCTTCATCTCGTTGCGCGAGTTCTTGTTCAACCCGATTTCGCCAATGCCCAGCACGTTGGGCCGGTCGAGGAACTTGGGGATGAGGCCGATGACGTCCGTGGCCAGCGCCACATCCTCGGACTCCTTGGGGTTGATGCACAGCCACGAGAAGTGCGGCAGACCGAACTTCGCCGCGCGCTTCGGCTCATAGTCGGTGAGCTGGCAGAAGTAATCGTGGAAGCCGTCCACGGACGAGCGGTCAAAGCCCGCCCAGAAGGCCGGCTCGCACACGGCGGCGCAACCGGCGGTGACCATGTCCTGATAGTCGTCAGTCGTGCGACTGACCATGTGGCCGTGGGGTTCGATGTAGCGCATGGGGCTAGTTGAAAGGTGAAGGTTGAAAGTTGAAAGCCTAGTCCGTTGCCTTCGAGGTGAGGAGCGAGCGGCGGAGACCGCTGAGAATCCGCGTCAACTCGGCGGCAGGAGAACGCAGGTCGGTCCACTTGTCGTCTGTGCCGAGCCCCCGACTGCGGGCAATCTCGATTTGGGCGACGACTTCGAAGATGGACCCGGTCGCAATCTCCACGAAACGCGCGAAATCTTGGCGTGATGAGCGAGAGGAACCTTCCGCGAGATTCGAGGCCACGGAAACGGACGCCCTGCGCATTTGGGACGTCAGCCCAAACCGCTCATCGTCAGGAAAGGACTTTGTCACCAGATAGACCGACTTGCTGAAGGCGAGCGCCTGCTTCCAAGCTTCGAGCCGTTCGAAGTTAAACTGAAACGGTTTGGTCTGTGGCGAACTCACTCGGCCTTTCAACTTTCAACCCTCAACTTTCAACTCTTCCCCGGCCACGCACCCGTCGCGCCCTTCACCGTCGCCTTCGCCAGCGGCTTCGTCGTCGGGTCGCTGAAGGAGAGGAGGACGCGTTTGGCGCGGTGGGGCTTCTTCTCGGCCAGGTGCTTCAGCGCGGTGCGGAAGGCGTCAAGGCGGAAGTCAGCGTCGCCCTCGGAGCGGTCCACGCGATCGAGGAAGGCGGCGACTTCAATGAGCTTGTGCCGCGCGTCCATGAAATATTGGTCGAGCACTTGTTGGCGAGTCATAGCGTGCGGTCAATAAACCGCAGCCGGCCGGCGAAGACAACTCGCGATTCGACCGTGCCAGCGTGAATTCCCCCGTCGCAGCCTTCGCCTAAGTCTCCATGCGCTCAATCCCTTCTCTCCTTGCAGGCACGGCCCTGTTTGCCGCCCTGACCACCAGCCTCACCGCCGCCAGCCATCTCAAGGACGCCGCCACCGGCGACCCTAAGCTCCGCTCCGTCGGCGCGATGTCCTTCGGCCCCGGCGGACTGCTGCTCGTCACGGAGCCGCGCCACGCGGCCATCGTGGCCATTGAGACGGGCGACACCGGCCCGGTGCAGAAGCTCAAGCAGCGCGTGGACAACGTCGGTGCCCTGCTGGCTGCCCGCCTCGGCGCGCCCGAGGGTGGCGTGACCATTGCGGACATGGCGGTGAACCCGGCCAGCGGCAAAATCTATCTCTCCGTCACGCGCAAGCCGGACAATGCCTCGCTCATCGTCGTCGTGAGTGCCGACGGGCAGGCCGCACCGCTGGATTACGCGAAGGCCAAGCACGCCCGAGTCTCGCTGCCCGCCGCCGACACCGCCAAAGTTGGCAACGTTTCCGACGTCGCCTTCGCCGGTGACCGTGTCCTTGCCGCTGGTTCCTCGAACGAGGAGTTCTCCAGCAAGATTTTCACGCTGTCGCTCCCGCTCGCGCACGGCGGCAGCGCGGTGCCAGTCAGCGCGGAGACGTATCACGTCGCGCACGGCAAATGGGAAACCAAGGCCCCGATCACGAGCTTCGTGCCGATGGAGGAGAACGGAAAGCACTACGTCGTCGGTTCGTTCGCGTGCACGCCCATCGCGAAGTTTGAATTGGATGACCTCAAGCCCAACGCGCAGGTCAAGGGCACAAGCGTCGTGGAACTTGGCTCCGGCAACCGCCCGCTGGACATGTTCACCTACGAAAAGGACGGCAAGCAATGGCTCGTGACGCACACCCAGCGTTTCCACCAAAACCTCTTCGGCCCGAGCAAATACTGGGGCGCACGCGTGGAGATGTCGCACATCAAGGTCCGCGACGAGGCGAAGATCAACCAGAAGGCCGTGCGCCGCGACGTGAAGCAGCCGAAAGGGCCGGACGGCATCGAGATCGTGGACAGCCTCTTCGGCGCGGTGCACGTGGACAAGTTGAGCAACACCGAGGTCGTGGTGCTGCGCGAGCAGGGCACGGCCCTTGCGCTGGAAATCGCGCCGCTGCCGTGAGCGCGGCAGCCGCCGACATGAGGAGGCTCCCACATCTCCCGCTGTCTGCCAGCGAAGGGCTGCGGAGCAGCCTGACAACAATAGCCGTGGGTGTAGCTAGCGCAGGCGAGCGGAACCCACGGTATCGCGTTAAAGGAATTCCACCGCGTAGCGGTGGCACAATTCACCGCCAATCACCCGGTTCAACCGCTGGGCGGTTGCGCCCATTTTCCAAACTACCCGTGGGTTTCGTTCGCTTCGCGAACTCCACCCACGGCTACGGTGGTGCGGCCCCGCTGGGGCCGTTGGTTTCACTGCTGCTTTGGCTGATGGCGGGCCCGGTTGGCTGGGCCGCTGAAAAGTCCGCTCCCGTTACGCTGCTCTTCACGCCCGCTGCGCAAGACCCACTCCAAATCGAGGTCGTCGCCGAAGCGCGCGACGCGCAGTTCTGGCCGCGCGACTCCACCGCCGAACTCACCCGCACCGCGCAGCCGTGGTTCGGCTTGTGGCTCGGCGAAGCGAAGCCGAATACCCCGCCGCTCGCGGGGACTTACGCGCTCGTCGGCGCACAACTCCGCTTTCGCCCCAGCCTGCCGCTCCTGCCCGGCCAGACTTACACGGCGCGTCTGGAACGCCTCGGCCTGAGCCTGCGCGCCGAGCACCGCACCGCCGCACCCGCGCCCGCCGCTGCGCCGAAGCTGCTCGCCATCTACCCCACCAGCGACCGGCTGCCCGCCAACCACCTCAAGTTCTACCTCGTGTTCTCCGAGCCGATGGAAAGCGGCGTCTTTCTGCGGCACTGCCGCCTCGTGGACCCGCGTGGGCGCGAGGTGGAAGCGCCGTTCCGCGAGACGGAGCTCTGGTCGCCGGACGGACGACGGCTGACGCTGTGGTTCCATCCCGGCCGGCAGAAGGCGGGCGTGAACCTCAACGTCGAGTTCGGCCCCGTGCTGCACGAGGGCGGCGAATACCGACTCGTCATTGATGGCCGCTGGCGCTCCATGCGGGGCACGCCGCTGGGCAGCGATGTGACCAAAGCTTTCCGTGCCCTCACGCCCTTGCACGAGCAGCTCGCCACGCGCGACTGGAAGGTCCACGCGCCCGCCGCCGGGACACGCGAGCCGCTGCGCGTCGTCTTTCCGCATCCGCTGGATTGGGCCACGTTGAACCGCATGCTCCGCGTGACCTCGGCGACGGGTGAAGTCGCGGGCACCGTAACCGTCGAGCCCGGCGAGCAGGAGTGGCGGCTGGTGCCGGAGCGGCCTTGGACCTCGGGCGGATACACGCTGCGGGTGCAAACCGCGCTCGAAGACCACGCCGGCAACAGCCTCGCGCGCCCCTTCGAGGTGAACCTGCAACAACGATTGACTCGTTCGCTGCCGGTTGGGGAGGCCGAAACGACCCTGCCTTTCACCGTGCGCTGATTACACCGGCTTCAACGCCGTGACGATGCTCCGGTCGGCGGCAGTGGGGGTATAGGTCAGGTTGCGGAAGCCGACCTGTGCGAACAGCTCCGCCAACTCGCCGAGCGAGTAGCATTTCCCCTCCGTCGAGTGCATGAGGATGACGGAATACTCGGCCACGGGCAGCGGGCCGGTCTTCTCCGCGTTGAGGTGCATGTCATGGATGACGAGCAGGCCACCGGGCGGGAGGGCGGCGAAGGATTTTTCCAGGAGGCGCTTTACCACCGGCGTGTCCCAGTCGTGCAGGACGTTGGAGAACAAATGCATGTCGTAGCCGGTCGGCAGCGCGTCGCTGAACATGTCGCCGGGGCGCACGTCCACGCGGGCCGCGTAGCCGCGCTCGGCGATGTGCTTGGCCGCGACGAGGTCCACCGGCGGCTTCTCGAAAACAGTCGCCTGCACGCCCGCATGGCCCGCCACAATGGCGCAGGCGTAGATGCCCGAGCCGCCTGCGATGTCCAGCAGCCGCGTGCGTCCGCCCGGCTGGAGCGCCTTCGCGACGGCGCGCCCGAGGTAGATGCCCCGGCAGTCCATCGCCGCCGTGAAGCGCCGCGCGAAGTCCTCGTCCTCCATCGCCTTGGTCCATTCCTTTTCGGACTTCGAGCTGCCCCAGTTTGCGGGTTTGTCGGTGCGCAGCACCTTGAGCATGTCGAGCGTGACGGGCCGGTCCTTGAGCGAGCCGAAGTAGGGGCCGAGAAACCACGGCGAGCCTTGCACGAGATGCTCGCGCGCGACTTCGGTGACGTGGTGAACGCCTTTTTCCTCACGGACGAAACCGTTCGCCTTGAACAGCGTGAGCATCACGTCCACGGGGCGCGCGGCGAGCTGAAGTTCGCGGCAGATCGTTGCCGCGTCTGAGGGATGCGCCGCGAGCCAGGTGAAGAAGTCGAGGTGAACGACAGCGGCGTTGAGCAGGTCCACGGCGTAAATGCCATCGCGGTAGCGGTAGAGGCGCAGCGGGTCGGCGGCCGGATCACGGGTCAAATCGAGCATGGCCGGAGGGTGCGGGAGGCGCCGCACGCCGCAAAGCGTTAAGTGGCGGATCCCCTACTCCGCGCGCAGGTCCGCCACCTTGAGCTGCACCGTGCGGCTGCCGCGAAACTCGTTCACCTCAGCGGTGAAGGCGAGCGCGAAGCTCACGGGCGGAGTGAAGTTCTTCGGCACGTTCCACCACACGGCTTCGCGCACGTCGTTGCCGTCAGTGACGTGCAGTTTCAGGTGCTGCTGCTCCTTGCCCATGCGGAGCGGCGGACGGTGCAGGCGCAGGCCGCTGGCGCAGAATTGCAGGGCGGGATTGCCCATGCCCGTCGGCGCGAGGCGGCCCAGCTCTTCCAGCCGCTCAACGGTCAGCTCGCGGAGCGCGATCTCGGCGTCGAGCTTGAGCACGGGCTGGAGCTGATCGGGGCGCAGCGTGCGGCGGGCGATCGCGTTGAGGCGCTCGCGGAATTGGTTGACCTTTTCCGGTGCGATGCTGAGGCCGGCGGCCATCGCGTGCCCACCATGCCGCACAAGCAGATCATCGCACTCACGCAGGGCGGCGGCGAGGTCAAAGCCCTCGATGCTCCGGCCCGAGCCGCGCCATTGCTCGGCGTCACCGCCCAGCACGAGCGTGGGCCGGTAAAACTCCCGCAGGACGCGGGACGCGACGATGCCCACTACGCCGATGTGCCAGAGCAACTGCCCCTCGACGATGACGAAATCGCGCGCGGGGTCGAAACGCGACCGCACCGCGCCGATCACTTCGTCCGTGATGCTGCGTTCGATGGCCTGACGCTCGCGGTTGCGCGCGTCGAGCGCGTGGGCGATCGGCTCGGCGGCCGTGAGCGTGGGCGCAAGCAGGAGCTGCAAGGCCTCTGCGGCATTCTCCAGTCGGCCAGCGGCGTTGAGGCGAGGACCAAGCTGAAAGCCGACTTCGTAAGTGCCAATGTCGTCTTCGATGCCCGCCGCCGACTGGAGCGCGAGCAACCCGGGCCGGCGCGTGTTGTTCAGACGCTCCAGCCCGGCAGTGACGAGTATGCGGTTCTCGCCCGTGAGTGGCACGAGGTCGGCAATGGTGCCCAGCGCGACAAGGTCGAGCAGCGGGCGGACATCGAACGCGGCAAACTCCGGGAGCTGGAGCTCACGTCCGCGCTTCACCAACGCGTGCGCGAGCTTGAAAGCGAGGCCGGCGGAACAAAGCTCGCGGAACTGCTCCCCGAGCTGCGGGTTTACGAGCGCGTGCGCGTTAGGGGCGGGATTCGAGACTTGGTGATGATCGAGGACGAGCACATCCACGCCACGCGCGTTCAACCACGCGATGGTCTCGACGGCCGTCGAGCCACAGTCCACGGCGAGGAGGAGCTTGGCAGCGGGGAATTTCTCCAGGCAGTTCTGCACACCGTCCTGGCTCAGGCCGTAGCCTTCATCCATGCGGTGCGGGAGGTAGAAATTTACGCGCCAACCGAGCGCACGGAGGACTTCCAGCAACAGTGCGGTGGAAGTGACGCCATCCACATCGTAGTCGCCAAAGATGACCAGCGGCTCGGCCCGGTTGCGCGCGGCCAAGAGGCGCCCGACCGCAGTGGCCATGTTGGGCAACGCAAAGGGGTCGGCGAGATTCCGCAGACGTGGCTCAAGAAAGCGCGCGAGTGCCTCCGGCTCGCTATGGCCGCGGTTGATCAAGCATTGCGCGAGCAAGGGAGAGACCCCCAATTTCCCGCCCAGTTCAGCGGCAAGCATGGGCTGCCCGGGAGCGATGGACCAACGGTATTTCATCCGGGCAGCACCCCGAAGAAGTATTGCCATGCGCGCTGCCCGGCCGCCTCGATCACATGCAGGATCAGCGTGAGGTAAACCGCCGTGGCGACCGAGAGCAAGTAGCCCACCCAGATCAGCAAGCCATCCTCCTCCATCATGCTGGCGGCAAGGAGAATGAGCGACCAGGCCGGCAAGGAATTGGTGAACGGCGGGAAGGGCGGAAAGGGCAGCATCAACAGCAGGGCCATCAGTGCCATCAGACCGGCGTTGAAGAAACGGACCGCCCGCCAACCAAGCCAGGCCGAACGCCGCGGCTTGGCCAGCCGCTCAATCAAACGCAGGAGCTTGACGCTCGCAGCCAGCACCTTGCGGCTCGCCCCGGCATCGAGTGACCGGTCGCCCAGCCAAGACGGCAGTGAGGGTGCCAGTCCCACCGCCAGCCGCACCGCCAGCACGCCGATCACCAGCCCCAGCACCGTGCTCACCCCCGGCAGTGGGATCGGGGTGATGAACGGAAGGCTCAGCAGGATGACCACGAGAAACAAACCTCGCCCGCCCGTGTCCATGAGCAGCCGGTTCAGGGTGAGCGGCTGATCTGCCGGAGCCGACTCCACCAGACGGGCCAGCTCTTGAGATAATGTCTCATCGTGATGCCTCGGCTCTTCCATGCGTGCGCGCGAAAGATGCGGGTAGGAGTAGCGGCGGTCAACGAGGAGCCGCAACTCTTTGCGCTCTTCCGAAGTTAGGACTTAACCGGATGCCAGACCGTGCGAGGGCTTTGGGCAGGGTGCTGGCTTGAAAGCCAATCTCCAACCAAGAGGAATTGAGAGAGGGAAATCGAGGGGAATAAAAGCACCAGCACCTGTTGGCACTGGTTGGTAGCCCGTATGGGAATCGAACCCATCTTTCAGCCTTGAGAGGGCCGTGTCCTAGCCGATAGACGAACAGGCCAACCAGAATGCAGAAATGCTAGTCAGGCATTTGCTCATGTCAACCGCGGAAACAAAAAAGCCGCCCTGAAGAGGGCGGCTTTGAGAAGGAAAACGAGCAGTTACTTGCGGCGGCGAATGAGCAAGCCAGCAGCGCCGAAGAGTCCGAGTGCGATGGTCGCGGGCTCAGGGACAACAACTGTGGTGAGCGCAAAGGAGCTGTGAAGGTTGACGTCAGGAGGCGTCAGAGGAGCACCACCGCCGTTAGGAGTGCCACCGAAGGTGATGTTCTGGACTGCGGAAGAACCTATTTTTGCACCAATGGTAGTAGAGGCGAGCTCATAGGTGGCCGCGCCGGTCCACGCACGCAATTGGTAAACGCCAGCCGAGCCACCGAACAGGGACCCACTCGTGCCGGTAACCGAATTGCCGATGATAAAACCATTGGCCGCTGCATTAACAGAGCCGCCAACTGTCCCAAATTGGACAGCCGTCCCAATCGCCGCCAAGCTACCGGCATTGGCACCCGCATAAATCTGACCGAAAAAGGTCGAGTTAAGTGTGGTGGTTCCATTGACGTCAAAAACAGGATTGCTTTGCCCTGAATTTGCAGTGACGAAATTTAATTGAAAGTCTGCCTTCGCGTTTGCCGCAAACAGAGCGAGAGCAGCTGCACAGATTACAGTTTGGATTTTCATTTGTTTGAGGAGTTTGGTTACAGGAGTAAGATCAAGATCATTGGTTCACACTAAACGTCCGAGTCCAACTGGCCGAAGCGGTCTTCTTGACAAAGAAGCCCTCACCCACACCAATGGTCGGCTCACCACCGCTCCAAGAGCCGAAGAAGAAGGTAGAGCCCACGTAAGAATTTGCAGCGTTGTTAAACTTGAAGATGGACTCCGTGTTAGCGATTGGCAAACCCAGATCGGTGCTCACAAGACCAGCTTGGGGGACTTGAGAACTCACCAAAGTAAATCCTGAAGCGAGGGGTGTGGTCAGAGTGCCCTGCTTCACATTACCTACGAAGGTGTTTGTAATGGTGGTGGCACCCGAATTGCGGAAAAAGAACCCTTCCCCGGGGACCAAAGTAAGGTTGGGATTGCTCCAAGCACCAAAGAAGAAAGTCGACGAAACGAACTGGCCTGTGCCTGTGTCGAACTTAAACACCGCACAATTGTTTGGCAGGGTGTTAGGGAACAACGCCGCAACGGTGTTTGTGGCTCCCTCAAGAGGGTTGGATGCGAGTGAAAAACCAGGGGGCAACTCCACGTTCACAAACCCCACGGCATTGACCGAGTAAACGGTTTGTGCGGACGACTGGGCCACGGCGGCCGCCAGCACCAACCCGGCCGCGAAGATTGCTTTTGCTTTCATATTCATTGCTTTCCCTATTTCGTGTGCAGTGTTTGTATCGCAGAGGGCCAGCTTCCCGTCAACGGTTTTTTCCTCAGGAGTTTGCCCTAGGGCAGGGCGCTTCAACCCGGCGAAAAGCCCTGTTTTTCCCATGTTTCAGCTCCAATCGGCGTTTATGCCGGCTGCTGCCAGCCAATTTGCGGGTCAACTTGGTCAATCGCTGGCCAACCTCGTTGGGCTCAGTCAGCAATCGGCACGTGCTGAGTGCCAAATCCAATTAATCTCCGGCCGGGCGGGAGCTTTGCGGGGCCACGCCCAAGGGGAAAGTAAGCTGTTCCTCCGCGACCAATGCCTCGGCGGCGAAGCCGAGGTCGCGCAGGGAAGCGGCGAAGTCAGCGGCGAAACCGTGCGTGGTGAAGGTGCAGCGCGGCCGGACCTGGCGGACGAACTGCACCAACTCAGGAAAATCAGCGTGGTCGCTCAAGGGAAACGCGGCATCCACCCCGTTGCGATACCGGCAGCCGGCGTCAAGCGCCCAACCGGTCGCCAAGGCAAACCGGCAGGGACCCAGCGCAGCGCGTTCCGGTGACCGAGGGAAGCTGGGCGGACACACTAGCACACAACGCGCGGGCTGAGGTTCGCGCCGCAGGCGGTTGACCCGGAGCGGCTCGAAGGGAGCCATGCGGATGCCGCTGCGCCGATATACGCGGGCCAGCGGATGAATGTTGGGATGCACCAGGACCCGAAGCCCGCTGTCCGCGAGATGGCAGAGGAGTTCCTGGGCTTTGCCGAGCGTCCAGCCGAGCAGCACGGGAGTCGCGCCTTCAGCGAGTGTGCGATGGCAGAAGTTCAGCAACTCACTGACAACTTGCTCGATTGGCGGGAAAACATACTCAGGTCGGCCGAAGGTGGTTTCCATCACCAGCCAGTCACAGCCCGTGGCCACCGCGAATTCGCACGGTTCACAGGCCGGGCTGGGGCGCAGGCGAAAGTCGCCGGTGTAAAGCAGCGTTCCTCCGCTCCATTCCACTAGGGCCATCGCGCTGCCAAGGATATGCCCGGCCGGCAGCAACGTGAGGGCAAACGCGCCTTGCGGCCCGCGCAGCTCAATGCGCTCACCAAATCGAAGTATGCGTTCCTCGCGCCGGCCACCGAGCCGCTGGCGCAGCAGGCGGGCCGTGGGCTCAGTAAGAATGACACGCTTATGCCGCGCGATGTGGTCGGCATGGGCATGAGTGACCACCACCCATTCCTCCGCACTGCGGCTGCGGTGCGCGTCGAGCCACAATCCCAGCTCAGGAAAATGAACGGCACCCTGCTCGAACTGAAACGGGCGGGCGCGCGACAACATCCGACGATTCTGGTGGGACTGGGACGGAGGCGCAATGCCCGCCTCCGCGAGGATGATTGCCGGAAGGTAGTCTGGGACCGGAGCCCCGCGTTCAAGCAGCGGCAGCGCCGGGCTTGGCGGCGGTGCCAACGAGCTTCGCCCCTTCGCGACGGCACAAGTTTACAAACTGCTCCTCGGCCAGATTCAGCCGGCGGCCGCGTCGATGTAACACGCCCCAGCAACGGGTGAGCTTGCGGCGTCCCAGCGGCAGCGCCACCAACCGGCCAGCCGAAATCTCCTCATGCGCCACCCACGGAGCGAGGATGCTCACGCCCAGTCCCCGACCCACCATCTCGCGGATGGCGCTCATGCTGCCCACCTCCATCATGGTCAGCAGGGTCATCTCCTCATGCCGGAAGTAGTTCTCCACGAGCCGCGAGGTGAAACTCGCCCGGCTATAGAGAATGTAGGGCTGGATGGGAATCTGATCCCGAGCGACCTGGCGCGCGACGGCCCATGGATGCGCGGCGCTGACAAGGAACATGAGCTCATCGTTGAACAACGGCACGAACTCCACGCCCGCCTCGGGGCCGGGCTCCAGACTTAACACCAGGTCAGCGTGGCCATTGTGCAGAAGCTCCACCGCCTCGCTCATGTCCGCAGACGCAACCGTGACCTGGCATTGCGGAAACTGTTCCTTGTGCTGGGCGAGGACGCCCGGCAGGAGCGCCTCACACGCAGCCTCACTCGTGGCCAGCCGCAAGTGCGCGCGGCCCCATTTACCCAGCCGCTCCAGCGCGGCGCGCGCCAGCCCCATTTCAGCGAGAATCCCTTTGGCATGGTGAAGCAGCTGTTCACCCGCCGGGGTGAGAGCCACGGATTTGCCCACCCTGTCAAAAAGGCGACAGCCAACATCCTCCTCCAACGCCTTGATGGCGTGGCTGATGGCGGACTGGGTGAGGAACAAGTCCTTGCCTGTGCGCGTAAAACTGCCCGTGTTGGCGAGGGTGACAAAGGCACGAAGCTGGCGGCTGTCGAGGGGTTCGCTCATGTAAGCATTTCAGTTCATCCGTTACCGGAAAATCTCTCAGCAACCCGCGGGCCAGTGTTGGCACCCGGCCCGCTTAAACTTCATTTCGAGTGAGAAACACTCTCGGATTAACCCTGAACATGAACCCAATCCAACCCTCCATGCTTGACCAATCTTCCTCCCGCCGCCGTTTCCTCTCGCGCATGGGCCAAACCCTCGGTGCCAGCGCATTGTTGGGCGGCCTGCCGCGCGGGTGGGTGGGTGGCGCGTATGCCAGCGACGCCCCCGAAACCAGCAAGCTCCGCTGTGGCATCATCGCCCTGACGGACAACTCGCCGCTGGTCATCGCGGCGGAAAGGGGCTTCTTCAAGAAATACGGCGTGGACGTGACCATCGCCAAGGGCGCGAACTGGGCGGCCATCCGCGACTCCCTCTCCTCGGGCGACAATCAGCTTACCCACATGCTTCTGGGCATGCCCATCGCCAGCACCATGGGCCTGCTGGGCTCGCCCAAGAAGCCGATGGTCATTCCCTGGCTGCTCAACCGCAACGGCCAGGCCATCACGCTCAAGGCCGAATGGAAGGGCAAGGTCAGCGCGGATCCCAAGTCCATCAAACCGTTCGTGGAGAAGGCCAAGAAGCTCGGCGAGCCGCTCGCCTTCGCCATGACCTTCCCGCCCGGCACGCATGCGATGTGGATGCGCTATTACCTCGCCGCCGGCGGCATCAATCCAGACAAGGACGTCGCGCTCATCACCATTCCACCGCCGCAGATGGTGGCGAACATGAAGGTTGGCAAGATGGACGGCTATTGCGTGGGCGAGCCATGGAATGCCCGCGCCATTGCGGACAAGATCGGTTTCACCAGCGTCACCACGCAGGAAATCTGGAAGGACCACCCGGAGAAGGTCTGCGCCTTCACCGCCGACTTCGCCGACAAGAATCCCAAGACCGTCAAGGCCGTGCTCAAGGCCCTGCACGAGGCGAGCGTGTGGCTCGATGACATGAAGAACCGCCCCGAGCAGTGTGAAATCGTGAGTCGCCCGACCTACATCAACTGCGACAAGGAAGTCATCCTCGGCCGCCTCCTGGGCAAGCTTGACTACGGTGACGGCCGCCCGCCCGTGACGGACGACTTCTACATGCACTTCAGCAAGCGCAACTGCAACTACCCGCAGCCCGCCTACGCGAAGTGGTGGCTCACCCAGTTCCGCCGCTGGGGCATGGTCACGGGCAAGCCCGATTACGAGGGCGTCGCCAAGCAGGTCATGCGCGGCGACATCTACACCGAAGCCATGAAGGAAATTGGCGTCACCGACCGCAAGCAGGATGATTCCGGCTGGGAGATGTTTGACGGCGTGAAGTTCGATCCCAAGGGCGACCTCGAGGCGTATGCCAAGGGCTTCGCCGTGAACAACGCGAAAGGCTGAACCCCGAACTCGGCCATGCCCGCTCCGCAATCCCTGCCCCGCGCGCTCTGGGCGCAAGCCTTCCGCCAGCCCTCGGTCTGGCGGAGGGCGGTGCGGCTCGGGCTGTCGGTCGGCCTGCTCCAAGCGACCATCAACCAAGGCGACCACTGGCTGAATGGTGCGGTGGATCGGGCCGTGGTCATCAAGAGCCTTATCTCCCCGCTTATTGGCTTCACCCTCGTGCTGTTCTCCGCGGCGGAGACTTGGGTCCAACGCACCGCAACCCTGAACACCGAAACCTGATCACTCCAGCTCCCCATGAAATCCTTCAAGTTTGACTGGCTCATCCTGCCGCTCATCGGCGTCGCCGTAGTGCTGCTGATGTGGCAGATCTCAAGCAAAACCTGGGCAAAGGAACTCCCCTCGCCACAGAAGACCTGGGAGGCGAGCAAGGACTATGTGCTCAAGCCGTTCGAGAAGCGCGGGGAAATGGATCAGGGCATCCTGCGCTTCACCTGGTATTCGCTCATCCTGGTGGCCAAGGGCTACGCCATCGCGCTGATCATTGGCACGCCGATTGGGTTCTGCCTCGGCCTGTCCAAGGCGTTTACCAAGACCTTCGACCCCATCATTCAGGTTTTACGCCCCGTATCGCCGCTCGCGTGGCTGCCGCTGGGGTTGGTGTTGTTCCTCGGCGCAGGCAAGCAGGCGAGCGAACTGGGCGCGCTCTTCACCATCGCCATCTGCGCGATGTGGCCCACCGTGCTCAACACCGCCGTCGGCGTGCGCGCCGTGCCGCAGGACTACCTGAACGTGGCCAAGGTGCTCAAGCTCTCGCGCTGGAAGACGCTCACCAAGGTGCTCATCCCCGCGACGCTGCCCTACATGTTCACCGGCTTCCGCCTCAGTCTCGGCATTGCGTGGCTCGTCATCGTGGCCGCCGAGATGCTCACGGGCCGGCCCGGCGTGGGCGGCTTCCTCTGGCAGGAATACAACGCGCTCCTCTACGAGCACATCATCCTGTGCATCATCACGATTGGCGTGGTGGGTTTCGTCCTGGACCGCCTGATGAGCCTCGTGGAGTCACGTTTCAAAACCGCCTGACTATGAAAAGCACCAAGCCCGCCCCCCGCACACCCAAATCCGCCGGCTCGTTGACCAAAAAGTCCGCCGCCGTGCTCGGCCAGGTGGTGCGCGTGCTGAAAAACCCGCTGAACGGCACCAAGCCCGCCGGCGGACCTGCGCCGGTTGCGCTCACGCTCCGCGCGCCGGCCGCGAAGGAGGTCTTTGTGGCCGGCTCATTCAACGGCTGGAAGGTTGGCGCTACGCCGCTGCGCCCGGCCAAGGGCGGCGAGTGGCTGGGGGAACTGAAGCTCTCCCCGGGCCGTTACGAATACCTGTTCGTGGTGGACGGGACCTGGCTGCCCGATCCCGCGGCGCGCGAGGCCGCCCCGAACCCGTTCGGCGGCTGGAACTCCGTTTTGTCGGTGAACTGAACAGTGCAATGAAAGCAGAACCGCTTCACGCAAAGGCACCCGGCGGACCAAGGAGGAACGGGATTCCTTCCCGGCAATCGGACATTCCACCCACCGTCCACATCCCACATCACCGTCCGCCCTGCGGCCTTTGCGTGAAGCCCCCTTTCCCTCATGCCCTATCTTGAACTGAAGGCGGTGGCCAAAGGCTTCGGGGCGAACGGCGCCCGCTCCGAAGTGCTCCGCGACATCAACCTGACCGTGGAGAAAGGCGAGTTCGTCGCCATCGTCGGCTACTCCGGCGCGGGCAAAACGACCCTCATCTCCCTCATCGCCGGCCTGCTCCGGCCGGATGCTGGCACCGCCACGCTCAACGACCTGGAGATCACCGCCCCCGGGCCGGACCGCGGCATCGTTTTTCAGAACTACTCGCTGCTTCCCTGGCTCACGGTCTTTGAAAACATCCACCTCGCCGTGGAGCAGGTGTTCCCAAACCACTCGCCCGAGGCCAAACGCCAGCAGACCGAGAAGTTCATTGCGATGGTCAACCTGACTCCCGCGCGCGAAAAGCGCCCGAGCGAGCTGTCGGGCGGCATGCGCCAACGCGTTAGCGTGGCCCGCGCGCTGGCGATGGATCCGCAGATTCTGCTGCTGGACGAGCCGCTCTCGGCGCTTGATGCCCTCACCCGCGCCACCTTGCAGGATGAGATTTCCCGCATCTGGGGCGAAAGCCGGAAAACCGTCGTCCTCATCACCAACGATGTGGACGAGGGCATTTACCTGGCCGACCGCATCATCCCCCTGAGCGCGGGCCCCGCCGCGACCCTGGGTCCGTCCTTCGCCGTGGACATCCCGCGGCCGCGGGACCGCAAGTCTCTCAACCACGAACCCCGCTTCAAGCAGCTCCGCCGCGAGGTGATGGAATGGCTGGTCGCATCCAACCAGAAAAAGGCGGTCACCCTCACCAAGACCCTGGTGCTGCCCGATCTCATGCCCGAAGACCTCAGCGGCCCGCCGCCGCTCATCGGCGGCCGGCGCAAGCCCATCCGCCGGAGCGAAATCAAGACCGAGGTCGTGGAGATCAATTGAACCGCCCCAACCACCCCCACCTTGAGCGCCTACGTTGACCTCTCGAACCTGACGAAGATTTACCCGACGCCCAAAGGCCCGGCGACCATCGTCAAGGACTTCAACCTCCGCATCCAGAAGGGCGAGTTCGTCTGCCTCATCGGCCACTCGGGCTGCGGCAAGTCCACCGTCCTCTCCATGCTCGCGGGGCTGAACGAAATCACCAGCGGCGCCATCATCCTTGCTGGCAAGGAGCTCGCCGGGGCCGGGCCCGACCGGGGGATTGTCTTCCAGTCGCCCTGCCTGCTGCCGTGGATGACGGCGATGGAAAATGTTTTGCTCGGTGTGAACCAGGTCTTCTATACGGCCAGCACGGAGGAACGGCACCAGATCGCGGAGTATTACCTCACCCTCGTCGGTCTCGGCGAGTCGCTGCACAAGAAGCCCGCCGAATTGTCGCAGGGCATGCGGCAGCGCGTCGGCATCGCCCGTGCCTTTGCGCTCTCGCCCAAGATGCTGCTGCTGGACGAACCGTTCGGCATGCTGGATTCGCTCACGCGCTGGGAACTCCAGCAGGTGCTCATCGAGCTTTGGCGCAAGGACCAGAAGACGGCCCTCATGGTCACGCACGACGTGGACGAGGCGCTGTTCCTCTCGGACCGCATTGTCTGCATGACCGACGGCCCCGAAGCCGAGGTCGGCGACATAATCGAGGTCAACTTCCCTCGGCCGCGCAACCGCCAGGCGGTGATGGAGCACCCGGATTACTACAAGCTCCGCGAGCGGCTCATCGAGTTCCTCGAAATCCACGCCCACAAACACAAAACCAAACCCGCCGCCCCGGTTTCGCCCGCCCCGCCCGCGCCCAAGGACGCCTCCGTGATGGCCCCCGCATGATCCTGCCATGAACAAGACCCACATGACCGAAACGATTCTCGCCGCCAAGCGTGCGAAGAAAAAAACTTGGGCCGCCATCGCGAAGGCCGCCGGCCTGTCGGAAGTTTACGTGACCTCCGCGTGTCTCGGCGAGAACGCCCTCGGCCCGGCCGAGGCCAAAAAGGTCGCGAAGTTTCTCGGGCTGGGACCCGGCGTCGCCGCCGCGCTGACCGAATTCGCCGACAAGGGGGAATCCGCGCCCACCGTGCCCAAGGAGCCGCTGCAGTATCGCTTTCAGGAAATCATCTACGTCTACGGCCGCACCATGAAGGAGCTGATCGAGGAAAAGTTCGGCGCGGGCATCATGAGCGCGATCGACTTCACCATGGACATCCAGCGCGTCCCCGACCCGAAGGGCGACCGGGTATTGCTGACCATGAACGGGAAGTTTCTCCCCTACAAACGCTGGTGACACTTTCGGGCGTGAACCGTCCGGACTCCGCAACCCAACAGAAATCAGAACACGAAGGCATGAACCTCAACGCAAAAAACCTCGCTACCGGCGCGCTGCTGCTCGCCGCCGTTCCCGCCGCCCACGCGCAATACACGCCGCCGCCGCCCACGCAGCCATTCCCCGGTTTCCTCAACCAGGAGCTGCGCGCCAAGGATCCGTATTGGTCCAACTGGGATCTTGGGGGCCAGTTCCGCAGCCGCTACGAGGCCCGGGACAATGCGCTGGTCGCCCCGCCCTTCCATGACTTCCGTGGCGTGATGCCGGCCGGCGGGGTGCTGAACGGGAAGGGAAATGACAATGCTTTCCTGGCCAACAAGCTGCTCCTGCGCGCCGGCTACACGGACAAGTGGTGGAGCGGGCTGGTCGTGGGCCGCAGCAGCTTCGTCACCGGGGACAACCGCGGTGCCGCCCCGAACATTGCCCTGGGCGCCAGCCCGGATTCCGACGGTCCCATGGAGGTGCACCAGGCCAACTTCACCATCGGCAACCACAAGGAGTTCCCCGTCTCCATCAAGGTGGGCCGGCAGGAGCTGAGCTACGGCGATGAACGACTGGTTGGCGCCTTCGCCTGGAACAACATCGGCCGTGTCTTCGATGGTGTGAAGGTGCGCTGGCAGCACGAGTGGTTCACCGCCGAGGCATTCGGGACGCGGCTGGTGATCCCGGACGACAACAACTTCAACATGCCCAGCGATTACGAGACCTTCTCCGGTCTCCATCTGACCACCAAGCTGGTGCCCAAGAACACGGCGGAGCTGTATTTCTTCTCCCGGAACGTGGGCCGCGCCAATCCCCGTCAGTTTGGCGGCGTGGTGCTCGCCGGCGGCAATTCCTTCGATCCCGCCCCGTTCAACTTCTCCGGCCGTGACGTCTACACCCTCGGCACCCGTTGGAAGTCCAACCCCGGTGACTTTGGGAACTGGGACTACACGCTGGAATACAACTTCCAGTTCGGCAATTACATCAACGACCGGCCCGACGCGGGCGTGGGCGCCGCCGGTGGCGCAGGCGCTCCTGCCAACGGAGCCGCCACGGCGGCCCGGCTGGAGCACCTCGCGATGGCCTTCACCGGAAACGTGGGCTACACCTTCGCCGACACCATTGCCACTCCCCGCCTGTCGCTGGAATACAATTACGCCTCCGGTGATTCGAACCCAACCGACGGCAAGCACGGCACCTTCGACAACCTCTACCCCACCAACCACAAGTTCTACGGCTACGGCGACTACGTGTCCTGGCAGAACCTGCATAACCTGCGCCTGAGCCTGACGGCCAAACCCACCCCCCAATGGACCCTGGCGGTCGAGGGGCACTTCTTCTGGCTCGCGGACACCTCGGACATCTATTACAACGTGGGCGGCATTCCCCGCGCCGGCAATCCCGGAACCCTCGTGGTGCCGGCGGTGGGAGCCGGTTACCGCGGAGTTTCCTCCTTCAGCAGCTCGCTGGGTGCCGAGTTGAACCTCGTCAGCGGCTATGCGCTGAACAAGTTTACCACCCTCGAGGCCGGTTACTCCCACTACTTCGTCGGGAAGTATCAGGAACAGACGTTCCAAGCGGTCGGCGGTGCGACGGACGCCGACTGGCTCTACTTGCAGATGGTGCTGAACTTCTAGGTCGCCGCCCGGCAGGTTGCCCGGCTACGGGCCGTCTTTGGCCACCTTGCCTAAATGCCAACATGTCGGCCGACAGGCCTGACTCTCACCCAACCGGCCCCGATGCGCTCCCACCGCCCAGGTGATGCCTAGGGGCCGTTTTGGCTGGCCCACGCTGCGGGATCCAATCGCCCCGCTCATCCACCCGTTGAAGACATTTCACACCCTGAATGCGCTGACGACAGCCGGCTGGCACTGCGATTGCAACCCCTGGACTTGAGATGCGGCCGCTTCACCAAGCTGCTCCATGGGACGGAGCGAATTCCGGCGGACGTTCCCTCGTGGACACGTTGCTGGACGAGCAACGGCAGCTCACGGCGGTGGAGGCCTTCGCGCGCGCGCACGAGCGGCACGAACTCACCACGCCGCACTACCGCAAGCTGCTGCCCGCCTCCGCGCCACGCCCCGGCGAGCAGTATGCCTTCGAGGTGGACCTGGACAAATGCTCCGGCTGCAAGGCCTGCGTCACCGCCTGCCACTCGCTCAACGGCCTCGACGACGGCGAGGCCTGGCGCGAAGTGGGTGCGTTGTTTGGCGAGGCAACGATGCCGTGCGAAACCGGCGGCAACCGCATAGTCCCGCTCCAGCAAACCGTCACCACCGCCTGCCACCACTGCGTCGAGCCGGGTTGTCTCGAAGGCTGCCCCGTCCTCGCCTACGACAAGGACCCGCTCACCGGCATCGTCCGCCACCTAGATGACCAGTGCATCGGCTGCAGCTACTGCATTCTGAAATGCCCTTACGACGTGCCGAAGTATTCGGAAGCCCGCGGCATCGTGCGCAAGTGCGACCTGTGCCACGGCCGCCTCGCCGTCGGCGAAGCCCCCGCCTGCGCACAAGCGTGCCCGAACGAGGCCATCCGCATCTCCGTGGTGAACACTGCTTCGGTGTCGGCAGACTTCCGCAGCTCAGTCGGCGAAGCAGATGAGAAAGTAGGAAAGCGAGAAAGTGTGACGGCGTCCGGCAACTCCTCTCGCTTGCCCACTTTCTCACTTTCCCACCTGCCCTCCCCTTGGCTCCCCGACTCGCCCTCCCCGCATATCACTCTCCCGACCACGCGCTACGTCACCACAAAGCCCGCCGCCGACCTCCGCGCCGCCGACCACAACCAGCCTCGTCCGCAGCCCGCGCACTGGCCGCTCATCCTCATGCTGGTGCTTACGCAGGCCGGCATCGGCGGTTTGCTGGTGGCTCGGCTCACCAGCGCACAGTCGCTGCCACTTGAACTCGCCTCGCTCGCGCTGCTCTTCGCCGGACTCACCGCCAGCGTCTTCCATCTTGGCCAACCGCTGAAAGCCTGGCGGGTCTGGCTCGGCTGGCGCACGAGCTGGTTGAGCCGCGAAGCAATGGCCCTGAACGCCTTCGCCGGCATCGCCGTTGTCAGCGTCGCCGCCCGCTGGCTCCCGCCCTTGGCCCACTACTACTCACTGGTCACTTTCACCGTCGCCACCGTCGCACTGGCCGCCGTCTTCGCGCAGGCCATGGTCTACGCCGACACGCATCGCGCCTTCTGGAGCCTGGCTCACACCGCCCCGCGCTTCTTCGGCACCGTGCTCGTGCTCGGACTGGCCCTCGCACTGGCAATCCATCCTGTGCCTCTGCTCGCGGACGTGCTGGTTATCGCAACGTTGCTGAAGCTCGGCTGTGAACTTGCCGTGCTGAAGCACGCCGACACCGACTCCGACCGCTGGACCCAGCTCCGCCGCACCGCCGCGCTGCAAACGGGCGCGCTTCGGCGGGTGCTTGCCACGCGCCTCCTCGCCGGGCTCGCGGGCGGTGTGTTCCTCCCCATAGCAATCGCCACCGGCAGCGCCACCACCGCGCTCGCCATCAGCATCTTCGGCCTGTGTTTGCTGGGCGAACTCGCCGAGCGCTACCTGTTCTTCACCTCCGTCGCGCCGGACAAAATGCCTGTCTGATGAGCACCAACCTTTCAACGCAAGGTCGCGAAGCCGCGAAGGCGCAAAGCGGAAATGAACTTTGCGGCTCTGCGCCCTTGCGTCCTTGCGTTGAGGCTTCTTCCCCCGCCAACACGCTTCTCCGCCAATGGACCGGCCCGCTCACCGCCGACCTCGTGCGCGCGCCGGGCGAGTTCGGCCTCGGCCAAGTTCCCGCGCGGCTCAAACCCGATGCGACGACCACGATGGTTTGCGGCTTCTGCTCCACCGGCTGCGGCTTGAACATCCACTTGAAGGACGGCCAGGCGGTGAATCTCTCCGCGACCTCCGACTATCCCGTGAACCTCGGCATGGCCTGCCCAAAAGGCTGGGAGGCCCTCACGCCGCTCGCCGCGCCCGACCGCGCCACCACGCCGCTGCTGCGCAATCCGGTCACCGGCAAGCTGGAACCGACCGACTGGGACCACGCGATGCAGGTCTTCACGCTGAAGTTCAAGGCCATCATGGACCAGCACGGGCCGGAGAGCGTTGCGTTCCTGAGCACGGGGCAGATTTGCACGGAGGAAATGGCCTTCCTCGGCGCGTTGTGGAAGTTCGGCATGGGCGCGCTGCATTGCGACTCGAACACGCGCCAGTGCATGGCCACCAGCGCCGTCGCCTACAAGCAGAGCTTCGGCTTCGACGCACCGCCGTTCACCTACACGGACTTCGAGGAATCGGACGTGCTCGTCTTCATCGGCGCAAACCCGTGCGTGGCGCATCCCATCATGTGGCAGCGCGTGCTGCGCAACCGCCGCTCACCGGAAATCGTCGTGCTCGACCCGCGCGCCACCGAGACCGCGCTGGCCGCCACACTGCACCTGCCGCTCGCGCCGAAGTCCGACCTCGCGCTGCTCTACGGCGTCGCGCACCTGCTCATCCAGAACGGCTGGGTGGACCGCGAGTTTGTGGACGCGCACACGAGCGGCTTCGCGGAATTCGCCGAGTTCGTGCGCGAGTTCACGCCCGACGCCGTTGCGGCGAAGTCGGGTTTGACCGTCGGCCAAATCTACCGGCTCGCCGAGAGCGTGAAGCCCGGCAAGCGCGTGTCGTTCTGGTGGACGATGGGCGTGAATCAAGGCCACGAATCCACCCGCACCGCGCAGGCCATCATCAACCTCGCCCTCCTCGGCGGGCACCTCGGCAAGCCCGGCACCGGCGCGAACAGCATCACCGGCCAGTGCAACGCGATGGGCTCGCGACTCTTCGCCAACGTCACGAGCCTGCTCGGCGGCCATGATTTCGCGAACCCCGAACACCGCCGCAAAATCGCGACGACGCTTGGCATTCCCGAGTCGGTGATTCCCACCAAGCCGTCGCTCGCCTACGACCAAATCCTGGAGGGCATCGCCGCCGGCCGCATCAAAGGCCTGTGGGTCATCGCCACAAACCCTTCGCACTCGTGGATTGGCAAAGGCCGCGACGGCTCCGGCGACACCGCCTTCGACGCGTTGCTCGCGAAGCTCGACTTCCTCGTGGTGCAGGACATGTATCACAGCACCGACACGGCCCGCAGGGCCGACCTCTTGTTGCCGGCGGCTGGCTGGGGCGAGAAGGAGGGCACGCTCATCAACAGCGAGCGCCGCATCGGCCTCGTGAAGAAAGTTTCCTGCGCGCCGGGCGAGGCGCTCGCGGACTTCCACATCTTCCGGCTCATCGCGCACTACTGGGGCTGCGGCGCGATGTTCAGCGAATGGACCTCGCCCGAGGCCGTTTTCCAAATCCTCAAGCGCTGCTCCGCCGGCCAGCCGTGCGAAATCACGGGCATTGAAGACTACCGGATGCTCGACCGCGAAGGCGGGATTCAGTGGCCGTTCGCAGAAAGGATGAAGGCTGAAGCAGGAAGTAGGAACGGCCGAACCAGCGTCGATTCATCCTTTCCCAGCGAGCGCCGCCTCTTCGCCGACGGCCGTTTCTACCACGCTGACGCGAAAGCCAAATTCCTTTTCTCCCCGCCCCGCGAAGTGCCGGAGAAGGCCGATGCCGAATTTCCCTTCATCCTCCTGACCGGCCGCGGCACCAGCGCCCAGTGGCACACGCTCACGCGCACCGGCAAGTCGGACATCCTCCGTCAGCTCGCGCCTTCGGAGTTGCTGCTGGAGCTGAATCCCGACGACGCCCGCCGCCTCCGCCTCCGCGCGGGCGACACCGCGCGCGTCGCCTCGCGGCGCGGCGAACTCTCGGCGCGCGTCCACGTCACCGCGACCGTGCGGCCCGGCCAGGTTTATCTGCCGATGCACGATGCGGCCACGAACCGGCTCACCTTCCCGGCCTTCGACCCGCACTCGCGCCAGCCCAGCTACAAGCACTGCGCGGTGCGCGTGGAGCCGACTGCCCGCGACAACCGCTTCCTACCATGACGCCCCGCACCTTCAGCGCCGAACAACTCGTTCGTTTCTCCGCCGCGAAAGCCACGGTCACGGAGCTTTCCATCACCGACTTCACGAGCATCGGCGTGTGGGGCGTGCGCCCGGGACAGGAAGTTCCCGCGCATACGCATCCCGATGGACAGGACACTTGGGTGATGGTGCGGGGCGAACTGACCTACTACCTGGGTGGCGGCCAGCGCCGCACCATTCGGGCGGGCGACGTGGACATAGCCGACAAGAACCAAGTCCACGGTGCGCGCAACGAATCCAACGCCGACGCCATTTTCCTCTCCATCTACTCGGCCCCGAAGCTGGGCTGGGAGAAAGCTGAACCATGACCGAAACCGCGACGCTCAATCCCACCGCGACAACGACCGGCGCGTTTACCGCCGAGCAGAAGGAGTTTCTCTCCGGCTTCATGGCCGGCGTGGCGCAGCGCGGCATCCATCCCTACGTCGGCACGACCGCGACCGGTCAGCTCACTGGCGACCCCGCGCAAGGCGGCGCGAATCTCGCCGAGGAAACCATCTACGGCACGCCGCTGGGCGACGTAACCAAGCAGGAGCGCTGGAAGCACGAGGAGCATCCGCTCGACGGCTGGGACCGTCTTCTTGCGCATGCCGAGGCGGGCAAGTTGCCGGACGAGGAGCACACGTTCCGCTTCCGCAACTTCGGCATGTTCTACGTCGCGCCGGCGCAGAACAGTTTCATGCTGCGCTGTCGCATCCCGGCAGGCGAGCTCACGGCGGCGCAACTGCGCGGCCTTGCGGACATCGCGGACGATTACGGCAACGGCAAGTCCGCCGTGACCACGCGCTCGAACATCCAGATTCGGGAAATCGGGCCGGCGAACTTGGTAAACGTCATCACGCGCCTGCAAAGCCTCGGCCTCACCGCGCGGGGCAGCGGCGTGGACAACATCCGCAACGTCACCGCGTCGCCCACCGCCGGCTTCGACCCACGCGAGCTGCTGGACACGCGGCCCTTCGCGCACGCGCTGCACCATTACATCCTGAACCACCGCGAGTTTTACAACCTGCCGCGCAAGTTCAACGTCGCCTTCGAGGGCGGCGGCGCAGTGGACACGGTGGCGGACACCAATGACATCGGGTTCATGGCGGTGAAGCTCGCGGAGGAGGCGAAGGGCGAGTCGTTGAAGGACAAGTCGCCAATGGCTTTGCCGGCCGGCGTTTTCTTCCGCGTGGAACTCTGCGGCATCACCGGGCACAAGCAGCTTGCGGCCGACAGCGGCATTCTCGTGAAGCCCACCGAAGCGCTCGCCGTGTGCGCCGCGATGATTCGCGTTTTTCTCGAAAACGGCGACCGCACGGACCGCAAGAAGGCGCGGCTGAAGTATCTCGTGGACAAGTGGGGCGTGGAGAAGTTCCTCGCCGAGACGCAGAAGAAGCTCGCGTTCCCGCTCGTGAAGTTCCCGCTGGAGCAGTGCATCAAGCGGCCCGCTGAGGTGAAGCACGGGCATGTTGGCGTGTATCGGCAGAAGCAGGCAGGGAAAAATTACATCGGCGTGGTCGTGCCCGTCGGTGTGCTATCAACGAAGCAGATGCGCCGCGTCGCGGACCTCGCGGCGAACTACGGTTCCGGCGCGCTCCGTCTCACGCCGTGGCAGAACGTGCTCATCCCCGATGTGCCGGACGCGTTCGTCGAGACCGTGAAGCGCCAGCTTGTTCGCATCGGCCTGCATCACGAGGCGACGAACGTCCTCGGTGGGCTCGTCGCCTGCACGGGGAACACCGGCTGCAAGTGGGCCGCGACTGACACGAAGGGCCAGGCCGTCGCGCTCGGCGCGCACCTCAACCAAAAGCTCCAGCTCGACCACCCCATCAACATCCACCTCACCGGCTGCCCGAACTCCTGCGCGCAGCACTATGTCGGCGACATCGGGTTGCAGGGCGTGAAAGTCGGCCCCGCGAGCAGCGAGGGCTACCACGTGGTCTTTGGCGGCGGCACGGGCGCGGATGCGGCCATCGGCAAGCAGGTCTTCAGCGGCATTCCCTTCAGCGATTTGCCCGCGCTGCTGGAGCGCGTGTTGAAGACGTATCAGGCGAAACGCCAGCCCGGAGAAACCTTCGCGGCCTTCACGCGGCGGCATGAGGTGAAGCAACTTCAGGAAATGTTCTCCGAATGAACCGATGAGAAGCTCCAAATCCCAAGTTCCAAAGAAGCTCCAACGGCCAAGCTCCAAACGGATCCGAGCGCCTGCCTTGGTGTTTGGAGCTTGGAGCTTCTTTGGGATTTGGAACTTGGAGCTTGGGATTTCCTCACATGAATCAATTCGTCCCCGTCCTGCCGGACAACGCACCGTTCACTCCCGAGCAGCGCGCGTATCTCAACGGTTTCCTCGCTGGGCTGTTCTCGCGTGCGCCGCAGCCGGCAATGGCCAATGGTCAATCGCCAATCGCCGACGCCAAGCCGCTGACGCCGCTCACCATCGTGTTCGGTTCGCAGACGGGCAACGCGGAGAACCTGTCCAAGCGCATCGCGAAGGAGGCCGGCAAGCGCGGTTTCGCGCCGACGGTGCAGGACCTCGGCAAGTATGCGACTGCGCAGCTCTCGTCTGAGTCGGCGCTGCTGGTCATCACGAGCACCTACGGCGACGGCGAGCCACCGGACAATGCGAGGGCGTTCTGGGATTTTCTCAACAGCGACGCTGCGCCGAAGCTGGCGCAGACGAAGTTCTCCGTGCTCGCGCTGGGCGATTCGAACTACCCGAAGTTCTGCGCGTTCGGCAAAAGCGTGGACGAACGGCTGGCGAAGCTCGGCGCGACGCGCGTTCACCCGCGCACGGATTGCGATGTGGAGTATGAGGAGGCTTTTGCGAAGTGGATGAACGGCGCGTTGAGCGCGCTGGCCCCGGCGGCTGCCCCTGCACCACCGGCGGCCCCGGTGGTTGAAACCGTCCAGGCAAAGACCGCGCCCACTTACTCGAAATCCCATCCCTTCCCCGCGCCGCTGCTGGCGAACGTCCGGCTCAACGGCGAAGGCTCCGCCAAGGACACGCGGCACTTCGCCTTTTCGCTCGAAGGTTCTGGCCTGAGCTACGAGGCGGGCGATGCGCTTGGCGTGCGCGCCACGAACTGCGCCGAACTGGCCGAGGAGCTTCTTCGCGCGCTCGGCCGCTCCGGCGAGGAACCGGTGCCCGACCGCGGCGGCAAGGAAACCCCGCTGCGCGAGGCGCTGGTTCATCACTACGAAATCACCCGCATCCCGTTGCCCCTGCTGAAGGCCGTGGCGGAAAAGAGCGGCGACGCGCAGTTGCAGAAGCTCACCGCGCCTGGTGCGAACGGCGAGTTGACCAAGTTTCTCTGGGGCCGCGAAATCATTGACCTCCTGCACGCGCACCCGTCGGCGAAGTTCAGCCCTACGGAGTTTGTCGCGCTCCTGAAGAAGCTTCAGCCCCGCCTTTACTCGATTTCTTCCAGCCCGAAGGCCCATCCCGGCGAAGTGCATCTCTGCGTCGGCGTGGTGCGTTACGATTCGTTTGGCCGCTCGCGCAAAGGCGTGTGCTCGACGTTCCTCGCCGAGCGCGTGTCGGCGGGCGGCGCGGTGCCGGTCTTCGTGCATCACAACAAAAACTTCCGTCCGCCCGCGAACCCGGACGCGCCGATGATCATGGTCGGCCCCGGCACGGGCATCGCACCGTTTCGCGCGTTCCTCGAAGAGCGGCGCGCGTCCGGCGCGAAGGGGAAGAACTGGCTCTTCTTCGGCGACCAGCGGGCGGCGACGGACTTTCTCTTCCGCGAGGAAATCGAGGTGATGCAGCGCGAGGGGACTCTCCACCGGCTAGACCTCGCGTTCAGCCGCGACCAAGCGGAGAAGATTTACGTGCAGAACCGGATGCTGGACCACGCGAACGAACTCTACACGTGGCTGGAGGAAGGTGGCGGCTTCTTCGTTTGCGGTGATGCTTCGCGCATGGCCAAGGATGTGGATGCCGCGCTGCACCAAGTCATCCAGACTGCTGGCGGCAAGACCGCCGAGGAAGCCAACGCCTACGTGGCCGCGCTCAAGAAGGACAAGCGCTACCAGCGTGACGTGTATTGAACCGCGGGCTCTGCGTTGCTGCGGGCGGAGGGCTTGGCAATGCCGCCGGGCTGGGCTAGACAGCAAGCATGCGCCGAATGTTCGCCCTTCTCGCCGTCGCCCTGGCCGTGACCGGCTGCATTGAGTTCGAGCGGCAGACGGCGACCTACGAGCACGACGCGGCGGCGGACACCCTGCTGATACACCAGACCTACCACGGCCTCTACGGCGCGGACGACGTCACGCAACTGAGCGAGAAGGAGCGCGAGCAGCTTGCGGACGTGATGAGCGGCCAGCGCACGTTCTTCTTCGCCAACTGGATTTTCGAGCTGAACATCGGAGCGTTCAAGGATGCCCTTGCGAGCAGCGCGGTGCCGGAGACGGACTCGCTGAAGGAAGCCCAGCGCCGGGCGACCACCAACCTGTTGGCCTTGCTCGTGGCCAACGTGCGGGTCGAGAACGGGAAGTTCTACCTGAACGACCAGGGCCAGCCTTGCGGCACGCAGCGGGTGACCATCCGCAATGTCCGGAAGCTGCTCACGGCGGCAAACGATGTAATCCGGCGGGGCTGGGAGGTGGAAATGCGCGGCAAAGCCACCGCCGCGGAGCGCGAACTGATCAACGCGTCACTGGCACGGCCCGGGGCGTTCCTGACCCTGACGGGGCAGCAGCTCAGGTTCCGCTGGCCGTATCCGAAGCCGGAGTTCGACAAACTCGGGGCGGACGATCCCAAGCTCCGCTCGCTGATGTCCGAGTTCGTCCGGCAGGGTGGCTCGATCTCGCTGGAAAACGGTGAGGTCCACCTCCGGTTTGGCCGCACCGACGCGCAGCGGGAGACGGTGACGCTGCCGATGGCGGGCAAGGAAAGCTACCGACCCAACGCCGCCGCACACTTGCGCGAGAAATTCGGCCTGACCAAGGACTTTGACCCCAAGCAGGATGCCGAAGCGTTTTTCAAGGCGGCTCCGAAACCTGCGGGGAAGTAGCCGCTAACCGGCCTTCGCCAGCTTCTTCACCAGCACCTTGGACTTGCGGCCGCTCTGCTCGTATTTCTCGCGGCGCACGGGCGGCAGGTCGTCGGGGGTGCCCTCCGTGAAGCCGCCCTTGCTCTGGAAGTAGGTGAACGCCTGCGTGGAGAGCGTGACCAGTTCGCTGAGGCCCAGCTCGCGCGCCTTGTTCTCGACGAACTGGATGAGCTTCTTGCCCAGGCCCTGGTTTTCATGCGATGGCGCGACGAACAGGAAGGCCAGCTCGCCCTTGTTCACCTCGGGATAGATGTGCAGCGCGACGCAGGCAACGGGGTTGCGGTCGATGTCGAAGACGTAGTAGTCGCCAAGCTGCTTCTCGATGCTGGCGCGGGTGCGTTTCACCAGCTCATCGCTGAGCACGGAGTTCTTCGTCAGGCGGAGCAGGGCGCGGATGTCCTTCTTTTGCGCGGGGCGGATTTGCTGGAACTCGTCGGCGTAGATGAGCGTGCCCACGCCTTCGTTGGAGAACACCTCGGCGAGCAGCGATTCATCGGTGCGGCCGTTGATGAGGTGCACGCGCGGAACGCCTTGCAGGCACGCGGCGGCGGCCGCCCGGGCCCGGGCGGTGTCCTCGGGGGAAAGCTCCTTTTTTTCAATCAGCGCGCGCAGGTCGGCCGCGAGAATCTGCTTGAGGAGCTTGCCTTGGTGGAACAGGCCGTCGCTGGTGGTGATGAAGATGATCTTGGCGGCCTTCAACGCCGTGGCAATGACCACGGCAATCGTGTCCGAGGTGACGCGGTAGGTCTTGCCGTCGCCATCGAAGCCCAGCGGCGGAATGACCGGCGTGATGCCGGCGGCGAGGAGCGTCTGGAGCATCTCCGTGTCCACGCGCTCGACCTTGCCGGTGAAGAGGTGGTCCACGCCCTGGAGAATGCCCAGCGGAGAGACGATCACGGCGTTGGGCGTGGCGGCGCGGAGGTCGTTGGTGGACAAACCCTCGAGGATCTCGTGCGTGAGGCGGTTGGCGGCGGTCAGCGCGAGCTGGAGCGTCGGCGCGTCCGTGATGCCGGTGCCGTCGAGGTTCGAGGGAAGGATGCCGCGCTCCGCCCCGAGCGCCTGGATTTGCGCCGCCGCGCCGTGGACGAGCACCACGCGGATGTTCAGCGAGCGCAGGACGGCGACATCGAGCAGCAGGTTGGCGAAATTCTCATCCGTCACCACCGCGCCATCCACGGCGATGACGAAGGTCTTCTCGCGGAAGCGCGGGATGTATTGGAGAATGCCGCGGAGGTCGGTGGGTTTCACTATGATGGGCGCTGGCGGTCGCGGCGTAAATAAGGGGCAAGGGCCGGACGGGATTCAACGAGAAACTTCGCCCGCCGCCAGACGCGCGAGCGCTCACTTGCCCAGCACCGATTTCAGGCCCGCGAGGAAGCGCTCATTCTCCGCCGGCGTCCCCACGCTCACGCGCAGCCACTCAGGCAACTGGTAGCCCGCCATCGGCCGCGTGATGACGCCGAGTTTCTGCAGCTCGCTGAAGACGCGCGCGCCATCGCCGACGCGCAGGAGGATGAAGTTGCCCGCCGTCGGCACGAACTCGATGCCGAGCTGCTCGAAGGCGGTCTGCAGGTAGTTCACGCCGGCGAAGTTGGTCGCCCGGGTGCGGCGGACATGCTCATCGTCGTCGAGCGCGGCGAGGGCGGCGGCTTGGGCGAGGCTGTTGAGGTTGAAGGGTTGGCGGACCTTCTCAAACGCCGCAATCAACTCCGGTGTGCCGATGCCGTAGCCGACGCGCGTGCCGGCCAAGCCGTAGATTTTCGAGAATGTCCGCATGAGCAGGAGGTTCGGCTTCGTGCCGCCGGTGATGAGCGGGATGAGGTTCACCGGGTCGTCGAGGAACTCGATGTAAGCCTCGTCCATCACGAGCAGGACATGGGGTGGGACGTTGTTGACCAACTCCACCACCTCGGCGCGCGTGGCGAGGGTGCCGGTGGGGTTGTTCGGGTTCGCCACGAAGAGCACGCGCGTCTGCGGCGTGATGGCGCGGAGGATGGCGGGCAGGTCGTGGCCCAGGCCGCGCGCGGGGACGGTGATGAGATTCGCGCCGGCCATCTTCGTGATGATGGGGTAGATGGCGAAGCAGTATTGCGATACGACCACGTCGGTGCCGGGGGCCATGAGCGCGTGGCCGATGAACTCGATGATTTCGTTCGAGCCGTTGCCGAGGATGAGGTTGGTGGGCTCGACGCACAGCTTCTCGGCGAGGCGGCGCTTGAAGTAGAAGGCGTTGCCGTCCGGGTAGAGATGCACGCTGGCGGCGGCGGCCTGAATCGCGGCGAGCGCCTTGGGCGAGGGGCCGAGCGGGTTTTCGTTCGACGCGAGCTTGATGATGTCGCTGGCGGGCCGACCGATTTCCCGCGCGACCTCCTCGATGGGACGGCCAGGCTGGTAGGTGGGGAGGGTGGCGAGGGTGGCGTTGAGGGGGATGGTTAAGGGCATGGGAGATGGGGAATGGGGGATAGGGTCTAGCGGATAGGGTCTGGGGGAATGGGTTCAACGCGATGACGCAAAAGCTCGGTGATGCAGAATTGTGGCAGGCACGGGGGACTTGCTCTTTCTCCCTTTACTCCGCGGAGGGGGAAGGAAAATACGGCATAGCATCATGCGTTCATGATTCGGCCGACATGTTCCAGTTCTGAAGCGGAACTCCGAACTCTTCAGCCGCGCATAGCTTTGCGAGGTCAACCGTGTCCTGAAGATAATCATGGGTGCAGCGACCGTTGTCGAAAACGTAGAGGTAGTAACCGACGCCTCCGCCTCCATCCTCGATGAGGAACCTCTTCCCGGCATGAGTGGCTTGTAGACGGCTTGGTTGCATTGGCTCGGTTGCACTTCACCCAAATGGCATTTGTCACAGCGCCGCCACCAGCTTCGCCACGTCCACGTGCTGCGCTATCAGGTCGCGGATGACGGCGATTTTCTCGGCGTCGTCGGGGCGGGTCTTGACGATGATGTCGTGGACCTTCGAGGCCACTTCATAGCTGTCCGCCTCGGCGAGCAGCACGGGGAAGTCGAGCTTGCGGATGATTTCCAACGCCGCCGCGCCGGGGCGGAGGTTGCCGGTGAGCACGATGCCCGCGAGCGCTTCCTGCGGGTTGGCCTGTGCGGCGGCCGCGGCGGCGAGCACGAGGTCCTCGCGGTCGCCGGGCGTGATGACGAGCGTGCCGCGCTGGAAAAAGCGCACCGCGTTGTTCGCGCTCATCGCGCCGACGACGATGTCCTCGACGACACTGGTGAGGCGCTTGCGGCCGTTAAGCACCTCGGCGTCCAGTTCGTCGCGGATGGAAGCCATCGTGGGCTTGGAGAGCAGCGGCATGTGCGGGAGGACGCCGAGCAGCTCAAGGCCCTTTCGCTTGAGTCCCTTGCGGGCGAACTCGCCGATGTAGTCCAGCTTGTCGGGCAGCACCTTGTTCACGATGACACCGATGATTTCGACGCCGTGCTTCTCGAAGAGCGCCTGGTTGAGCGCGACCTCGTCCACCGGCTTGCCGATGCCGCCGCGCGTGACGATGACGACCTTCGCGCCGAGCACCTTGGCAACCTGGGCGTTCGAGAGGTCGAACACCGCGCCGACGCCCGCGTGGCCGGAGCCTTCGCAGAGCACGAAGTCCTTCTCCCACGCCACGCGGTCAAAGGATTTCTGGATGCGGCGGACGAGCGTGTCGTAGTTCGTCTCGGCGAGATATTTGCGGGTGAAGTCCGGCTCGACGGCGATGGGGCTCATGTCCACGAGCGGGCAGTTGAGCTTGTAAACGGCGTCCATCAGCACCGTGTCCTCGTCAATCTTGTGCTCGGCGATTTCCACGAAGCGCTGGCCCACGGGCTTGATGTAGCCGACGCGCGGGAACTGGCCGAGCAGAGCGGAGAGGAGGCCGAGCGAGGTGGTTGTCTTGCCGTCGTTCTGGCGCGTGGCGGCGATGAAGACGCGTGGGGTGACGAGGTTCATGCGGCGGCGAGGAATTTCAAATCGGCAATTCTCAGTTGAAGGTATGTGGTTGGGGAAGCAGTGCAACCGCACCTGCTTACGGCCCCGTCACATGCGACCCAGCGTCGGGGTATAGCAGGCGATACTCAATGGCCTGCAGGCCGACGATGGCGGCGACGCCAAGGATGTCGTGCGAGTTCGCCCCGCGCGAAATCTCCGCCGCCGGCATGTCCAGGCCGAGGAGAATCTGGCCGTAGGCATTGGCACGGGCGACGTGCTGGACAAGCTTGCTGGAAATGTTGCCGGAGTTCAGGTCGGGGAAGACAAGGACGTTCGCGCGGCCGGCGACGGCGTTTTCCGGAAGCTTGCGTGAAGCGATTTCGGGAACCAGCGCGGCGTCCACCTGGAGTTCGCCCTCAAAGTCGGCTTCCAGCGCGCGCTGGGCGGCGAGCTGGCGGGCGAGCGCGGTGGCGGCCTCCATCTTTTGGGCGGAAGGATGGTTGGCGCTGCCCTTGGTGGAGAAGGAAAGCATCGCGACGCGCGGGCGGATGCCGAGGAGCTGCCGGGCAAGAAAACCGCTGGAGATGGCGATGTCCGCGAGCTGCTCGACGGTCGGGTCCGGAATGACGCCGCAGTCTGCCATGAGGAGCGCGCCTTGGTGGCCAAAGCGCGTGTCCTCGACTTCCAGCACCATGCAGCTTGAGGCAGAGCTGTAGCCGGGCGCGAGGCGGATGATCTGGAAGACGGGCCGCAGCACGCTGCCGGAGGTCTCGCTCGCGCCGGAGACGAGGCCGTCCGCCTGGCGCATGGCGACCATCATTGCGCCGAAGAAATTCGGGCGGCGCATGACGTCGAGCGCTTCTGTGTGCTGCACGCCTTTCGCGCGGCGAAGGCGTTCATAGACGGCGGCGAAGCGGTCGAGCTCCTCGCTTTCCTCGGGATTGATGATGCGGATGCCGGCGAGGGAGAGGTTGAGCGCCTCGGCGGCGCGTTTGATGCGGGTGCGGTCGCCGAGCAGGATGGGCGCGCCAAGCTGGAGCGAGCAGAACTGCCGGGCCGCCTGCAACACGCGCGGCTCCGTGCCTTCCGGGAAGACAATCCGCTTCGGGTGCCGCTGCAGCCGTTCGATGACGCTGCCGATGAAACGCATGGCGACTTGGTAGCCGACGAGCCGGCGGACTGCAATCGACAAGTCCGTCCGCCGACAGGGCCGGGCGGGTCGCGCTGCGCCTTAGTGCGCGGCCACCGCTTCGCGCGCCTCGCCCTGGCCGGCGAGCGCCTTGGCGGCGATTTCACAGCAGCACTCGTGCGGTTCAAGCGGGCCGGACTTGGCGAGGTCGGCGAGGTCCTCGGCCTCGTTCTTGAGGATGTAATGGCGCATGAGCAGCACGTAGGTCACGGGCAGGCTCGCGGCGAAGAGGAAGATGAGCAGCTCGGCAAACTTGATCATATGGGTTGTCTTGGTTCAGCCGGACACTCGCCGGCCGCAGTTCATCGCGTGAACTGAACGCTGCCTGTGGATAGCCCTGTGACCGGCGGGCGACTCCGCGGGTTTTGGCCGACCCTGCCCGCTTTTTGGCCATCACTGCGCGGCTCCGGCTTTCACATCCTTGCCGGTGTCGAGAAAGTCCAGCCCCTGTTCGAGCCACTTGGCGGGCGGGAGGTTGTGACCCACACCCGGCGCCTCCAAGTAGGTCACGTGGGCGAAACCTTCTTTCTTGAACCCCTGCTCGAAGAGCGTCTTTGTCCCGGCGCGGTTGAAGTCCTTTTCGCCCGTTACCAGCGCGTAGCGGCAGAACTTCTTGGCGATGGCCAGCACCTCGTCGTCAGGGATGAAGTTCGCGCCGTAAGTGGTCTTGCCGTCCCCCGCCGGAATGTCCGCGTAGAAGTTCACGCCCATGAAGGGCATCGTCCCGCTGAACATGTCCGCGTAGGCCACGCCCACCATGCTCGCCACGCGGCCGCCGCCGGAGTGGCCGCTCACATACACGCGCCGGCCGTCCACGTTGAATCGCTCGCGCATCGCGACGTTCGCGGCCACGGCGAGGCGCACGCGGTCGAAGATGTTGCGCGGATTGCCGGACTTGAGCGCGCCGACGAAGAGGAGCTTGCGCGCCGCCAGCACCGGCTCCCAGTCCGCCGGGATGGCCGCCGTGTCACCGGGGGAAATCCAGAGGAACACGCCCCACTTGTCGGCGTGCTGGTAAGTGGGCGGGACGATGAGCTGGAACTTCTCCTTCGCGAGGTCGAACGCGCCGGGATTCTCGACCGAGTGCAGCCGCCACTTCACTTCGTCCGCCTCGGCCTGCTTGGGCAGCGCGGTGAAGGAGACGGTGCTTTTGCCGGCGGTGAAGGGCGGGAACTCGGCAGCCTGAACGGCTAGCACACTGATTAGAAGGGATCCGAGAAGAGCTTTCATTCGATTGACGAGTTACATTTCGCCTGTGCTCGCACTTGGCGGACCATCCGCCGCCACTCCGCCGCGAGAAAGCGCGGGTGGTCGAGGCTGTCGACGGCATATTTGCCGGTGGCCTGCGCCAAGTCGAGGTTGGCGAGGATGACTTGTTCGGAGCGATTGTCCGCGAGCGCCAGCACGCGGCCGACGGGCGCGACGATCTTCGAGTCACCCGCCGACCACAAGCCATCGCCCTGCGGGCCGACGGAATTGGCGAAGACGTAGAACACCGCGTTCTCGAACGCCCTCACTGCGATGCCGTCTCGCCCGCCGCGCTTGCGCCGCGAAACGGCGAGCGCATCGAGCCCGGCGTTCGGGTGGAAGACAATGCGCGCCCCGGCCATCACTGCAAGCCGCACCAGCTCCGGGTAACGCCGCTCGTGGCAGATGATCGCAGTGCAGGGCACACCATCCAGCTTGAACAGCGCGAGGGAGTTTCCCGGTGCAAAGAACCGCCGGTCACGTTCCGTGAGCTGGCACTTCGCATAGCAGTGAATGACCCGCCCGCGCCGATCAAAGACTACCAGGCAGTTTTGCCACCGCCCACGCCGGAAGACCGGCGAGCCAAGCAGCACGTTGACACCGAACTTCGCCGCCAGCGCGCCAACGCGCCCCAGTGCGGCCTGCACCTGCGGCCACGACAGCCGCGTGAAATCGCGGTTGTAGCCGGTGGTCGCGCACTCGGGGAACAGGACGGCATCCGCGTTCCGCCGCACGGCGTGGGCGAGCGCGGCTTCCAGCTTGGCCACGTTGCCAGCGACGGTCGCCACAAACTTCATCTGCACGGCGGCAACGCGCATGGCGGGTTGACCATGGCCCGGCGGGTGGGCAAGAGTCCTGCGTTTCATGGGTTGTTTGCGCGCTGGCTGAGCGGTGAAGCTAGCGGACGGTTGGCTGAAGCGAAATGAATTTGATGCACCCAGTTCCTCAGCGGGCGGGCACCCCGGCCAACGCCGGGCCGCCCCGCGCAAACTGCCACGCACCTGCCCCCTGATGGCCCGCTTCCTCCTCATCCGCCTGCTGCAGACGCTCCCGGTGCTCTGGGCAGTGGCCACCCTGACCTTCTTCATGGTGCGCCACGCGCCGGGCGGCCCGTTCACGGCGGAGAAAAGCATTCCACCGGAGATTCTCAAGCGCCTGGAAGCCCACTACGGGTTGGACAAGCCCGTCAGCGAGCAATACGTGAACTTCCTCAAGTCGCTCGTCACCGGCACGCAGCCGTCCATCCGGCACTCGAACCGCACCGTCGGGGAAATCATCCGCGAATCGTTCCCCGTGTCGCTGGAATTGGGCGCGTGGTCGCTGCTCATCGCGCTGGCGCTCGGGGTGCCCGCCGGAATGGTTGCGGCGCAGCGGCCCAACACCGCGCAGGACTACGTGCCCATGTCTGCCGCAATGGTGGGCGTGTGCCTGCCCACGTTCGTGCTCGGGCCGCTGGCGGTGCTGCTCTTCGCGCTGCAGCTCGGCTGGTTTCATACTTCGGGCTGGAACACGCCCGGTGACCGCGTGCTGCCCGCGCTTACGCTGGGCTGCCACCTCGCCGCCTACATCGCGCGGCTCACGCGCGGCGGGATGCTGGAGATCATGGGCCAGGACTTCATCCGCACGGCGCGGGCCAAGGGCGCGTCCGGCCTGCGCATCCTCACGCGGCACGCGTTGCGCGGCGGGCTGCTGCCGGTGGTCACCTTCCTCGGCCCGGCGGCGGCGGGCCTCATCACCGGCTCGTTCGTCATCGAGACCGTCTTCAACATTCCCGGCCTCGGGAAATACTTCGTCGGCTCCGTCTTTGACCGCGACATCCCGGTAGTGGGCGGCACGGTCTTCTTCTTCTCCGCCATCATCCTGTTCTTCAACCTCGCCGTGGACATTGCACAGGCCTGGCTCAACCCAAGGGTGAGGCTGGAATGAAAGCAGAGGAAAACCTTTGCCCCAAAAGGGCGCAAAGAATCGCAAAGAAGCATTTTGCTGAAGCAACGCCGATCAATCTGCCGACCCCATGAGCGAATCAGGTGCCACCCAATTCACGCCCCACGAGCAATACATCGTGAGCTACTTCCGGGACCCAGCCTCGGCGAAAGCGCGGTTTTACACCGGCTATGACTGGGCTTTCGCCATCGGCTCCGTGTTGCTGATGTGGAAGTTCTATGCCGACGACCATGCTGAACCGGCCTTCGCCTACGTGGCGTGTGTGCTTTTGTTTGGCCGGCTGCATTACTACCTGGTGGAAGGTGTCCGCTTCGCCGAGGTCTACCGAAACATCGTCGTGAAGTATGAAGCCCGCCTCGCCGCGTTGCAGGCGCAATTGAAAGCAAAGGAGCCGGCGAAGGAGTAGCTTTGCGCTTTTTGCGCCCTTTCGCGGCTAACTGAAATGCCCTCTCCCACCCCAATCGCCATGCTCGCGGAGCCAGTCGAAGCCGGCCACTCCTTATGGCAGGACGCTTGGGCCCGGCTGCGGAAAAACCGGCTCGCGCTGGCCAGCGCGTTCATCGTGGCGGCGTTGGGTCTCATCTGTGCCGCCGCGCCCATGCTCCCGCTAGTCGGCAACGCGGCGAAGATTCCAGCGCTGTCGCACGCCTACGACGCGCAGGACCTCGCGCTTGGCGCGGCCCCGCCCTCCGCCAAGCACTGGCTTGGCACGGACCACCTCGGGCGCGACCAGTTTACGCGGCTGCTCTATGGCGGCCGTGTCTCGCTCATGGTCGGCCTGTGCGCGACGGGCGTGGCACTCACCATCGGCGTGCTTTACGGGGCCATCTCCGGCTTCATCGGCGGCAAGCTGGACGCGGTGATGATGCGGTTCGTGGACATCCTCTACGCGCTGCCGTTCACGCTCTTCGTGATCCTGTTGACCGTGTGGCTCGGACGCGAGCTGTGGCTGTTGTTCGCCGCGATCGGCGCGGTGGAATGGCTCACCATGGCGCGCATCGTGCGCCGC
>CAZQEW010000027.1:41104-44199 GCA_964591495.1 uncultured Klebsiella sp.
GAGGCCGCACACGCGCTGGGCCTGCGCAAGCGCCGCATCATCCTGCGGCACATGATTCCCAACGTGCTCGGGCCGGTGATCGTTTACACCACGCTCACGGTGCCGGCGGTGATGCTGCTGGAGGCGTTCCTGAGCTTCCTCGGCCTCGGCGTGCAGCCGCCGATGAGCTCGTGGGGCTCGATGATCAAGGACGGCGCGGACCGGATGGAGGAATACTGGTGGATGCTGGTCTTCCCCGCCGGCGCGTTCAGCGCGACGCTCTTCTGCCTGAACTTCCTCGGCGACGGCCTGCGCGACGCGCTTGATGTGCGCGCGAGCAAGGACTGAGTTCAACCGGCCCGCTCTGCCGGAGTGAACCGGGCCAGCGGGTGCATCCGCAATATCCACAGGTGCGCCGCGCAGGTGGTCAGGCCGTTGCTTTCCTCGCGGTCCGGCTGTTTAATCACCGGACTTAACGACACCATTGCCATGAAGCACCGTTTCTTTTCCACGCTGGCGCTGCTCTTCGCCGTTGCCGCCCTCTCCGCCGCCGAACCGCTCCGCGTGTTCATCCGCGGCGGGCAATCGAATCGCGGCCAGGAAGTCCATGCGCACCCGCGCTTCCTCGGCGAGTGGACCCAGCTCCTCACCCAGCGCGGCCTGAAGGTGGACGGCGGCCTGGAATTGCCCACCGCCGAGCAACTGGCCAAGACCGACGTGCTCGTGATGTTCGCGCAGGACGGCGGGGCGTTCCCGAAGGGGCCGTTGCGCGATGGCTTCGAGGCCTTCCTCAAGCGCGGCGGCGGCGTGGTGGTGCTGCACACGGCGGCGGTGCCCACGCGCAGCATCGAGGACGGCTCGGACTACTGGAAGTCCGTCATCGGCGGCTCGTGGGTGCATGGGAAGACCAAGTGGCTGGAGGGCAAACTCTCCTTCTACTACGTCAACCGCACGCATCCCATCTCGGTGGGCACGGCGAACTTCGACATCGATGACGAGATCTACTACGACCTCGACATGGACCCGCGCGTGACCGTGCTGGGCGCGGCTTACACGCCGCACATGGCGGAGAATCGCCGCAACCAGAAGAACGCCCAGCCTGCCGCCGGCAAAATCAGCGTGTATGACATCCAGCCGCAGATGTGGACGTTCGAAAACCAGCGCGAGGGCGGGAAGCCGTATCGCGCGTTCACCAGCCTGCTCGGGCACAAGAACGCCACCTTCAACCATCTCGCCTACCGCGCCGTGCTGCTGCGCGGCATCGCGTGGGCCGGTCAGCGCGCGCAACTCGACGCGTTCGCGAAGCCCGAGGAAATCGCCGCGCTGCGTTACCCCGAGGGCGGCACGCCGAAGCCGGCGGATATTCTCCCCACGCTCGATATCCATCCCGAGTTCAAGGTCTCGCTCGTCGCGAGCGAACCGCTCTTCAACAAGGCGATGAACATTGATTGGGACCCGGCGGGCCGCATGTGGGTTTGCGAAACGCCCGAGTATCCCGACGGCCGTTACGCGCCCGCGCCGAGCGATTACGTCCAGCGCTGGCAGCCCGAGGCGAAAATCAATGCCGAGGGCCGCTACGAACGCCCGGCCTACGACCGCATTTCCATCCTCACCGACACGAACGGCGACGGCGTGATGGACAAGAAGGAGGTGTTTTTCGACGGCCTCGAACTGGTCACGAGCTTCGTCTTCCACCGCGACGGCGTCATCGTCGCACAGCCGCCGGACGTGCTGTTCATCCGCGACACCAACGGGGACGGCAAGGGCGACAAGGTCGAGAAGCTCTACACGAACCTCGGCACCCGCGACACGCACGCCGTGCTGAACAACCTGCGCTGGGGCTTCGACGGCTGGATTTACGGGACGCACGGTTACAGCGGCACCAGCAGCGTGAAGAGCGGCGACGGCTCCAAGGACTTCGGCGGCTGCGGCTCCGGCGTGGTGCGCTTCAAGCCGGACGGCTCCGCGTTTGAGCAGTATTCCTCGAAGGGCGGCAACACCTGGGGCCTGCAAATCGCGTGGGACAACGAAGTGTTCTGGACCCAGCCCACCAGCGGCAGCCTCGTGATGCACACGGTGATGGCCGAGAGCCAGCTCGCGAAGGCCGGCGTGAAGGGCCTGCCCAGTTTCAGCGTGGCGAAACCAAGCCCGAAGAGCTACCCGCTGATTCCCTACGACTCGCTGCCGTATGTGCAGATTGACTGGGTGGGCAGCTTCACGGCGGCGGCGGGCTGCGTGATTTACGACGGCGGCACCTGGCCGGCGCAGTGGAACTACAGCTACTTCACCACCGAGCCGACCATCAACCTGCTGCACCACGAGTTCGTGAAGCCCGCCGGCGCGAGCTACTTGGGCACGAAGGAAGCCGCGCGCGAGGAGATGGAATTCATCGCCGGCCGGAATCTCTGGTTCCGCCCCATCGAAGTCCGCACCGGCCCGGACGGCGCGATGTATGTCGTGGACTTCTGCAACCAGGCCATCATCCACAACGACACGCGCGGCCCCAAGCACGGCCCCCGCAACGCCGCCATCCGCCCCGACCGCGACCACTACTACGGCCGCATCTGGCGCGTGGACCACAAGCAGGCGAAGAAGCTCGAGGTGCCCAACCTCGCGAAGGCTGCTCCCGCCGACCTCGTGAAGGCGCTCGAAAGTGTGAACGACCACACCCGCGCCACCGCCCTGCGCCTGCTCGCTGAAGCAAACAAGGCGGAAGCCGGCCCCGCGCTCAAGCAGCTCATCGCGTCGCCGAAAGCGCCGCAGGCCCGCGTCGCCGCGCTCTACGCGCTCAGCCGCATCGGCCAGCTCGATGCCGCGACCCTTACCGTCGCGGCGAATGACAAGGACGAAGCTGTCCGCAAGAACGCCGTGCGCGTCGCTGCCGCCGTCACCGCGCCGAACAGCAAGGCCACCGCGCTCAAGCTCGTTCAGGACGGCAACGCCCGCGTCCGTCTCGAAGCGCTCAACGCCCTCGCCGCGCAGGACGTGGATGCTGCCACCGCCGCCGCGCTCGTCGCCGCGTATCCGTCGCTTGATGACAACTGGTCCAAGGCCGCGTTCCTCATCATCGCCGCGAAGGCGCCCGAGCTGTTCCTCGAAGCCGCGTTCAACAGCGG
>CAZQEW010000028.1:0-10597 GCA_964591495.1 uncultured Klebsiella sp.
CGGTTTGCAACCGCCGCCCGTGGTTGCCCCTAAAGCAGGGGCTGAGAGTTCAAATGCCATCGCAACCAAGTCCACCACGGACGGCGATTCCAAATCGCAGGCGCGAGCTCGCGAAAGCCTCGTCCGCGCGCTGCTCAACCAAAACGACTTCCTCACCATCCGATGATGCCGGCGAAGCCGATAGCGCGTGCCGGCGGTTTGCAAACGCCGTCCGAATCGCACAGCACTTCAAACGTGTCCGTGGTGTCTCAGCCCACTGACGGCGGTCGCAAACCGCCGGCACGGGCACCTCAGCCCCGGCAGTCCGTCTTCTTCGACAAGGGTGCTCCCGTGCGCCGCTATCGGAACTGGCTTCCGCACTGGCGACAGCCGGGGAAGTGGTATTTCGTCACCTTCCGTCTGGCGGATTCGTTGGCTCAAGTGACACTCAAGAAATGGGCGGAGGAGCGGGAGACTTGGTTGCAGTTTCATCCGCCGCCTTGGACCGAGAAAGCTGAGCAGGAGTATCACCGGCGATTTACCGCCCAGTTTGAGCGCTGGCTGGATGCGGGCCAAGGTGAATGCCTGTTGCGGCGCGAGGAGTTGAGGAAGATGGTTGCTTCCGCGTTGCATCACTTCGCGGTGGATGCACCGGACGAAGATTGTAAATCGCCGACACGGGACGTTCGCTACGAGTTGGGTGATTTCGTCGTCATGCCGAATCACGTCCATGTCCTTGTGCGGCCGCTGGGCAAATGGGACTTGGAGGAAATCCTGCATTCTTGGAAGCGCTTCAGCGCCTCGGCCATGAACCGCCTGCTCGCTCGGAACGGTCCGGTTTGGTGGCAGGATAACTTCGACCACCTTGTCCGGAATGCGGAGAAGTTCGCCAAGTTTCAGCGCTACATCGCTGATAACCCAGCCAAGGCATACCTGAAGCCGGGTGAGTATCACCTCCACCGCACCAGTCTGTGCTATCTGAACACGCCACCATGAATGTCCTGTCAGCCTGTGCCAGCGCTCGTTCCGGCGGTTTGCAACCGCCGTCTGAACCGGGACGCAGTTCGAGCGTGCCCGACGTGCCGAGGCCCACGGACGGCGGTTGCAAACCGCCGGCACACGCTCTGCCCCGCCGCATGTTCCTCTCCGACCTCGGCCTGGGCTTCACTGGCCTGGCGTTGGGCGCGACGTTGTTCAACGACGGCGTGGCGAAGGCGGCTTCTCCGGCCCAGCCGAAGTTTTCCCCGACCGACGGCAGGCCGCACTTCACGCCCAAGGCCAAGTCGGTCATCTGGATTTTCCTCAGCGGCGGTTACAGCCACGTCGAGACGTTTGACCCGAAGCCGGCGCTGACCAAATACGCCGGGCTGACCTTCGACAAGACGCCGCTGGCGAACCCGCTCACATCCGACAAGCACCACAAGCGCTTCCGCTCCGTGCCCGCGCAGGAGGTCAACGTGCGCGACGTGTATCCGAGCATCTACCCGATGCAGGTGGGCTTCGCGCCGCGCGGCCAGTGCGGCGTGGAGATGACCGACTGGTGGCCGCACCTGGCGTCGTGCGCGGACGACCTCGCGTTCGTGCGCAACATGTGGACGACGGACAACGACCATTTCGCCGAGAACCAAATCCACACCGGCCGCCATCGCCTCGACGAGCAGCAGCCCAGCCTCGGCGCGTGGATTCACTACGGCCTCGGCACGCTCAACGAGAACCTGCCCAAGTTTGTCGTGCTCGGCGGGCCGACGAACTCCACGACGCACTGGAGCATCAACTCGCTTTACCTCGGCCCCGAGCACGGCGGCGTGCCGCTCGCGCTCGACCCGAAGAACCCGCTGCCCTTCGGCCAGCGCGACCCGCGCCAGACCGCCGACGAGCAGCGCGCGGAGTATGAACTCATCGGCAAGCTGAACCGCCTCGCCGCCGTCGAGTATCCGCAGGACGACGCCTTGCGCGCGCGCATCAAGGCATACGAGCTGGCCTTCCGCATGCAGATGGCCGTCCCCGAGGTGCTGGACTTCGCGCCCGAGACCGAAGCGACGAAGAAGCTTTACGGCCTCGACGCTGACGCGACGAAGCAGGCCGGCCAGCGCCTGCTCGCCGCGCGGCGGCTCGTCGAGCGCGGCGTGCGGTTTGTGCAGGTCTATCCCAGCGGCTACGGGACTTGGGATTCACACGCGAAGCTTAAGGACAACCACACTCGCCTCTGCGCGAGCGTGGACAAACCGGTGGCGGGTTTGCTCCATGACCTGAAGCAGCGCGGTCTGCTCGACGAGACGGTCGTGGTCTTCTGCACCGAGTTTGGCCGCACGCCGGGCATGGAACAGCGTGGGGGCAACAAGGACGGCCGCGACCATCACCCGCATGGCTTCACCATCTGGATGGCGGGAGCGGGCATTCAGCGCGGCGTGGTCCACGGCGAGACGGACGAACTGGGCTACCACGCGCAGGGTGAAGGTCACTACGTCACCGATTTGCACGCGACCGTCTGCCACCTGCTCGGGCTGGATTTGCGCCGCCTTGAAGTGCCGGGCCGCAAGCGGCTGGAAATCGACCACGGGCACGTCATTCGGGAAATACTGAGCTGAAGCGGCGCGGCTGAGATGCCCAGCTATTTCACCAATGGCTCTCCGCTGAGGAAAACGCGTTTCACCCGCAGCCGTGGATCCAGCACGAGAACGTCCGCGCGCTTCCCGGGCGTGAGGCTGCCCACTTCCGCAGCCACGCCCGCGCGTTCTGCCGGCGTGAGGCTCGCCATGCGGATGACATCCGGCAGGGATGCAGAGGTTGCGGCCTTCATGTTCCGCACCATGGTGTCGAGGCCGACAACGGAGCTTGCCAGCGCGCCGCCACCGGGCACGAAGCCCACGCGTCCATCGCTCTCAATCCATTCGCCATCCGCCGCGCAGCCGAAGCGGTAGCGGCCCGGCGGCATGTCCAGCGCGCGGTTCGCATCCGTCACGAGGCACAGCCGGTGCGGGCCGAGCTGACGATAGGCGAACTCCAGCAGTTCCGGGGAAAGGTGGCAGCCGTCCGCGATGACCTCGGTGCTCATCGCCTCATGCGCGAGGACGAACTGCTCCATGCTCGCCTGCATCGGCGTGCCATAGCGCTGCCGCAGGGAGGCGACCGAACTCATCGCACACCAGAAGTGGTCGACGTGGCGCACTCCGGCACGGAAGGCTCGGGCCATCTCCGCCCATGTCGCATTCGAGTGGCCGCAGGTCACGAGACAGCCGCGCCGTGTCGCCTCGCGGTAGAACGCCTCCGCTCCCGGCAGTTCGGCCGCGCACGTCGCGATACGGATGATGCCGGTGGCGAAGTGCTGCCGATATTCGCGCGTTTCCGGGTCGCGGCGGCCAGCCTGCGAGTGGCAGCCGACCTTGTCCGGCGCGAAGTAGGGGCCGTAGAAATGAACGCCCGCGATGCGCGCGCCATCAGCGGCGGGCCCGATCCGCTGCACTTCAAGGCACGCCTTGAGCATCGCGGAGAGTTGCGCGGGCGAACCGGTCGTAGTGGTCGGGAAGATAGTCGTCGTTCCGTGCCGCCCGTGGGCACGGCAGGCGGTGCGGACGGCATCGGCCGTGCCATCCATGAAGTCCGCGCCGGCGCCGCCGTGGACGTGGATGTCCACAAAGCCGGGCGCGATGTAGCCGCCGTTCGCATCCACGAGCGTTGCGTCACGCGGCAGCTTCCGGGCGCGACCCACGCGCGTGATGCGTCCGCCCTCGCACACGACGACGGCGTCGGGCAGTAGCTTGTCCGGCAGCACCAGGGTGCCATTGTGGAAAACGAGCGGCGGACCAGACGGCTTTCGGTTCATGGCTGACTGGTTGGATTGAAGCACCTTCGACCGGGCCGCAACATGGAAAAGTCTTCGCAGCCGCACTCCTTCCCGCTACACCTTGCGCATGGACACTTTGCTGAAACTGCTGCGCGACGACGCCTCGCTTAAACCCGCGCAGCTCGCCGCGATGCTCAACCTCTCCGAAGCTGAGGTCGCCGCGAAGATCAAATCACTCGAAGCCGATGGCATCATCCTCGGCTACCGCACGGTGCTGAATGAGGAGAAGGTCGGCGGAGATGTGGTGCGCGCGGTCATCGAAGTGAAGATCACACCCGAGCGGGGCGGCGGTTTCGACCGGCTGGCGGAGCGCATCGCGAAGTATGACGAGGTGAAGTCCTGCTACCTGATGAGCGGCGGCTACGACCTGCTGGTGGTGCTGGAGGGCAACAACCTGCGTTCGCTCGCCACCTTCGTCGCCGAGAAGCTTTCCACCATTCAGGGTGTCATCTCGACCTCCACGCACTTCATGCTCAAGACCTACAAGGAGCAAGGCGTGCTGATGGGGGGCACTCAGGCGGAGGAACGGCTGGCCGTGACGCCGTGACGGCCTTCAGTTGTAGAAAAACGTGAACTTCACGTCGCGGTAATCGGCCTGCAGCTGGCGGCGCATGTCACTCGGCCAGCGGGGAAAGGGCGCGGGATCCTGCACCGCCTTCTGGCAGAACAGCGCGTATAGCTCGCCCACGTCGGCCTCACCGATTTTCATGTCGGTGACCCGTCCGTCGAAGTGGAGGCGAAATTCCAACACCACCTTCCCGCGTGGGGTGGGACGTGATTCCAGCAGGCTATACCAGCGCTGCTGGATGGCCTGGATGATCGCGGCGTCGTAGGCACCGAAGGACATGCCCCGCACGTCGAGTGCACTGACGCCGAGGTTTCTCACGCCACCTTCCTGTTTCATTTTCTCGCCAACAAGGCCGCTCTCGGCGCGACGGGCGAGGGCTTCCTTGATCGTGCGTGGGCGGGAAACTTTCGTGTCGGCGTCACCGGCTTCCGGCGGCGGCGTGGGTTTCGCCGTGCTGGAGTTCATCGTCGGTGAACCGAGGAAATCCGTGGTGTTCTTGGCGACCTGCGTGGGGGCGGGCGCTGGCGGCGGCGTGGGTTCGGGTTTGGGCAGCGTGTCGCCGGCTGGCTTGGGAGTAGGTGGCGGCGTGGGCTGAAGCGGTTGTGGCTCGACCTTTTTCGGTGGCGCGGGCTGGGGCTTGGCCACGGGTTTGGGCTGCGGCTGCGGGGTGGGCGGAGGCGTGACCTTGGGCGCGAGTGGTGGTGGCGGCTGGGGTTTTGGCTCGGGGGCGGTCTTGGTCTGGGACGGAGCCGGGGCTTTCGGCTGCGGCGCGGGCGGCGGCGCTGCGGGAGGCAGCGGCTTCGTCACGTCCGTCACCTTGGCGAACTGCTCCTGCTTGCCGTCGATCTTTGGGACATTGGATTCGACCTTGGCGTCCGGGTTCGCGGCTTTTGTGCTGACGGTGGAATAGAACTTCGCGTCCTTGGGCGGCTCCGCGGCGAGCGCAGGATCCACATCCACGAAGGTGAGCTGGGGCATGGGCAACTCCTCCGCCGGGGGCGGTTTGAGCGCGGCGGCGATCCGCTCCAGCTCCGGGGGGAGCGGTTTCGGCTCGTCCAGCTTCATGATCAGCGTGGCGGGATTGAGCTTCGCCGCGTGCTCCTTGAGCCAGTCCAACCAGGCCAGTTGCGGCAGGTGCGCGCGGTATTCCCACGCCACGACCGCGAGCACATGCACAATCACGGAGCATACGAAGGCCAGCACGAACAGGCTTGCCTGATCGCGCCGCGGTCGCCGCGCCTTGTATGTCGCCAAATCCACGCTGGTCAAAGTAACAGCGGACGACCTGTGCGCAAAGCCTCTTCGCCGCGTTCGTATGACGTTTCCGCGCTCGACGGACCGGGGGCGCGAATGCTTGCCTTGCAACGTGAACCGGTCACAAACCGATGAAGCCCACCTGCGCCGTGCGCTGCAACTGGCGCGCCGCGGATGTGGTCGCACCTCGCCCAACCCCATGGTCGGCGCGGTGCTGGTGCGTGGTGGCAAGGTCATCGGCGAGGGCTGGCATCGCCGCGCCGGCGGACCCCACGCGGAGGTGGAGGCCTTACGCGACGCGGCCCGGCGTGGCGAACGCGTGCGCGGGGCAACGCTTTACGTGACGCTCGAACCCTGCTGCACGCACGGGCGCACGCCGCCTTGCACGGAGGCGATTCTTGCGGCCGGCATCCGGCGCGTCGTCGTGGCCACGACGGACCCCAACCCCAACCACGCGGGCAAGGGGCTGGAGATATTGCGGAACGCAGGCGTGAAAGTGGATTTGGCGGAAGCTGCCAGTGAGGTGGCGACTGAGGCCGCGCGACTGAATGAGGCGTTCAACCACTGGATCGTCCAGCGCACGCCCTTCGTGACCGTGAAGGCGGCGATGACGCTCGACGGCAAGATCGCCACCGCGTCCGGCGAATCCAAGTGGATCACCGGCGAGCCGGCCCGGCGCATGGGGATGCAACTGCGCTTCGCATCCGACGCCGTGCTGGTGGGCATCAACACCGTGCTCGCCGACAACCCAAGCCTCACCGCGCGCGGCTCCGGCGGACGTATCCGCAAGCCGCTCCGGCGCATCGTGCTCGACGCGCTGGCGCGCACGCCGCCGAACGCGATGCTCGCGAGCGATGAGTTTGCTGCGTCAACGACAGTCGTCGTCAGCCGCGCGGCCCCGGCTCGACGCGTGAAGGTGCTCGCCCGGCAGGTCCGGGTGGTCGTTGCTCCCGCGCAGACCGGACGCATCAACTTGCGCTGGCTGCTTAAAAGGCTTGGAACCGAGGGCGTGACGCGGCTGCTCGTCGAAGGCGGCGGCGAGGTGAACGCGGCGTTCTTGGAAGCGGGCTTGGCCCAGCGGGTGGCATTTTTCTACGCGCCCAAGATCCTCGGTGGCCGCGACGCACGGCGCGGAGTCGCGGGCGAAGGAGCGAAGCGGCTGACGGACCTGATTCAACTGCGCGAGGTCGAGTGGCGCCGCGTTGGGGAAGATTTGATGCTGTCGGCGCGGGTGGGGAAGGATCAGGATTAGGATCAGAATTGCGAGTAGGAGTAACAGAAAGAACCGAAATCATGTTCACGGGCATTGTTGAGGAAACGGGGACGGTGACGGGGGTGCGGCAGACGGATGCGGGCATCCAGTTGACCGTGCGCTGCCGCGTGGTGGGACGCGGGCTGAAGCTCGGCGACAGCGTCGCTGTGAACGGCTGCTGTCTGACCGTCGTGAAGCAATCCACGCGCGGGCGCGAAAAGCACTTGCGCTTCGACCTGCTGCGCGAAACGTGGGAGCGGACGAATCTCCAATTCGCAGCCGTCGGGGCGCTCGTGAACCTGGAGCGCTCGCTCGCCGTCGGCGGCCGCCTGGGCGGGCACTTCGTCACCGGTCACGTGGACGGCGTTGGGCGCATCACGCGCTGGGAACGCGCCGGCGCGGACCACGTGCTGGACATTGCCGCGCCGCCGGACGTGCGGCGCTACGTCGTCTTCAAAGGCTCCATCGCCGTGGACGGCATCAGCCTGACGGTGGCCGGCGTGACCAAGGCCGGCTTTCGCATCTGGATCATCCCGCACACCTTTGCCGTGACCGCGCTGCGCGAGCGCAAGGTCGGCGACGCGGTAAACTTGGAAGCCGACATGCTGGGCAAATACGTGGAGCAGTTTCTGGCCGCGCGAAAGGCGAAGTGAACCGTTCCGTCGGCCCGGGAGACGCCTGCCGCGTCAGCCTTCCCAGCTCTGGCCATCCCACTTGAGCACACGTTCGAGCATGGCCACCGCGCCGTCCGCAAACACCTGAAAGAGCGCCTCGCCCTTCTCCGCCGTCGCGTGGCGCGGGTCGCCGATGTGGCCGGGCGCGCTGCGGTCGCCCATGATCCAGCCGCGCGACGCCGGCTCGAAGGGATTGCCGAACTCGACCGGCTCGACCTTGGCCAGATCGCCCACGAGGTGCGGCGCGAGGCGCAGCACCATGCTCGTCTCCCATTCGCAGGCGTGGCCCATCCGGGTCTGTTTGATGCCCGGGTGCGCCTCGGCGGGATTCTTGAGCGCGAGGTTCCAATAAGTGGCGAAGAGCAGGAGGAGGTCGCGGCGCGACCGGTATTTCTGGCGCAATTCGAAGACCACCTGCTTGCCGGGCACGTCATTGCCACCGTGACCATTGAGCATCACGAGGCGGCGGAAGCCGTGCGCGATGAAGTTCTCGAACTGCCCGGCCAGCAGGTCCAGATAGACGCGGGGCGGGGCGGACATGGTGCCGGGAAAATCCATGTGATGGTCGGAATTGCCGAGCCACTGGAGCGGCGCGATGAGCACGCGATCCCCCAGCCGCGCCTCGACCCGCCGCACGACCTCGCCACAGAGCAGGCTGTCCGTGAAGACAGGCATGTGCCGTCCGTGCTGTTCGAGCGCGGCGACGGGGAAGATGACGGGGGTGTCCTTGCTGAGGGCCTGGACTTCGGGCCACTTGAGATCGGTAAGGTGCATGTGGCGGGCAGACTAAGCACTCGCCATTGATTGCTCAAGCGCTCCCGCCCGCTTAGCGGATGGCGCTCAACTCCCAGGCCACCCGGATCCAATCGCCCCGCGTCACGCGGCCATCGGCCGCCAGCAGCCGGGCTGAGGACAGACCCAATCCGGCTGCATGCCGGCGCCAGCGTTCCGCGAGCAATGGATCCAGAGGTTTCCCGAGTTCGGCCGTGTGGCCGGGATTGGCCTCGAAATACTGGCCGTGGAGGTTTTTGCCGCGCTGACCTGGCTTGGCGGGCATCGGATGTAGACCGTGCAAGCCGCCGGTCGTGCCCCACCACTGCACGGCCATGAAGTCCGCGTGGCCGGGCGGCACATCGCTGACGTAGATCGTCGCGGACTTGTCGGCGTGCAACCGGCGCTGGAGCGCGGCGACGTTCACCCGCTGCACGGGGAGGTTTTCCTTCGCCGCCATCGCCGCCGCGTGGCCGGCCGCCTGACCGAGCGACATCCAGATCGGTTCCAATCGCAGCGCGCAGAAGCCGACGTGCGACGCGCTGCACGCCACGGGCACAAGCAGGTTCGCGACGTTGCGCGGCAGCAGCGTGCCGTAGGGAATCTGGTAGGGCGGCACGGGATTGTAGAATTCGCCCGTGTGTTTGCCATCGAAGCGTCCGCCCTCGTGCGCCGTGCCATGGCAGTTGTTCCCATAGTCGCCCATCGCGATGGCCTCGCGGTGCAGCACGGCGCGGGCGTCGCCATGCGCGTGCTCGCTGTCGCGCTGGACGAAGACCCGCGCGCCGACCATGCGCCGCGCCTCGCGCACGTAGAGCTGCGGCGGCAGGCCGCCGGTCTCGGTGAACTCATCTTTGCACCAGCCCCACTCGCGCGCCTCGTCGCGGAACTTCGCGGGCACGGCGTCGTCGTTTTGCAGGAAGTAAAGCAGCCCCACGTTGTCGCGCAGGTGCTCGGCGAAAATCTTCGCGCGGGTCGCGGCATCGCCGTCGGGCCAGCCGAGGTTTTTGCCGGGCAGGGACAGGCGCACGAGGCCGCGTGAGACGTCGTTGATGTCGTATTTGCCGTTGGGTAGCGGCGGTGTCTGCGCCTTGAACAGGCAGCCGGACGGGTAATCAAAGACGCGCTTGATCTGGCCCGACTCCAGCACCGGCAGCACACCAACGAAGTCCTCGCGGCGGTAGCCGGGCGGCACGACGGGCGGGACGCGGTTGGCCGGCTCGCGTGTGGCGATGAAGCGGAAGTTGTAGGCCTGGAGCTGGCTGTCGCCCCGCTCGGGCGCGAGCGACTCGTCGTATTCCCCGCGCCCCTCGCGGCCCGCGCGCCAAGGCACGCCGGCCTTGGCCATCAGGTCGCCCTCGTAGGTGGCATCGATGAACACGCGCGCCGTCAACGTCTCGGCTTTTCCGTCCACGCCGGTGAAGGTCGCCGACTCGATGCGGTTGGCCTCGCCGGACTTTTGGACCTTCACCGATGCGAGCGCGAGCTGGCGGCGGACGGAGATGGTCTTGTGCTCCGCCAGCATCTGCTCGAAGACGAGCAGGTTGACCTTTGGCTCCGCGAACGTGCCACGGAACGAGTCTTTCACCTGCGGCGAATCCTTGCCGTAGGTCTTCGCGTAATGCGCCTCAACGCGCTGCGCGAAGTCGAGGACTGCGCCGGTCAGGCTCTCGAACGAGTGAAAGTCCGTGTGCGACAATCCGCTCGTCACCAGCCCGCCGATGCGCGGCGTCGGTTCAACGAGCATCACGGTCTGGCCGGACTTGGCGGCGGCCAGCGCGGCGGCGATGCCACCGGTCGTCGCGCCGTAGATGAGCACGGCGGGCGCGGGACTCTCCGCAGCCGCACCGCGCGCGGCGCAAAGACCGGCGGCAGCGACAGCAGAAGTGGCAAGGAAGTGACGGCGAGTATTTTTGAGTTTCATCGTTGCCCTGTGAGAGTGGACCGGTCACTCAGTCCCCGTCCAGCCCACCCGTTACTCCAATGATTTAGGAGGACCGGCTGGGGGGTGAGGCAGCTTCCGGCAACAACACGGACGCAATCGAACGGATGATGAGGCTCATCACGAAGTTCCTCTCGCAATCCATCCGGGAAGTACGCCTCACTCTGTCGTGGAAGCAGGGGGCTTCCGATGCAAGCTTCACACTGACAACCTGGTGGGTGGATCTGAACCATGAATTTTCTCTTTCCGAGTAGGGCCCGCAAAAATGCGTCCGACCGCTCGGGATTCACCCTCATCGAGGTGATGATCTCGA
>CAZQEW010000028.1:10607-37111 GCA_964591495.1 uncultured Klebsiella sp.
GGGGGGTGAGGCAGCTTCCGGCAACTCACTTTCAATACACCAGCACCAGCACGGTGGCCTGCTCTCCCCTCATTCGATGAAGGGAGAGGGAGGAGAGGCGCGCTTCAGGCTTTCACTTCGCCCCGATACGGCTCCCACTCCGGTTCATTCGCGGGAATCCATCGGTAGCAGTCCACGCCTTGCAGCTTCGCGGCGGCGGGAAAGGCGGCTTGCCGCACGTCTGTCGCTTTCGTAGCTTGCCCTTGGTGAAGCTGCATCTGGAAAACCTGCCGCCCTCGCTCGCCGCCCAGCGCGAGACGCTGGCCCAGTGCCTCGAAGCCATGCACGCCGCCCACCCGGTGCGGCAGGTCATTCTTTTCGGCTCTCACGCGCGGGGCGAGGCCCGCGCGGACAGCGACGTGGACTTGTGCCTGGTGGCGGACGGGGCGGAAAAGCAATACGACACGGCGACGACCTGGCTCCGCGCCGTCTGGAATCTCCGCCCCAAGCCGTCGTTCACGCTCATCCCGGTCACCCCCGAGCGCCTTCGGGAAAAACAGGCCATTAGCGACTACTTTTTCCAGACCGTCCTCAAGGAAGGAGTCCTGCTTGCAGCGGAAAACTGACAGCAACAACCCGGCAGACTGGCTGCTGATCGTGGAGTCCGACATGGGACTGCTGCGCCATGGCGTCGCCCACGAGTTGAGCTTTGAGATGTGCCGAAGCAAGCTCGCCGAAGTGCTGGAGAAGATCATCAAAGCCGAACTGATTCGCCTCGGCTGGCCTTTGGAGAAGACGCACGATCTGGTCCGCCTGCACGACCGCATGGTCGAATGGAAGTCGGAACTCGAACCACTCGCCGCTCCCGCCTGCCTGGAACTCGCCCAAGCCTACTTCACCGACCGCTACCCCGGCTTCGATCTGGAAGACCCGGACTGGCCCAAATTGCGCGGGCAGCTTCAACGGGTGGAGGAATTGCTGGCGGCGGTGAAGGCGCGACTCGCCAGCTAGCCGTTCGCCGGGTTGCGATACGGCTCCCACTCCGGTTCAGGGTTTCAGGATACGAGACTGAACCGCGCGTTCCGCACTTCGATAACCGAGTTCACCGTATTGGCTCGCGCATTCATTCAAGAACGCGGCAATCGCCTTCAACTCGTCCTGCGCAAACAGACTTAATCGAGCATCAGCGCTGCTCGCCCTAGTCAGGTGGAACGCGATACCTTCACCTATCACGTCTGCTTCCCTCGGGTTCTCAAGTTCCGCCAGCATGAAGGCAGGAAGCCAATACCTGAAGGCCTTGTCCGTGAAGAACGACAGGGCAGCTTCATGATAGCGCAAGTCCCTGACTTTGTGGCCGCGCCAATCCTTGTTCCTGAAATAGGCGACGATACCCTCGTCGTGCTGCGTTGCTGAAATGTCCTCGAACGCGTAGCCGGGCGATGGTGTGTCCTCGAACGCCGCCTCAATCTGAGCTGCAACGTCTTCTTTTGACATAACGCCGTGTTGGGTTGGAGGCGTCAGCCCCGATACGGCTCCCACTCCGGTTCGCTCGCGAAAATCCAGCGGTAGTAGTCCACGCCTTGCAGCTTTGCGGCGGCGGCTTCGTCCACGATGACCGTGCAGCGCGGATGCATTTGGAGCGCGGTGGCGGAAATCATCGAGGTGATGGGGCCTTCGACGGCCTTGGCGATGATCTCGGCCTTGCCCGCGCCGGTGGCCAGCAGCACGACGCGGCGGGCTTCGAGGATGGTGCCCACGCCCATCGTGATGGCGCGGCGCGGCATCTTGCTCGGGTCGGCGAAGAGCGGGGAGTTCTGGGCGATGGTCAGCGGCGCAAGGGCCTTGACCCGGGTGCGGGAGTGCAGCGCGGAGAGCGGTTCATTAAAGCCAATGTGGCCCGTCTGTCCGATGCCGAGGAGCTGGAGGTCAATGCCGCCGCATTGCTTGATGAGTTCCTCGTAGCGGCGGCACTCGGCGTCGAGGTCGGGGGCGTCGCCGTGGGGGAGGTGGGTGTTGCGCAGGTCCACGTCCACGTGCCGGAAGAGGTGCTCCTGCATGTAGTGGCGGTAGGAGTGCGGGTCGCTGCCGGGCAGGCCGACGTATTCGTCGAGGTTGAAGGTGCGCGTGCCGGCGAAGCTGAGGCCGCTCTCGCGGTGCATTCGCGCGAGGCGGTCATAGACGCTCTCCATCGTGCGGCCGGTGGCAAGGCCGAGCACGAGGCGCGGGTTGGCGCGGAGGTCGTGGGCGATGAGCTTCGCCAGCAGTTCAGCGGCGGCGGCGGGAGTGGATTGAATGATGACTTCCACGGCGTGAGCTTGGGGCAAGGCGGGCGTTTCCCTCCACAAGAAAAGCGCTTCGGAGCTGGGGAAACTCTACTCCGCGAGTGCCCGGGCACCCATGCCGGCCATCATGCGCAGGAGGACGGTTTGCGAGAAGTTGTCCCGTTCCAGCTCGCCCACGATACGACCCTCGCGGACCACGAGAATGCGGCGGCAGAGGTTGATCAGCTCGGGCAATTCGGAGGAAATGACCAGCATACCCATCTTCGCGCGGGCCAGTTCGTCGAGGATCTTGTGGATTTCCGCCTTCGCGCCCACGTCCACGCCGCGCGTCGGCTCATCGACGATGAGCACGGAACAGTCGCGGGCCAGCCATTTGGCGAGGGCGACCTTTTGCTGGTTGCCGCCGCTCAGGGTGGCCACGGGGGCGTCGAGGCCCGGCATGCGGGTTTGGAGCCGGGTAAGGAAGTTGTGGGTGATGGCGCGTTCGTCGCTGCGGTTGATGAAGTCGCCGAGCCAGGCCATGCGCTCCAAGGCGGCGAGCGAGGCGTTTTCGCGGCAGTTCATGGAAAGGACCAGCCCCTCACGCTTGCGGTCCTCGGGCAGCATGCCCACGCCGGCGGCCATCATGTCCGGGACCGATCCCAGTTCCACCGGCTGACCGCGCACGCTCACCTCGCCCCGCGCGCGCGGGTCCAGACCGAAAATGGCCCGCGCAATCTCCGTGCGCCCGGCGCCGACGAGGCCTGCGAGGCCGACAACTTCGCCGCTGCGGATGACGAAGTTGATGTCGCGGAATTTACCGGGTGAGGTAAGCTTTTCCACCCGCAGCACCTCGTCGCCCAGCGCCAGTGCCACGTGATTGGGGGTCTTGAACTCCACCTCCCGGCCGACCATCTGGTGCACGACCCGCTCGTGATTGGTGCGCGCGATGCGCTCGGTGGCGACGTGCCGGCCGTCCCGCAGGACAGTGACGGTATCGCACAGCTTGAAGATTTCCTCCATGCGATGGGACACGTAGATGACCGTGATACCGCGTTGCTTCAGATGCCCGAGGAGGTGGAACAGGTGCTCGCTCTCGGCCACGGACAGCGAGCTGGTCGGTTCGTCCATGACGATGATGCGCGCGCCCGTGCCCACGGCACCGGCGATCTGGACGACCTGCTCCTGCGCGGTGCTGAGGCGACTGATGGGCACGGTCACGTCGATGTCGCTCTCGATTTCGCGGAGCATGGCCCGCGCCTGCTCGCGCATTCGGGCGCGGCTGAGGAGCCCGAAACGGCGGGGCAGGGCACCGAGGCACAGGTTTTCGGCCACGGTAAGGTTGGGGCAGAACGCGAGCTCCTGATGGACCATCGCAATGCCCAGCTCCCGCGCCCGCAACGGGTCAGTGGGTTCGATGACCTCCCCGTCGAGCCGCAGTTCGCCGCTGTCGGCGGTATGCACGCCCGCGAGGATTTTACCCAGCGTGCTTTTGCCCGCGCCATTCTCGCCCATCAACGCGTGGCATTCCCCGCGCTCAATGGTGAAGCTGATGTCATCCAGCGCCAGCACCCCGGGGAACCGTTTGCTAATGTGGCTGAACGTCAGATACGGCATGGCAACTCTCCTGATATTGCCGGCCGCCGTCCGGGCAGGCAAAGCAATATCATCGGCCTTGCCCGCCGCGGAATCCGCCAGCCCGACGTTTAATTTCCTGCGGCGCTGACGGAAAGCACATCGCCGTCCTCGCATTCGGCGGTGACCTCGAACGGGCGGCAGCAGACTTCGCAGTCGGTGATGAAGCGCTGGCTGGCGAGGTTGGTGTCGAGCACCAGTTCCATGCTCCCGCCGCAGAAAGGGCAGTCCACGGTCGCGGTATCTTGCATGCCGGGAACGTGGCGCGGGCGTGATGCCGGCGCAAGCGGCCGGTTCACCGCTTCGGCAGATACTCCGGCAGCGGTTTGAGCACCCCGTATTTCACCAGCACGATGAGCAGCAGGGTATAGGCGAGTGAGATGCCGAGGTCGCCGAGGAGTTGGCGGCGGGTGTAGGGCCGGGGCTGGCCAGTGACTGCCTGCTGCGCGCCCTTTTGCAACAGAAAGAGACCGAGCACGTTCGTCAGCCAGTAGCCGAGCACAAAGCTGGCTCCGAAAACATCCGGCCAAAACCAACTCACCAGCCAGGCGAAGGCCAAGGCCAGCGGGACGTTCACGAAGAGATCATTCCACCAGGACAACGGCGAAAGCAGGAAGCCGACAAAAGCCAGCGCACCACCGGAGAGTTTGCGTTTCAGGCTCACGGGCAGGACGGGTCTTGGTGCTCCGAATCCTGATCTTGATCCTGCTCCGGCTCCATACTCATTCGACCACCCGCATCTGCACGGCGTCCACGATCTGCGCGCCGCTGGACATGGCGCTGATGATGACGACGGTGTGGCCGCGATGAATGGTTCCCGCCTCCTTCATGCGGGCGAGCGCGACATCGATGTTCTTCTCCGGGTTGCCGTGGTCGAAGGGGAAAACCACGGGGGCAACGCCCCAGTTGAGGGCCAGTGAGTCGGCCAACGGCCAGTTCTCGCAGATGGCGTATACCGGTGACCAGCGCGGGCGCAGCCAGGACGTGTAGCGGGCCATCGCCCCGCGCCGGGTGAAGACCAGGATGGCCTCGGCGCGGAGCTGGTCAGCCATGACAACGGCGCTCTTGACCAGCTTCTGGCGCGGGCTGGTGAGCTCGGCGCGCTCGTGGTAGCCGGCGTTGCCGCTCCGCTCGATGCGCCGGGCAATCCGGTCAAAGACCTCCACGCACTTGACCGGGTATTTGCCCACGGTGGTCTCGCCGGAGAGCATGATCGCGTCGGCCTGCTCGAAGACGGCATTGGCCACGTCGGTGATTTCGGCGCGCGTCGGCATGGGGTTATCAATCATGCTTTCGAGCATGTGCGTGGCGACGATGACGGGCTTGCCGACGCGGAGGCAGATCTTGACGATCTTGCGCTGGATGATGGGCAGCTCCTCGTAAGGCACCTCGATGCCGAGGTCGCCGCGGGCGACCATGATGGCGTCGGCTTCGGCGATGATCTCGTCGATGTTTTTCACGGCCGACTGATCCTCGACCTTGGCGACGATCTGCGGGCGGTGCTTCGAGCCCTCGGTCAGGGCACGGAGCTGCATGATGTCCTTGGCCTCGCGCACGAACGATAGGGCGATGTAATCCACGCCCACCTCGAGGCCGAGCTTCACGTCGGCGATGTCCTTGGCGGTGAGCGCGGGCAGGCTGACCTTGACGCCGGGGAGGTTGATGTGGCGGCGGCTGCCGAGCTTGCCGGGCGTGAGCACCTCGCACTCGACCTTGTTGTGATGCTTGGCCAGCACCTTCATCTGGATCTCGCCGTTGTCGAGCAGCACCACGTCCCCGACGCTGATGTCATTGACGAAGTGCTCGTAGTTGACGTCCACGGAGTGCTCCTCCTCGCTTTTCTCGCCGCGCACGGTAAGCGTGAATTTCTGGCCGGGCTGGAGGTCAAGCGGCACCTTGAGGTCACCGGTGCGGATGGCGGGTCCCTGGGTGTCCATCAGGATGCCGATGGAGCGCTTCCGGGCCTCGGCCGCGGCGCGCAGGTGCTTCACGGTCGTGCGCACCCAGTCGTGCGGGGCGTGCGACATGTTGAGCCGGGCGATGTTCATGCCCGCATCCATGAGCTGCCCGAGGATTTCAGGCGAACTGGTGGCGGGACCGAGCGTGGCAATGATCTTGGTGCGGCGCATAGGCGGTGTATGGGGAAAACACGCGGCGGGCGGCGGCCCGCGCAACCGCCGTCAAGATAGGCGCGCGGATGCCAAATGGAAGCGGCAATTGCCGGCTCTGATCAGGGCGCCGCCTTCGGAATCTCGAAGAAGTCGGTGGCCTCCTTTTTCGCGGGGGCGGTGGGGGCGGGGATGGCCGGGGTCGGAGCGGGCAGGGGACCGTGCTTTTGCTCCTTGAGCAGTTTTCGCATGGCTTCGATCTCGTCGGCCTCCAGCTTCTTGACGTGCTTTCGCTCCTCCTCGGCCATCGTCCGCTCGACGCTGCGCATGCCGGCGGAGCGCTGGCGTTCGGCTTGGGCGGTGAGGGAGGCGAGCTCAGGCGTCTTCAGCACGGTCGGGCGGATGAGCACCATCAACTCGCGGCGCGTGGGGTTCTCGCTGGTGGTGCTGAAGAGTGCGCCGAGGCCGGGAATGTCCTTCAGGACCGGCACGCCGGACTTGCTCTTGGTCTTCGCGGAGCGGATGAGGCCGCCGAGGATGATGGTCTCGCTGTCCTTCACGGCGACCTTGGCCTGGGCGGTGTGGCGCACGGTTTTGGGCACGCGGAGGTTGGCGTCAATGGCCACGGTGCCGTTTTCACCCTCGATGGTCTGGTTGATGTCCAGCACCACGAGGCCGTCCGAGGTAATGAGCGGAAGCACTTGCAGGGTGATGCCGATTTGGAGTTGAGAGATTTGGTTCTGCGTGCCAAAGCCCACGCCGGAGACGCTGCCGGTCACGTAGGGGGTAGTGCCGCCGGAGAAGATGGTGGCGGCTTCCGCGTGGGAGGTCTGGATGCGCGGGCGGGAGAGCACCTCGGTCTTGGAGTCGCTTTCCAGCAGCGTGATCGCCGCCGCCCAGTTCGCGCCGATCTGCGCGAGGTAGCCGAAGCCGCCGGTGGCAGCGCCCACGCCCAGCACGGTGGCGTTGGTGGAGAAGTTGATGATCGAATTGACGCCGCCCCGTCCGGAGAACTGCTTGCCCGGCGCGGCGGTCTTCTGCCCCACGCCGAAGCTCGCATCGAACTGATGATTCGCATCGGTCTCGAAGATCAGCGCCTCAATCAGCACCTGCTGCTGGGGGATGTCGATTTCCTTGAGGAGCTTTTCCAGCATCTTGAGCTCAGTCTTGTTGGCGAGCACCAGCAGCGAGTTGTTCCGCTCGTAGGGAATGATCTTGGCCTCACCGAGCAATGGCGCGCTGCCGGCGCGGCCGCCGGTGATGTTGCTGACGATCTGGTTGAGGCGGTTCTGGAAGGCGCTTTGGGCGGTGCCCGGGGCGGCGGCACCGGGGGTGGCGGGATTGAGGGTGTTCATGCCCGGCTGCTGCCCGAGTGCGCCGGGCGCGCCGATGGCGGCCGTTCCCGTCTGGCCGAACGGGGAGGCGCCCCGGCCACGTGCGCTGGTGGTCCCGGTGCGGTTGCCAGCGGCGGAGCTGCCGGCTGCCGGGCCGGAGGCGGTCAGGCCGCCGAGCACCTGCGCCACGTCGGCCGCCATCGCGTAGTTGACCGGGATGACCTTGAACTCCTCTTCGGTGGGCACGGCCACGTCAATCTTCTCGAGCACCTCGAGCATGCGCTTGATGTTGATGGCGTTGTCGCGCAGCACCAGTGCGCCGGTGGCGTCAATGGGCAGGATGCCGTTGGGCAGCTTGCCGAAAGGCGCGAGCGCGGCCTGCACCTCGCTGGGCTTGGCATTGGTGACCTGCACGATCTTGGTGATGAACTGGCTGGCCTCCGGCAGCTCGCTGGCGCGGTTGGTGTTGAAGGCGGCACCTTCCTGGACGGCGGCCGCCATGGGCACCAGCGTGAGGAACTTGGCGCCAATGGGAATCACCGCAATCTGGTTAAGTGACAGGCTGCTATCAATGGCCTGCAAAAACTCGTTGGTCGTGAGCGGGCTCTTGGTGTTCAGGGTGATCTTGATCTGGTCGAAATTGACTTGGGGGGAGCGCAGCACCGTGCGGCCGGTCAGCTCGGAGTAAAGCTCCATCACCTGCTCCAGGGGCGCGGCCTGCAGCCGGGTCAAGGTCGGGTCGAGCATCACTTCGCCGGCGGGATTAAGGACGACGTTGGTGGCCGCGCGGGCGGCCAGCAGGCCGGCAACGTTGGCCGGGGCCGTGCCGGGTGTGGGGCCGCCGGGGAGCGCGATCACGTTGGCCGGCGGCGGGGTGCCGGCCGGCAGCGGCAGCGCCGGCAAGGCTTCGGGCGCAGTGGTGCTGGGCGGACGGGTAGGCGCGCCGATGGCGTTGTTGGTGACCCGGCTGACGGAAGAGGGCGGCACGGGATTGAGTGGCGTCACCGGAAATCCGATGGCGGGCGACTTGCCCTTGGTGCCGGGGGTGGCGGGCGGCGGCGGCGCCTGCGCCAGCAGCGCGGTGGCGACGGCGATGAGGAGGAGGCCCGTCAGTTTGGTTTTCATGGACGTTTGGGAGCTGCGGGGGACGACGGCTTCGCGCCGGGCGCGGCCTTCTGGTAGCTGGCCACCATGGTCAGCTCGCCCATCAATTTCATCTGCGTGGGGTCCGGCTTCACGGTGAGGTCGCGGATGCGGATCGTGGAATTGTTCTCGCCGAGGGAAACCATGAACTTGAGCAGCTCGGCGTCGCCGGTGTTTTGGAAGCTGATGCGCAGCGACTGCTCTTCGAAGTAACTGTTCGTGCTCACCCCAAAACCGGTGCCGGGGTTGTAGGACATGACGTTGACGCCCGCGGCGCGGGCCTTTGGCTCGACCACCCGCATGAGCGCCAGCGCCATCTCGGCCGACGCGAGCTGGGCGCCGCCAGTGCCCTTGAGCGACTCCTCTTTATTCTGGAGCGCGGGCAGGCCGTCCACTTCTTTCTGGAAGCCCGCCAGCGTGTCCTTTGCCCGCTTGATCTCGCCCTGCACGCGGTTCCAGTCCTTGAACTGCGGCCAGACGAACATCGCGTTGAGCACGACGAAGAGCACCAGCAGCGCGGCCACGACGATCCGTCGTTCGAGCGCGCCGAGGTTCAACCTGTCGAAAAGGCTCTTCATCAGAGTTCGGGGCCGCGCAGTTCGCAGCTCAGGGTCCAATAAAACTGGTTGGCCGCCGCGCCGCTGCCCTGTGAGCTGGGCGCGCTGACGGTTTTGAAGAGCGTCACGCCGTTGACGCTGACGGTCTGAAGTGCGGCGCTGAAATCCGTGAGTTTGCTGATTTGCTCCGCCGGCACGGTGCCGCGCAGCGCAACCTTTTGCCCGCGCTGGAAGGCAAAGTCCGTCAGCTGCATGCCCTCGGGGAGCTTTGCGGCCACCGCCTTGAGGCTTTCGATGGCCGCGTATTTCAGCGCGATCTGCTCCTGCAACACCTGGATGCGCGCCTTGGTCACCAGCGCGTTCGTGTAGGAGCCGGAGAGGTCGGCGACCTGCTTTTCGATGCCGCTCTTCTCCGCCTCCGCGCGCCAGAGCAGTGCGAAAAAGACGGCGATGCCGATCAGGTAAACCGCCACGAGCGCGCCGAGGCCGCGCATCCACACGCCGTCCACGAACTGCTGGCGGTAGCGCGTGGTGAACTCGGCGGGCAGCAGGTTCGCGTGGCTCTCGCCGCGCGCCGCGCGCTGGGCAGAGAGCGTGGCAAGCGCGGCGGCATCGGCCGGCGCGGCCACGTCCACCGCGCCTTCGGACAACTCGCGCAGCACGCGCAGCCAGTCTTCCTGAACCTCCGGCGCGGCCACGAGGCGGAACCGCGGCGGCCCCGTCAGCCAGCCTTCGAGTTCGCCGGCCCACGCGGACTTCGTCAGCGCATCGCCAAGTTCGACCGGCCATTTCTCCGCCGTGGTGAGCTTCACCAGCGAGAGGCTCCGCAGCTCGCCGCCATACCACCACGCCACAAGGCACGAGCCGGCGTCCGCACCGCTGCCGGGATAAACCCACGTGCCTTCGCCTTCGGCTTTGCCGGCCAGCACTTGATGCAACAGCGGGACTTCCAGACGGTCCGCGAGGAAGCCGCGCTGCTCCAGCGTGCCGAGAAATTTCTCCACGTCGTGCCGTGCCGCAATGAGCACGACCACGGTCTGCATCTCGCTGGGCACCGCGGAGCGCGCGGGCACGGGCTCGACACTCCAGACGATTTGAGCGACTGGCAGGGGGGAAATCTTCTCCAGCGCGAGCTCAACCATTGCGAGCAATTCCGCGCGGTCGGCCTTCGGGAATTGCGCGACCCGCAGGAACACGCTGCCGGCGGGCAGCCACGCAAGGTTGAGCCGGGGGCTGAAAATCGCGCGCCAATCTTTTGCCACGCGGGCACCGGGCAAGGCATCGCCGGGCAGGCCGCTGAACTCCTCGTCGAGCTCCGCCTGGCCATCGCCGGCGACCTCGAAGCACCAGAGCCGCCGCCGGTCGGCAGACAGGTCCAGGACGTTGCAGGTGTTGGGCGGGGAGGGCTTCACGGGGACGGCGATTATCGCTCGGCCTTGGCCAGAAACATGGTCCCCCCGTCGTCCATCAGCGACTTGAGGTGTTCTTCGGTTTGCGTCACGCGCAGGACTTCCTCGATGGTAGTGATGCCTTCCTGCACCTTTTTCCAGCCGTCCATGCGGAGCGTGCGCATGCCGCCTTCCATCGCCCGCTGGGCAATGGTGGAGGCGGGGGCGCGGTTCATGATCAGCGGGCGCAGCGACTCGTTAACGAGCAGGAGTTCGTGGATGCCTTGGCGGCCTTGGTAGCCGAGCATCCGGCAATCCTCGCAGCCGCGCCCGTGCTTGAAGTGCGTGGTGGCCACTTCGTCCGGGGGAAAGCCAATCCGCATGAGGTAGTCGCGCTCCACCTTCTGCTCGGTTTTGCAGCTCGGGCAAATGGTGCGCACAAGGCGCTGCGCCATGATGGCCTCGACCGACGACGCCACCAGGAAGGGCTCGATGCCCATGTCAATCAAGCGCGTGAACGCGCTCGGCGCGTCGTTCGTATGCAGCGTGCTGAACACCAGGTGGCCCGTGAGCGCGGCGCGGATGGCGATTTCCGCCGTTTCCTGGTCACGGATTTCGCCGACCATCACGACGTTCGGGTCCTGCCGGAGGATGTGGCGCAGGCCCATCGCGAACGTCAGCCCGATGTCCGAGCGCACGGCGATCTGGTTGATGCCCTTGAGCTCGTATTCCACCGGCTCCTCGATGGTGATGATGCGCTTGTGGACGGAGTTGATGGAGCTGAGGAACGCGTAGAGGGTCGTGGACTTGCCCGAGCCAGTCGGCCCGGTGACGAGCATGATGCCGTGCGGCTTGACGATGAGGTCGCGGATGGCCGCCTCTTCATCGGCGGGGAAGCCGAGCTTGTCCAAGCTGAGGAAAATCTTCCCGCGCAGCAGCAGACGGAGCGAAACGCTCTCGCCGTAAACCGTCGGCACGGTGGAGACGCGGATGTCGATTTCCTCGCCCTTGATGCGGACGTTGATGCGGCCGTCCTGCGGGAGGCGCTTCTCGGCGATGTTCATGCCGGACATGACCTTGATGCGCGAGATGATGGCGGCCTGGAAGCGCTTGAGCTGCGGCGGCAAAGGAATCTGGTGCAGAATGCCGTCAATGCGGTTGCGGATGCGCAACTCGTCCTCGGCGGGCTCGAAGTGGATGTCCGTCGCGCGCGCCTTGAACGCCTCCCAGATGATCTGGTTGACGAACTTGATGACGCTCGCCTCCTGGTCGCCCTCGGTAATTTCCTTGTCGGTGGCGATTTCCAGTTCGAGCGGCTCGTCCTCGGACATTTCCTGCAACGTTTCCGCCCCGACGCCGTAGTATTTCTTCAGCGTCTTCTCGACCTCCGCGCGCGGTGCGAGCGCAAATTGCACAGGGCACTTGGCGTCGAACTGCACCGCGTTGAGCAGCGCGGTGTCGAAGGGATTGCTGACCGCCACCTGCAACACGCCGTCCGTGAACGCCGTGGGCATCACGACGTGCTGGAAGGCGACTTTCGTCGAGATGCGGGCACGGGCTTCGACCGGGATGTCCAGCGTCTTGAGGTTGATGAAGGGCCAGCCGAGCGCGGTCGCGAGCTTTTCCAGGAAGCCCTCCTCGCCCAGCCCGGCCTCTCGCGCCATGAACGCCAGCAAGGGCTCCTGCGATCCGCCATCGGTGGCGACGCGCCAGAGCTTCGACCATTCGTCGAATTGCTCCGGGGTCGCCAGCGCGGCGCGGGCGAAGACGTTCTTGATGGAAACGAAAGCCATTCAGCGTTCGAGACTTGAACGGCGACGTTAGGGAAAAGTTGCGGTGGGGGCAAAGGAATTGGGGCACGGCGCCCGGCCCGCGCCTCCTCCGGCCGCATTGGTCCAAGGTTACCTCCGCAGCGCGGCTTCGATGGCTTTCTTCATGCGGGCCTCGCTGCCGGGGGCGACCCAGCACCAATCGTGCAGATTGCCGTCGCGCTCCTCCCACGCGCGCTCAATCGGGATGTAACCAGGTGCGCTCTCGCCGTAACCAGCGACCATGACGAAGGAATCGGGGCGCACGGCCTGGGCGTGGAGCTGGAACTCGACATAGGCTTCAGCCGGCAGCAGAAGGAACTGTGCGGGGCCGAAATCCACGGCCGGCACGTCAATCGGCTGGCCCGTGGCGGCGCGCTTGCGCCAGGAAAGGTTCATTGCGGCGAGGCATTGCGTGAAAGGCTTCTGGTCGGCGGCGAGGAGTTTCTTGGATCCCGCCTCCGTAAAACTCTCGGGGTCGTTGCGCGGTTCCAGTGTCAGTGGCACGGACCGGAACGCGATTTTTTCCAACGGGACTCTTTTGGTGTCGCGCCACGCCTCGGCCATCGCCTGATAGATGCGGCCGGCGAGCACCGCGCGGTTTTCCCGGGCGCCAGTGTTGTATTTGCCGGCGGTGACGTTGCCGCTGCAACCGGAGAAGTAGATTTGCGCGACGTTGGGAAGGTCTTCCTGCCGGCGCCGGCGCGCCAGTCCGGGAAAGTCGGCGGAGACTTCCCCGGTGCGGTAATAGCTCATCGGGTGCGTGGCGTAGTTGCTCAACGCGGCCAGAGGGGTGTTTCCGCTCCAAAAACTCAGGGTCTTGAGCATGGGGTCAATGGTTCCTTCGCCGGCCTCGCTGGCGATCACGTCGCGCGTGGCGCTGCCGCGGCCGTAGGACACTTTGCCGTCGGGGAGCTGGTAGCGGCGGTTGGAGGCGACCTTCTCGACCCGCGCCTGACCCAGGCCGATCTGGCTGACGGGCGCGGCGGACTTGAGCGCCTCGCGCAGGGCCTTAGCAACGCGTTGGACGGCGGTTTCATGGAATTCCACGTCGCACACGGTGCCGGCACACTGGTGTTCCTTGAGGATGCGTTCAGCTTCGAGGTCGGCGACGGGGGCGTCGTGGACGTGCGTGCTCGAGACGAGGACATGCTGACGGTCGGTGCCGGCCGCCTCGGCGAGCGCGTCGCGCCACCGGTCAAAGGCGGCGTTGCGGATTTCGCACCAGTCCACGGAGACGATCACGACCGGTTTTTCCCCGCCGGTGAGCACCACGCCCTTGGCGAAGAGCGGGTCGGCAACCGACTTCGAGAGCCACGCACCCCCCATCATGCCGTGGCCGGCGGGCACGGTGACATCAGCGGAGAAGGCCGCGCAGCGGTAGCTGGTCGGCTGGTTGGCGGCACGGGCGACGGCGAGCGCGCCGGTCGCGGCGAGCGATTGCGCGAGAAAAGTGCGGCGGGTTGGGGCAGGCATGGGTGAATTCACGCCGCATCGGACGCGGTAGGCGAGCGGGAAATTCCGGTTAGCACTGCGTGGGTGTGCGGCGGGCACGACACTGGTTGCGAAAGGAAAATCGGGCAAGATCGGCAAGACCTCGCGCTGGGCACTGGGCGGAGCGCCGTGGGCTGGCTAAAAAGCGACAGCCCGCGCATTTCCGGGCAGCCGGCCGTTCATCGAATCGAGCAGTGGCATTGCTGCCAACTCGAAGACCCTTGAAAATAAAGGAGATTCTGGCCGTGGAAGAAATTTTAAAGCCCGCTGGCACCGCCGCTGCTTAGTCAGGTGTGCGCTGGTCACCAGCTAGTAACAACTGCGTTCCGTCCGGCGGAAGCGCGCGGGATTTCGCCAGCACTTCACCGCGTGCCGCCAGAGCGAAAGACACCCAATGAAGAAAATCGAAGCCATCATCAAACCGTTCAAGTTGGAGGAAGTGAAAGACGCGCTGAGTGACATCGGCGTGGAAGGCATGACTGTCACCGAGGTCAAGGGCTTTGGCCGCCAAAAGGGCCACACCGAGATCTACCGCGGTTCGGAATACACCGTGGATTTCCTGCCCAAGATAAAGCTTGAGCTCGTGCTGCCGGACGCCCGTGTGGACGCCGCCGTGGCCGCCGTCGTGAAAGCCGCCAAGACCGGCAAGATCGGCGACGGCAAGGTGTTTGTCTCCACCGTGGATGACGCCGTGCGCATCCGCACCGACGAGAAAGGTGATGCCGCCGTATAGTCCCCCAACCACAACCCATTGAAATAAACACCGAACATGAAGAAACTGATTCTGTCCCTCACCCTGTTCTCGCTGCTGACGGCAACCTCCCAGCCGTTGCTCGCGCAAGCCCCGCCAGCCGCTCCGGCCGCTCCGGCCCCGGCAGCCAAGGCGCCCGAGCCGCCCAAGAAGGCTGACCCCAGTGTCGAACAGCGGGTCGCGGACTTGGAGGCCTATATCGGCAACGGCGCCCGCGGATCCGCCGATGCGAAGGCCAACGTCACCTCGAAGCTCGATGATGTGGCCGGTCCCGGCCACAACGGCTTCATGATGATCTGCGCCGCGCTGGTCCTGTTCATGACCCTGCCCGGCCTCGCCCTCTTCTACGGCGGCTTGGTCCGCAAGAAGAACATCCTGTCGGTGGTGGCCCAATGCTTCGGAATCGCCGGCCTGGTGGCGATCCTCTGGTTTGTGTGCGGCTACAGCTTGGTGTTCTCCAGCGGGTCGCCCTACCTTGGCAGCTTTGGCAAGTTCGCCTTCCTCAATGGCGTTGGTGCCGCTCCCAACACGGATTACTCCGCGTGGGTGTCCCAAAGCGTCTTCGCCATGTATCAGCTCATGTTCGCCATCATCACGCCGGCGCTGATCGTCGGCGCGATCGCCGAACGCATGAAGTTCTCCGCCGTGCTCCTCTTTGTGACGCTGTGGATGTTTGCGGTTTACTTCCCGCTCGCGCACATGGTCTGGGGCGTGGATGGCCTGATGAACGGCGTCTGGAACGGTGACGCGAAGATCCGTGCGATTGACTTCGCCGGCGGCACCGTGGTGCACATGAGTTCAGGTTGGAGCGCGCTGGTGCTCTGCTTGATCCTCGGACCGCGCTTGGGCTTCGGGAAGACCCCCATGCAGCCGCATAGCATGACGCTCTGCGCCGTGGGCACGGGCATGCTCTGGGTGGGCTGGTATGGTTTCAACGCCGGGTCGGCGGTGGCGGCGGACGGCATCGCGGCCAACGCGTTCATGACCACCACGCTCGCGGCGGCGGTTGCTGCCTTCGTCTGGCCGGTGCTGGAATGGATCGTTCGTGGCAAGCCCTCGATCCTGGGCTTCTGCTCCGGCGCGGTGGCGGGTCTGGTCGTGATCACCCCGGCCGCCGGCTTCGTGAATGCCAAGGGCGCCATGATCATTGGCGTGCTCGCGGGTATTGTGCCCTTCCTGGCCTGCACCAAGCTCAAGCAGCTGTTCAAGTATGACGACGCGCTCGACACCTTTGGCGTCCACGCCGTGGGCGGGACACTCGGTGCGCTCATCACCGGCGTGCTGGCCACCAAGGACGTGAACGCCAACCTCACGGATGCCAATGCCTATGCGAAGGCCAACAAGCTCTTCGAGTTGATCGGCAACGGCCTCTGGCTCGAGCAGCTCAAGGCCGCTGCGTTCACCATCATCCTGGCCGTGGTCGCCACCGTGGTCATCGCCTACATCGTCAAGGCCGTCGTCGGTCTCCGCCCGACGGAAGAGACTGAGACCATCGGCCTCGACCTCGCCGAGCACGGCGAGGAAGGCTACCACGGCTGATCGGAACTGACTGTCACGGCCCGCCGCGCCAATAACTGCGACCTGCGAGTCGCACTTGGCGCGGCGGGTTCGTTTTCTGACGGCCAGAGTCCGCGCTTTGGCCGCCAGTTTTTCTGGCGCACTGCCGTGGTTGCAAAAATAGGCTTCCTCCCCCGCCGTTGCGGCTTATCCTTAACCCATGGGAATGCGACGCGAGGCACGCGAACGTGCCGTCCAGTTTCTCTTTCAGTGCGACTTGAACGCCCCCGATAAATTGGATGAGGCGCTCGACCAGTTTTGGGATGCACAACGCCGTGCCGCCCTGGCCCAGGCCAACGACGGCAAGGCCACCTGGGGCGAGCGAATCGAGCTGCCACCGCCCACCGCTGCGGACGCGGCACTCCGGCTTTTCGCCGATCCGCTCATCAAGGGCACGCTCACCTACCGCACTGCCATCGACGAGGTCATCCAGCGGCACGCGCAGAACTGGGATCTGCCCCGCATGGCCGCCGTGGACCGCAACATCCTCCGCCTCGCCATCTATGAGATGCTGCACCGCGAGGACATTCCGCCCGTGGTGAGCATCAATGAGGCGGTGGACATCGCCAAAAAATTCTCCACGGACAACAGCGGCAAGTTCGTCAACGGCCTGCTCGACAAGGTGCGTTCCGAGCTGATGCGTCCCGCGCGCGGAACGGCCGAGCTGCCCAAGCCCTGATTCCCGATGTTTGCCGACCTGCACATGCACACGACCTTCTCGGACGGGACGTTTTCCCCGGAGGAGATGGCGCAGGCGGCGCAGCGGCACCGGCTGGCCTGCGTGGCGCTCACGGACCACGATACCGTGGCCGGCTGCGCCCGCATGGCGGCGGAGTGCGCGCGGCTGGGGATTGAATTCGTCAACGCCACGGAGCTGACGGCCGAGATCGACGGCGTGGAGGTCCACATCCTCGGCTACTTCATTGACCCCGCGAATCCCCACTTTCTCGCCAGCCTGGTCAAGTTCCAGCACGCGCGGCAGCAGCGCATCCGGGACATGGCCACCCGTTTGCAGGCCCAGGGCATCCCGCTGGAAGCGGATGCCGTCTTTGCCATCGCCAAGTGCGAATCCCCCGGCCGGCCGCATGTCGCACGCGCGCTGGTGCAGGCGGGCCTGTGCAGTTCGATGGACGAGGCATTCGAGCGCTTCCTCAAGAAGCACCGCCCCGCTTGGGTGCCCAAGTTCAAGATTTCCGCCCATGACGCCATCGCCCTCATCCATCACGCCGGCGGCGTCGCAGTCATCGCCCATCCGGCCCTGAACAAGAGCGACGACATCATCCCTGTGCTGGTTGCGGCGGGCATTGACGGCATCGAGTGCTTCCACACCCGGCACTCCACGGCGGCGAGCGAGCACTACATGCTCATGGCCGAGCAATACGGCCTGGCCATCACGGGCGGCTCGGACTGCCATGGCATGAACAAGGGCCGGCCGCTCATGGGCGGCATCAAGCTGCCCGTCATTCACGTCCGGCAGCTCGAAGCCCGCGCCCGCGCCATCCGGGAAAAATCCCCGCTGGCCGCCTGAGCGGCTCCTCGCAACGGTTCCGCGTCCGCCTCTTCACGACCACGCATCACGTTTCACATGGGATTGTTCGACAAAATCAAGGCTGGCCTTCAGAAGACCGCCGCCAAGCTCGGCCACGAACTCAAGCGCATTGTCACCGGCTCGCCCAAACTCACCGGGCAGACCGTCGAACAGTTGGAGCACGCCCTCCTTGGTGCCGACCTCGGCATGGCGATGACGCAGCAGATTCTTTCCGCTGTGAAAAAGGCCTACGAGTCTCAGGGCAGCGGCGGACTCGACGTCTTTGCCATCGCGACGGCCGAGGTGGAACGCAGCCTTTCCTCGACCAACGCCACCCTGCGCCGCCAGCCCGACGGCTTGACGGTCGTCTCCATCGTCGGTGTCAACGGCACGGGCAAGACCACCACCTCCGCAAAGCTCGCGCACCTGCTCCAGTCACAGGGCAAACCCGTCGTCCTCGCGGCCTGCGATACCTTCCGCGCCGCCGCCATCGAGCAGCTCAAGCTCTGGGGCCAGCGCCTCAAGGTCGAGGTCATCGCCGGTTCCTACAACGCCGACCCCGCCGCCGTCGCGCACGACGCCATCACCGCCGCGAAGTCACGCAATGCCAGCTATCTCCTCGTGGACACCGCCGGCCGCCTGCACACCAAGAGCAACCTGATGAAGGAATTGCAGAAGGTGCATCGCGTGATGGGCAAGCAGCTCCCCGACGCGCCGCACGAAGTCTTGCTCGTCCTCGACGCCAGCACCGGCATGAACGCCCTCCAGCAGGCGCGCGAGTTTCACAAGGCCGTGACGCTCACCGGCCTCGTCATCACCAAGCTCGACGGCACCAGCAAGGGCGGCATGGTCGTGGCCATCCAGAAGGAGCTGGGCCTGCCCATCAAGTTCATCGGCGTGGGCGAGCAACCGGACGATCTCCAGCCCTTCGACGCCAAACAGTTTGCCGAGGCGCTGTTCGCGGAGAAGTAACACGGCTTAGGCGCAAATCTGGCCGCACAACACCGCGCGCCTTGCCCCTGTCGTTTCCGGCAGATTCCCCGGCAATCCATGCCATCGCCGCCACGCCAGCAGGGCGAAGGCGGCGGCTTCGATGGCTTCCGTCGGCCAGCCGAGGTCGGCGGAGGTTTGGACTTCGATGCGCGGTTGAGATGCTCGTAGGGCGGAGGCTATCGCGTCCCGCAGTGCGGGGTTGTTCGCGCCGCCGCCGCTCAAAACCACGAGGTCGGGCGGGGCTGGCAGGTGCAGCTCATAGTTCAGCGCAATGGAACTGGCGGTGAACGCGGTGAGCGTGGCCAGAAAGTCCGGCGGCGTGAGTCGGAGCCGCCTCATGTCAGCCAGCGCGGGGATGAGAAACTTCTCGCCGAACAGCTCGCGGCCAGTGCTTTTGGGTGGCGCTAGGCGGAAGAACGGGTGGCGCAGCCAGCGCATCAGCAGCCGTTCGCAAACTTTGCCCTCGGCGGCGAGTTGACCGTCGCGGTCGCAGGTTTGCCGACCATGGGTGAGCTGCCGCACCGCGAGGTCGAGCAGCACGTTGGCGGGGCCGGTGTCGAAGGCGAGCACGCGCGGTTGTGCGCCGCGTCGCCAATCGAGCGAAGTCACGTTGCTGATGCCGCCAAGGTTGTTCACGCAAACGTGCTGTCCGCCACGGGCGAAGACGACTTGATGAAACAGCGTGGCAAGGGGCGCACCTTGTCCGCCTGCCGCGAGGTCAGCCGCGCGGAAGTTGCTGACGACCGGCACACGGAGCGACCCGGCCAGGTATGCCGGCTCGCCGAGTTGAAGCGTCGCCGGTCGCGTGCGGTGCGGGTGATGAAAAATGGTCTGCCCGTGCAGCCCAATCAACTGCGCACGCCGGGCGGCGGGGTGGCGTTGGGCGATGGTGGCGTAGCAGCGGCCAAGGTCGTGGTGGAGTTGCGCGAGTTTCCAACTGTCCGTCTCGCCGCGCGCGGCGAGGTGGAGACGGTGATGAAGCGCCTTGGGGAATGGCGCGCTCCAGAGTTCCAGCAGCTTCACGCCGTCTGCCGATACCTCACACAACGCGCAGTCCACGCCATCAAGGCTCGTGCCGGACATGATGCCGAGGACGCGGAGCGGAGCCGGGGGCTGAGTTGGTTGACAGTCCTTCTTCACTTCGCAGCGGGGTTGGTCAATGCTGTCCCCACTTTCCCGGGCGACCGCCCGGCTGGCAATTATGAAGGTTCTCTTTCTGCACGCGCATCACGACGACTACGAGTTCACCGCCGCCGGGACGTTCGAGCTGTGGCGGCGCAAGCTGGGTGCGGACTTCACGGCGAAGGTCGTCGTCTGCACGGACGGCAAGGCGGGACACCACTTCCGAACGCGCGAGGAGACGGGCGCGCTGCGGCTGCGCGAACAGGCGGCGGCGGCGGCGATTGGCGGGTTTCAGTTCGAGCCGTTGCGGCTGCCCAACGGGCAGATTCCACGCGAGGCCTGCCTGCGCGTGACGACGGATTTGCTCGCGGCGCTGTGGAAGGCCATCCGCGATTTCGAGCCCGACTACATCTTCTGTCCGCCAGTCGCCAGCGATCCGCGCGCGGGCATTCATGTAGACCACGTGGCCGTTGCCACGGCCGTGCGCGAGGTGGCCTACATGATCAATGTCCCGCACGCCTTCACGCCCGAGTATCCGGCGGACGAGACGAAGTCCGAGCCGGTGAAGGTGCCGGTCATCCTCAACACCTACGACACCTACCAGTTCGGCGAGAACGCGCACGATCTCGCGGTGGACGTGGAACCGGCGTTTGAAGCCATCTGCGACATGACCTGGTGCCACCAATCCCAGATCGTCGAGTGGATTCCGTGGGTAGGCCGGCACAAGATGGCCGCGCCGCAGAGCCGCGCGGAGTGGAAGGACGTGCTGCGCGCGCGTTTTCTGCGGCAAAACCGTGAGCTGGGCTTCAAGTCGCAGCATGCGTTCGAGATGTTCACCGTGACCGCCTGGGGCGCCGTGCCGACGGCGGAGCAGTTGTTGAAGGATTTTCCGCCCATCACGCCGAAGTATTCGCACGTGAAGAAGCTGCGGCAGCGGCTGGCGCGGTGGGGCGCGGAGGCATGAAGACCGGGCCCCACGGCTGGAGCGGAGATGAGCCGCGTCGGCTAGTGCGGGCGGTCAGCCTCTGTGTGGGCGTTCTGTTGGCCTGGGCCGGGCTTCTCGGCGCGGCGGAACGGGAGGTCGTTGTCTTGCGCGGCCTGACCATGGGTTCGACGTGGTCGGTTAAGTTCAGTCCTGGCGTCGCAATGCCACCGGTGCGCGACGTGGAGCGGGCGCTGCAGGCCAAGCTCGACGCGCTGGAGCGGCAGATGTCCACCTGGCGCGCGGATTCGGATGTTTCGCGCTTCAACGCGAGCACCGGCGCGAACTGGTTCCCCGTCCCCCGAGAGACCGTGGTCGTGGTGCAGGAAGCGCTGGCGGTCAGCGCCCTGACGGATGGGGCCTTCGACGTGACGGTCTTCCCGCTGGTGCGGCTCTGGGGCTTCGGACCTGGCGGGGGTAAGGGCCGGGTGCCCACGGAGGCGGAGATTGCCGCCGCGTTGCGGCAGGTCGGCTGGCGGAAGTTGCACGCCCGGCTCGACCCGCCCGCGCTGCGGAAGGATGCGGCCGGCCTCGCCGTGGACCTCTCTGCGCTGGGCCCCGGATTTGCCAGCGACTGCCTCGGGGAGCGGCTCGAAGCGTGGGGCGTGCGTGATTACCTCGTTGAGGTCGGCGGCGAGTTCCGTGCGCGCGGCAATGGTGCTTTGGGACCAGGCTGGCGCGTGGGCGTGGAGCGTCCCGCCGTTGGTGCCGGCAGATCGCAATCACAGTCTCTGAACGACATCAGCGCGCAGAGCGGCGACTACAAGCCGCCGGCACGGGCGTTCGCCGCGATCGTAACGCTCAACAACCAATCGCTTGCCACGTCCGGCGACTACCGGAACTTCTTCACCGTCGGCAGCCGCCGATTCTCGCATCACCTCGATCCGCGCACGGGAAAGCCGGTCGATTCCAGCATTGCCTCGGTCAGCGTCATTCACGCCAGCACGATGCGCGCGGACGCGCTGGGCACGGCGCTGACGGTCATGGGCTTTGAGCGCGCACGGGCGCTGGCGGAGCAGGAGCGGCTCCCCGTGCTCTTCACCTTGCGCGATGGGAACACACTGGAAGTGCGGGCCACGGCGCATTGGCCAGCGGCGGCCAAGGTGGAATAGCCAGCAGGAGACGCCGCGGGCGCAAAGAGGCCTTCCTTGGCGCCTTTTCGGACCTCTCGGTGGCTGAACTCGGCGGTTGCCAGCCCGCGTGCCGTCTTGCACGCTGCGCGGCGTGAAAAGCCGTTTGCTCGCCCTGTTATTGCTCGCTCTCGCCGTCGTTCTCCCGCTCCACGCGTGGGACTACGAGGGCCACCGCACCGTGAACTTGCTGGCGCTGGATTCCCTGCCAACCAATTTCCCCGCCGCGCTGCGCGATGCCGCCGCCCGTGAGCGCATCGGCTTTCTTGCCGGCGAGCCGGATCGCTGGCGCAACACCACGGACCGCCCGCTGCGCCACTTCAACGGCCTGGACCATTACTTCGACATGGAATACCTGGCGGACTATTACGCCATGTCCGCGACGAATCTCAGCCCGTTCCGCTATGAGTTCACCGCGCAGATGGCCGCCGTGCGCGCGAAATCGCCGGAGAAATTTCCCACCGCGGAAAAGGACGACGACCGCACGCGGTATCTGCCGGGCTTCCTCCCGTGGGCCATCGTGGAGCACTATGCCAAGGTCAAATCCGGCTTCAGCTACCTCAAGGTCTTCGAGGAGATGGGCACGCCTGAGGAGGTCGCCGAGGCCCGGAAGAACCTGCTCTATGTCATGGGCACGATGGGTCACTACGTCGGCGACGCCACGCAGCCGTTGCACACGACCAAGCACTTCAACGGCTGGGTGGGTGAGAATCCCAAGGGCTACGCCACGAACAAAACCTTCCACTCGTGGATTGACGGCGGCTACCTGCGCAAGGTCGGCGGGCTCAAGGACGCCGAGCTGCGCGCCAAGCTGCGCCCCGCCGCCCTGCTCACGCTTGACGGTGCGACGGCCCGGGATGCCGAGGACGTCTTCAAGGTCGTCATGCGTTTCCTCGCCGAGCAGCACAAACTGGTCGAGCCACTTTACGAGATGAACAAGGACGGCCGCCTCTCCGGCAACGGCGAGAAGGGCATGGAAGCCTTCCCGGTCCTCAGCAACCAAATCAAACTGGCCGCCCAGTTCCTCGGCGACCTATGGCTGACCGCCTACCAGAACGCGCCCGTGGACAACTTCCTCAAGAACCAGCTCGCCACCCGCAAGCTCCAGGCCGAGGCGAAGGACGGGAAGACCGAGGCCAAGCCCAAGACAAAGAAGAAGTCGGAGAAATGAGCTTGCCCCAAGCCGGGAGGGTCCCCCGCGAAACACGCGAATGAACGCGAAACGGGAAGCTGCTAGCGGCCTTTTGCACGTCATGGTCGTGAGCGTTGGCTTCCTTTCGCGTGGTTCACGGGCAAACTCCCCCCACTGATGAAACGCGCCGCCGCCTTCCGAATTGTCCTCGTCACCGCGCCCGACCTGAAGACCGCGCGCACGCTGGCCAAGGCGGCCTTGAGTGCGAAGCTGGTCGCATGCGCGAACCTCGTGCCGAAGCTCGAGTCGCACTACTGGTGGCAGGGCAAGCTGGAATCCAGCGCCGAGGTGCTCATCCTGTTCAAGACCACCCGGGCCAGGCTCGCCGCATTGGAGCGGCTCGTCATCGCCCAGCACCCCTACGACACCCCGGAGTTCATCACGCTCCCGCTGGCGGAGGGCAATGCCAAGTATCTCGCGTGGCTCACAGCCAGCGTGGGCGCTTGACCTGCCTCACTTCCTCACGCCCGGCGGCAGGCCCCAGAGCGGCGGGATGTTTTGCTGATTCCACTTGGCCCACAGGGCGGCGAGGCGTTCGACTTCGGCGGGTTTCTCAGGAGCGAGATTGGTTTGCTCGGCGGGGTCGGTGGCGAGGTTGAAGAGCTGCCAGGGCTGGTCGCCGGTGCGGAAGAGTTTCCAGTCGCCGTCGCGGGCGGCGGCTTGGCGGCCCATGCGCCAGAAGAGCGGGCGCGCGGGCAGCGGGCTTTCGCCGCGCAGGTGCGGGAGGAGGTTGAGGCCTTCGAGGCTTGGTGTCCCGGCTTTAGCCGGTCCCGGACCGCCTAAAGGCGGGACACCAAACGAAGCGGCGGTCAGGAACGTCGGGGCGAGGTCGAGCGCGGTGACGGGGTGGGCAAAGGTCTTGCCCGCCGGGAGCTTGCCTTTCCATTGCACGAGGAACGGCACACGGAGGCCGCCTTCGAGGAAGCTGCCTTTGCCGCCGCTGAAGGGCGCGTTGCTGGACGTGAGTTCCGCCGTCGGCCCGCCGTTGTCGCTGAGGAAGACGATGAGCGTCTGCTCCTCCAGGTTTTCCGCGCGCAGTTTCGCCAGCACGGTGCCCACGGCGTCGTCCATCGCGGACACCATCGCGGCGAAGAGGCGGCGGTGGAGGTCAGGAATGTGCGCGAAGCGGTCCAGATACTTCGGCGGGGCCTGCATGGGGCTGTGCGGCGCGTTGAAGGCGAGGTAGAGGAAGAACGGCTCCGCGCGGTGCCGTCCGATGAACGCGACCGATTCGCGGGCGAGCGCGTCGGTGAGATACTCACGCTCGGTCAGGGGCTGCGTGCCCCGCAGGATGGGGTTGTGGTCGTCGTAGCGCGGCTCGGAGATCTTCAGATGCGTGGAGAAAGTCACGTCGCCCTGCGTGAGGCGCGGGCCGGCGGCGGGGGAAAGGGCGTTGGTGCGGAGCCACGTCGTCACGCCCGTCCACGGCGGGCCGGGCACGAAGAAATGCCCCTCGTGCAGGAAGCCGTAGAACTCATCGAAGCCGCGCCGTTGCGGGTGAAACGCCTCGGTCGCGCCGAGGTGCCACTTGCCGATGCAGCCGGTGGCGTAGCCGCGCGCCTTGAGGTGGTCGGCGAGGGTTTTCTCCGTGAGCGGCAGGCCGATGGCGGGGTCGAGGTTCTGCCGCCCGACGACGTTCAGCTCGTGCCCGAAGCGCGTCTGGTTCCGCCCCGTGAGCAGTCCCGCGCGTGATGGGGTGCAGAACGACGCGGTGACGTAGCCGGCGGTGCAGCGCACGCCGTTGCGCGCGAGGGAGTCGAGGTGCGGCGTGGGGATGTCCTTGCTGCCCTGACAGCCGAGTTCCGCGTGGCCGAGGTCGTCGGCGAGGATGAGGAGGATGTTCGGCGGGCGCGTGGCCCCGAAGGCCGGTGCTGACAGAATGCCGACGACCGCAACCAAGAGTGCGAGTGTGAGCGAGGCACTGCTGCGGCCTGTCGGGCGGGCTCTCCTCGGGTGAATGACTGATCCCATGATGGCAAGCCCAGTTACCGGTGCGGTCTCACGGCACAAGGGTGGGCCTCCCTGAGATTTGGTTCCTGGCCCGCCATGCACGAAACCCTTTGTCTGAGACCACGTCCGAGCATGGACCGCGCTCAGTATTCCCGTTTGGTTTTGATGCCTGGTTGCGGCACCGGATACTTCCCGTCCTTGTCCGCCTGCACGGGGGCCGGGCTCTCGAAGGTGAACTTGTCCGCATTGGGCGCGTATTCGTGCTCGTGGTTGAGGAACTCTTCGAGCGTGATCTCCTGGCCGGTGTGGGCGGCATAGCGGCCCATGGACGTGACGGCACTGGCGTATACGCCGGACGCGGCCTCATTGAAGGGCTTGTCGTTGCGAATGGCGTCAACCAGTGCGGCCCACTCGTTGAGAAACGGGTCGTCCACGCTGCCGTCCTTGTTCTCCTTGGACTTCCAGATGAGGCTTTCGTTAACCGGGTTCTGCGAGCGGTAGGTGCTCGAGGGCCGCCCGCAATCGCCCTGCTTCGACACGATGGCCATGCCCTTGGTGCCGTGGGCAAAGCTGGCGTAGATGGGCGTGGCCCCCAGCATGTTGCGGCCGTTCATATACATCTTGGCACCATCTTCGAAGGTGTATTCCACCGCATACGAGTCGAAGTTCTGGTCCACATAGGGCGTGCCGTCCGGGCTGGCGCGGAAGGTCCGCGCGCCCACGGCCTGCGCCTTCACAGGCCAGGCGTTCTTCATCCAGCACAGGTGGTCAACGTGGTGGATGCAGAAGTCGCTGAACCCGCCGCCGCTCGCCCAGAGGAAACTGTGAAAGCGGGAAATCTGCCACATGAGCTCGCTCGGCGTGCCAGGCCACTTCGGGGAAAAGGCCGAACCGATCGGCCCCTGCATCCGATAGCCGCGCAGCATCGTGATATCGCCGATCTCGCCGTCCTGGATGCGCTTGTGCAGTTCCTGCAGCGCCCGGCTATGGCGGGACTTCAGGCCCACGCCGACCTTGAGCTTCTTGGCCGAGGCTTCGTCGGCGAGCTTGAGCATCCGCCGCGAAGTCGGGCCGTCCGCCGTCAGCGGCTTCTCCATGAACACGTTGAGGCCTTTCTCAATCGCGTATTTGAAGTGGACCCAGCGAAAGGCCAGCGGCGTGGTGAAGATGGCCACGTCGCCTTTCTTGAGGCAGTTCATCGCGCCTTTGTAGGCGTCGAAGCCGATGAACTTGCGGTCCTCGGGCACGTCCACCTGATCTTTGTGGCGGCGCTTGAGCGTTTCGTAGCTGCTCTTCAAGCGGTGCTCAAACACATCGGCCATGGCTACCAGCTTGGGGGGACCGCTTTGGTTCATCGCATTGGAAGCCGCCCCGCCACCGCGGCCACCGCAGCCGATGAGGGCAACGCTCAACTGGTCACTGCCGGCAGCATGAACGTGGGGCAGGGCTACCCCGGCGAGCGCCCCGGCAGTGGCCAGTTGGCTGGAACCCTTCAGAAAACTGGGATGCGGCATCGAGGATTGGGGAGGAGTGCTCATGGCGAATCTTTTTGCGGCACCCAGTGGGTGTCAAGACAGCTTGCGGCGCGCGGT
>CAZQEW010000028.1:37211-43929 GCA_964591495.1 uncultured Klebsiella sp.
GCGCGGTCCGAGCAGTCGCCAGACAAATTCGCCTCGCCCCGGCATTTTCTCCGTGTAGCTTTGCGTGGGTTGGCACGTCCAACCCCCGCGCCGCTCAAACACCGCGCCGTCAACATGAACCGCCGACACTCGCTCCCATTGCTCGTCACGCTGCCCGCGCTGGCCCTCACCGTGAACGCCGCCGACACCAAATCCAAAGACACGCCGAAGCCGACCGCTCCGAGTTCCAGTGACCCCAAGGCCGCCACGGAAAAGCTGGTCATCGGAGGCGGCTGTTTCTGGTGCACCGAGGCCGTTTTCCAGCGCGTCAACGGCGTGAAGAAGGTGGTCTCCGGTTACTCCGGCGGCCACGTCGTCAACCCGACTTACGAGCAGATTTGCACCAAGACCACCGGGCATGCGGAGGTCATCCAGGTGGAGTTCGATCCCAAGGCCGTCTCGCTCGCCACGCTCTTCGAGGTGTTCTTCGCGTCGCACGACCCGACCACCTTGAATCGGCAGGGAGCCGACACCGGGCCCCAGTATCGTTCCTGCATCTTCTACGTAAACGACGTGCAAAAGGCAGCCGCCGAGGAAGCAAAGAAGAAGGCGCAGGCCGGCTGGAAGGATCCGATCGTGACCGAAATCGCCGCGCTGAAGAATTTTTACGCGGCGGAGGACTACCACCAGAACTACTTCAACCTGAACTGGAACCGCAACGGCTATTGCAGCGTGGTGATCGTGCCCAAGCTCCGCAAGCTCATCAAAGAGGGCAAGATTCGGGAGAACTAAGCCAGCAAGGATTTGCGCCTCGGGCTACCTGCCTTGGGCCGGTGGTGGTGGCAAACTGAACTCATAGCTGGTGCCCAGTTTTTCGCTGAGTTGGTCAAGCAAAGGGGAGTAGTCAGCCACCGAGACCTTGATGCCATCGGGATGAATCTGCAGCAGGCGCAGGAATCCCTGGCCTCCGTCCTTGCCGCTTTGGTAATCCACGACCATCTGGTGGACGACGTTCCCGTGCTTGCCCCGGCTGTCGAGCCGGCCCGTGTAGCAGATGTGCCCGCTCACAACGAGGGCGAAGTTCGGATGGAGCGAGACGAGCTTGTTCCAAATGTCTTCGCCGTCATTGAAGCCACCTTCCGCCTTGGCCAACCCATAACGATCGAGGCCCAGGTTCACTTCGAGGTTTTTCACCTTGATGAAGGCATGGCGATTGAATCGCGTGTTGTCCGGCCGCAGATAGGCGTGCGTGACGAGGATGACTGAGCGATCCGGGTGGCGCCTTACGACTTCGTTGCCCCATCGCAAAACCTCGTCGCGCGGGCCAAATTCGAGGCAAAGGATCAGCCACTTGCGTCCACCCGCCTCGAACAAATGGAAATTGTTATCCGTGCGGTCCGGTTCCTTGTCGTAGATGCCGCCGAAGGTCGGCCACTTCTTGAAAGCTTGCAGGGGGAAGTATTGGGCGAAGGGTGTCTCCCGCGAAGTGGCCTTGCCCTCTGGACCTAGGTCATGGTTGCCCGTGGTGATGGCGCAGGGCAGGCCGGCGGCATCCAGCAACGCGTGGGCCCGCGCGGCGACCTGCCATTGCGTGTTGGTGTTGTGCTGCGTGATGTCGCCGACATGCAGGACGTAGCGGAGGTTGTAGCGCTTGGCGTGGTCGGCAAGCCACCGGGTCTGCGCCGGATAGGTGTCGGGATGCTTCCATGCATAAATCTGCGTGTCCGGCAGCACGGCGAGCGTAAAGCCTCCGGTGATGGGCACGGGCGCTTCGGCCAGCGCCAGCAAGGCAAACGGCAACGACAGGATCGCGGAGAGCACACGGTGCGGCAGGCGGAACATCATGCTGGAGGGTTGTGGCCGGAGCCGGGGCCAGTCAAGCCGTGCGTCGCGCGGGCTTGCCCCATTGCAACCTCGGCTCTTCCGCTTGCGTCCTCCCTGCTTGTATGACCCGCACGATAACCGCCCGACTGCTGGCCTTGCTGCTCCTGCTCCTCGCCGCCCAAACGCCGCTTGCCGCCGCCCCCCAGCCCAACCTCATCCTCATCATGGCCGACGACCTCGGCTACGAGACGATCGGCGCCAACGGTGGCACCAGCTACAAGACTCCAGTTTTGGACAAACTCGCCGCCACCGGGGCGCGCTTCACGCACTGCTTCGTGCAACCCCTCTGCACGCCTACCCGGGTTCAGCTCATGACCGGGCAATACAACATTCGGAATTACATCAACTTCGGGAACATGGACCCGAAGGCCGTCACCTTCGGCAACCTGCTCAAGGCTGCCGGTTATGCGACTTGCATCACCGGCAAATGGCAACTGGGTCACGATCTGGACCTGCCCAAGAAGTTCGGCTTTGACGAGTATTGCCTTTGGCAGCACACCCGCCGCCCGCCGCGCTATGCAAACCCCGGGCTCGAGATCAACGGCGTCGAGAAAGACTACACCAGGGGCGAATACGGCCCCGACCTCGTCAATGACTACGCCGTGGACTTCGTGACCCGGCACAAGGACAAGCCCTTCTTCCTCTACTATCCGATGATGCTCACGCATTCACCCTACCAGCCCACCCCGGACAGCAAGACTTGGGACCCCCAAACAACCGGCGAGCAGGCGAAGCAGGCAGCCGCCCACTTCGGTGACATGGTGGAATACATGGACAAGCTGGTGGGCAAGCTCGTTGCGCGACTCGATGCGCTTAACCTGCGCGAAAACACGCTGATCGTCTTCGTGGGTGACAATGGCACCGGCAAGGGCACCCGTTCGATGATGGGTGACAAGGTTGTCATCGGCGGCAAGGGCACGACGACTGAGTTCGGCATGCACGTCCCGCTCATCGCGAGCTGGCGGGGCAGGCTAGCCGCCGGCAAGGTTCACGCTGACCTCGTGGACAGCACGGACTTCCTCCCGACGCTGCTGGACGCCGCCGGCGTGACCGCCCCGGCGAACCTCACGCTCGATGGCCGCAGCTTCCTCCCGCAGATGCGCGGCGAAAAGGGTCAGCCACGCGAATGGATCTATTCCTGGTATTCGCCCCGGCAGGGTGCCGACATGAGCGTTCGCGAACTTGCCTTCAACCACCGCTTCAAGCTCTACCGCACGGGCGATTTCTACGACATTGCCAATGATCCAGAGGAGAAGCACCCGTTCAAGGTTTCCGCCCTCACGGGCCAAGCTGCTGGAGCAGCAAAGCTCCTGCAGGCGGCGCTGGATCGGTTCCAAGAAGCGCGCCCCGGAGGGCTGGACCAACCAGGAGCAAAAGCCGACCGGCAAAAACGGAAGAAGGCACAGTAAGTTCGCGCCGTGGTCCCCTTGGGGTCCCGCAACAGCCATACGCCTAAGCCCATCCTTACCGTGGACGGAGATCACCGAATTGGATGCAAAGTCGATGGCGTCGCCGTCATCCTCAGGGCGTGTTTCGCAAAGAAAGCCTGACCCGCAACTGCCAGTGCCGACGCCCACGACCAACCATTACGCCACGCTCGGCCTCGACCAGCGTTGCACCGAAGCGCAAATCCGCACCGCCTACCGGCTGCTGGCCAAGCAACTCCATCCCGATGTCAACGGCGGCTCCCGCGAAGCCGTCGCGCAGACTCAGGCTCTGAACGCCGCCTATGAAATCCTGAGCGACCCCGACCGCCGACGTGACTACGACCGTGAATTAGCGGGCCGTCACAAAGCTGCTGCCACGTCCCGCGCCAATCAGGCGGCGCTTACCATCACCAAGGAAATTCATCTGCGTCTCGAAGAATTCCTGCGCGGCTGCACCTTGGAAGTGCGCGTGGACGATCCCGGCGAGCCCAACGGCCCGGAAGCGTATGAACTCAGCGTCCCGCCGGAAACCGCCCCGGGCTCACGCTTCAAGCTGCCGCGTTCAAACGGCGGCTTCCTCACCGTGCGCGTCAAGGCTCGACCCGATTTTCGTTTCAAAGTGCGCGGCTCCGATCTGCGATGCGACCTGAAGATCCGTTCCCAGCGCGCCCAGCAAGGCGGCATCGAATCCGTGCGGGGTTTGACGGGGAATTTTCTGCGCGTTCAGATCCCGGCGAAAGTGGCTCGGGGTGAAATCATCCGCCTGCCCGGCGAAGGCCTGCCCAAACCCCGCGGCGGTCGCGGCGACCTGCTCGTGCGCATCCTCTACACTCCTGAAATCCAAATCCGCCGCGCCACGCGGCACTGACAACGACAGACACGAATCACACCAATTGGGACGAATTAAGTTCGTGAAAACCCGCTAAATCAGTGTCTCACACCCGGAGCGATCCCCGGAAACCGCGCACCGCGTAATACGACTGCGCGCCGTTGCCCCCCACGAAGACGCGTCCGTAACGCCGCTCCGCATACAACGCCCCGCCCCGCTCGCGAATGTCCGCCGGCGTCGCGATCCAGCTCGAGGTCTTGAGATCGAATTCGCCGAGCTCCTGCAGCGCGAGGTATTCCGCCTCCGTCAACAACGCGACGCCCATTTCCGCTGCGAGATCCATCGCGGTGGTCTTGGGCCGGGCTTCCTTGCGCGACAACCAGCCTTCGCGGTCGTAACACACGCTGCGCCGCCCGACCGGACTCTCCGGCGCGCAATCCATGAAAACGAATTCGCCCGACTTTAGCCCCACCACATCCGGTTCACCGCCGGTGCGTTCCATTTCCGCGAGCGACCCCAGCTTGTCCGGCTGAGATTCCAACCGCGCCTGCACCTTGGCCCACACCAAACCCGGGTGACGGGCTTGGTTCGCGTCAAACCGCGCTTTCAACGCGGCCAGCAGCTCGTCGCGTTGTTTGGAGGATAATTCCTTTTTCATCACGTTGCCCTTCGGGGTGGTTGCTCCGCTGCACTGCCGCCCAACACCTGCTGGATTTCCGCACGCGCAAAGTTGGCCTGTTCCGCTTCGGTGTCCCGCTCCAGGAGGCAGGTCTCCCGGCCGTCTTCATGCACTGCCCAAAGATGGTAGTGGGTCGCCACCCGGCCTTCGTAACCCGTGCGGAATTGCCGCACCTCGAGTTGGCGGATCGTCCTCGCAGCCACCTCGAAAGGTCGCCGCCAGGGCAGCGGGCCGTGACGGATCGTGATGCGTTGGGGCGTGACCTCCAGTCGCGTCACATTCACCAACCGCCGGATCACGACGTAGAGGAAGGCGATTCCCATGACGCTAAACGCCAGCATCAGCAGTCGAATCGGATCGTTCCACGGCATGCCGAGCATCTTGAACGACAACAGCACGGGAAGAGCCGTCGCGATCAATCCCAGCGGCAGCAAGGCCCACGACGCCATGTTCCGCCAACTGACCATGACGACCAGTCCCGAAGGCTTGCGCTCCACGTGCAGGCCATCCGGTAGTGCGGAAGAATCAACGGGTAAGCTCATAGGTGATCTACGTTAGTGCTCTTAGCTTGGGCGACGTCAGTTCGTGCGGCCATTCTGGAGGAATCCCAAAGGGATTCCATCACTCAGCCCAGGGTTGCTCGGCACGAGCTACCCTGGGAACGCAATCCAACATTCCCATCAACCCTGGAAGGGTTGAATCAATCCCACACATAACGTTCGTCGAATTCGACTTCGTATCGGCGCACCAATTGCCGGAACTCGTCCTGAAACGACACCTTGCGATGATGTTCCTCCTGCCCGGCGATGTATTCGCGCACGGATTCAATCTGCGAAAAGCCGATGGAGAAAATCCCGTAACCGTTTTGCCACGCGAAATCCGCGAGGTCGGGCGATTTGGTTTTCAGCCAAAATGACGAACCGCGTTTGACCTCCTTGACCATCGCCGCCGCGTCGCAGGTGCGGGACAATGCGCAGAGCAGATGCACATGGTCCTCCACACCGCCCACGATAATCGGTTGGCATTCGAGATTGGTCAGGATGCCGCCGAGGTAACGGTGCAATTCGTCGCGCAAGGGTTTGTCGCGGAGGAAAGGCCGCCGGTCTTTGGTGGAGAAGACCGTGTGCACGAGAATTTTGCCGAGGGATTGCGGCACGTGCGAAATGATGCCGAAGTGAGGGCGCATGTTCAATCCCAACGGCGTGGTGGATTTATCCCGAAGGAATTAAATCATTTAGCCCGGGGTTGTGAGGAACGAGCTACCCCGGGAACACGAACCAAGAACACCATCAACCCCAACGGGGTCGAATTATTCAGCCTAGGGTTGTCGCGCCAGCGACTACCCTAGCTTTGGCGACGATGAAATCATCAACCCTCAAAGGGTTGAATGGCGTGGCAACGGCGGCGGGCGCGGGTGATGCAACCCCGTTGGGGTTGGAAATTATTTTGTGGGACGATTACCCAGGGTAGGTGCTGCGCACCAACCCTGGGCTGAGTGATGGAATCCCTTAGGGATTCCGTTCAAGCCTTCGCGTAAACCTCCGCACCCTTCTCGACAAACTCCTTCGACTTTTCTTCCATCCCCTTCTTGAGCGCCTCTTCCTCGGCGATGCCTTGTTCGGCGGCGTATTTGCGGACGTCTTCGGTGATTTTCATCGAGCAAAAGTGCGGGCCGCACATGGAGCAGAAGTGCGCGGTCTTTGCGCCTTCCTGCGGGAGCGTTTCGTCGTGGAACTCGCGCGCGGTCACTGGGTCGAGGCTCAGGTTGAATTGATCTTCCCAGCGGAATTCAAAGCGCGCCTTGCTCAACGCGTTGTCGCGGTATTGCGCGCCGGGATGGCCTTTGGCGAGGTCGGCTGCGTGCGCGGCGATCTTGTAGGCGATGACGCCGTCCTTCACGTCTTTCTTGTTCGGCAGGCC
>CAZQEW010000029.1:0-40987 GCA_964591495.1 uncultured Klebsiella sp.
GCGGGAACCTCACCCGCACCCCGGCGCCCGAGGCCACCCTCCCGCGCCGGGGTGTTTTTTTTGGGCCAATTCCGCCGACTTGCCAGCAGGACACCTTGCCGTAGCTTCCCGCCATGCGATTCGGCTTGTTCCTCCTGCTCCCTCTGGTGCTGGCCGCCTGCCGCACCACGCCCGTGGTGCTCGACACCGCCCAGCCCTTCCACGAGGCGCTTGCTGCGCGCACGAACGTCCTCGGGCTGGCCAAGGGCAGCGAGGCCGAGCGTGTAGCCGTCGCACGGGTGAAGGAGTTCTTCAGCGTGATGACTGAGGAATCCGTCCGTCGGCTGACGCGGCAGGTCTATGCACCGGAGGCCTACCTGAATGACACGCTGAAATCCCTCAGCGGCGCAGCGGCCATCGAGGATTACTTCATCGCCACCGTGCGCAACGCCGAGAGCGTCACCGTGCGGTTCGAGGACGTGGCGGAGTCCGGCGGCAACTACTACTTCCGCTGGGTCATGGACACCCGGCTGCAAAAGCTCCGGCCCGGCCAGACCATCCGCACCATCGGCATCACGCTCGTGCGCTTCGACGCGCAGGGGCGCGTGGTCCTGCATCAGGATTTCTGGGACAGCACGGCCGGCGTGTTCGAGCACGTGCCGGGCGTGGGCACGGCCATTCGCGGCATCAAGGCGAAGTTTTGATGAAGACCAGCCAACAGCGACGCCTCGTGTTCGTCACCGGCAGCGACACCGGCGTGGGCAAGACCGTGCTCACGGCGGCGTTCACCCGGCACCTGCGGGCGACCGGGCTCAACGCGGTTGCGCTCAAGCCGCTTTGCTCGGGCGGTCGCGATGACGCTCGCGCGCTGCGGTCGGCGGCGGCTGACGCGCTCGCGCTGGACGAGGTGAACCCATGGCATTTCCGCGCGGCCCTCGCGCCCACGCTGGCGGCACGTTTGGAAAAGCGCCGCATCACGCGGCCCGAGGTCGCGGCATGCGTGCGCAAGTTGGCCCGGCGGTTTGAACTTACCCTGGTCGAAGGCGCCGGCGGACTGCTGAGTCCCCTGACCGGGGATGGCGACAACCGGGACTTGCTCGCCGCGCTACGCCCCGACGCGGTGATTGCCGTGGTGCCCAACCGCCTCGGGGCGGTGAACCAAGCCCGGCTCGTGCTCGCCGCGTTGCCGAAGATCGCGCGGCGTCGCGCGGTCGTCGTGCTCGTTGAACAGCGGAAGCCGGACGCGGCCTCCCGCACGAACGCGGCGCTGCTGGCGGAATTCGCGCCGGGTGTTCCCGTGGTGCGCCTGCCGTGGCTGGCGTCCGGCCGCCTCACTCCCCGCGCCGCCGCCGCGCTGGATGCGCTCGCGGCGTTCGCCCTGGCGGATGGTTGAAACCCGGTGCCGGGCCGCGCGCGTCCTATCCTTGCTGCCGCGCCGCTCCATCCGATGAAATCCGTGCTCTGCCGACTGCTGCCCGTTCTCCTGTGCGCCGTGCTGTGCCCGCTCATCGGCCGCGCCGCGCCGGCCCGGCCCAACCTCATCCTCATCCTCGCCGACGACCTCGGCTGGGCGGACCTCGCCTGCAACGGAAACACCTTCAACGAGACGCCGCATCTCGACCGCCTCGCGCGGCAGGGGATGCGCTTCACGCATTTTTACGCCGGGCCGGTCTGCTCGCCCACGCGTGCGAATCTCCAGAGCGGCCAGGACCAGGCGCGGTTCGGCATCACGCAGCACATCCCGGGGCATCGGCGGCCGTTTGCCAAGCTGACTGATCCGGTCGTGCCGTTGCAATTGCCGCTGGCCGTCGAGACCTTCGCCGAATGCCTTGGGCGCGCGGGCTATCGCACCGGCTACTTCGGCAAATGGCATCTCGGCGGCGCTGGCTTCGGTCCCGCGCAGCAGGGCTGGCAGGTGGCCGAGGAAATCACGGGCAACACCCAGCCACCCAAGTCGTCCGGCGGCCCGCCGCAACGCACGGCCGCCGTGCTGGCGGACAAGGCGCTCGGCTTCATCGCGGCGCACCGCGACCAACCCTTCGTCCTCCAGATCTCCCCCGCCGCCGTTCACATCCCGCTCTCCACCACGCCCGGGCTGCTCGCGAAGTATCAGGCCAAAAAGCCCATGCCCGGCTACCCGAGCAACCCCGCCTACGCCGGCCTGCTGGAAGAACTCGATCAAAGCGTCGGCCGCATCGTCGAGGCGGTGGACCGCGCGGGCTTGGCCGACCGCACGCTCATCCTGTTTCTCTCCGACAACGGCGGTCTCGAACACGAGCAGGGCGGCCGCATCGTCACGGCGAACCGGCCGCTGCGCGGCGAAAAGGGCACGCTCTACGAGGGCGGCATCCGGGTCCCCGCCATCGCGCGCTGGCCCGGCCAGATCCCCGCCGCCAGCGAGTGCGCCACGCCCGTAATCACCACGGACCTGCACCCCACATTCGTCGAGCTGGCCGGGGCTGCGACGCCCCCGCAACCGCGCGACGGCGTGAGCCTCGCTGCGCTGCTGCGCAATCCCGCCGTCCGCCTTGCCCGCGACACGCTGCACTGGCACCTGCCGCATTACCACCACAGCACGCCCGCCAGCGCGATCCGGCGCGGCGACTGGAAGCTCATCGAGTTCTTCGAGGACCATTCCCTCCAGCTCTTCAACCTCCGCGCCGATCCCGCCGAGTCGGACAACCTCGTGACCAAGGAACCGGCCCGGGCGCGGGAACTTCAGGCCGTGCTGGCCGCGTGGCGCAAGGAAGTCGGCGCGCGCCTGCCCGTGCCCAACCCGAACCATGACCCTGCCCGTGCCACCGAACTGGGCAAGGAAGTCGGCCGGAAAAAACAGCCATGAATCATCTTTGCCGCGTTCTCCTTGCTTGGGTCTTGGGCATGTCACTGGCAACTGCCGCCGAGCGCCCGCGCCTGGCGGTGCTCACGGACATCGGCGGCGATCCCGATGACCAGCAGTCGCTCGTGCGGCTGCTGGTGTATGCCAACGAATTCGAAATCGAGGCGCTCATCGCCAGCGCCGCCGGCACGCGCGGTGAGTTGAAGCAGTCCGTGACCCGGCCCGACCTCATCCGCGCGACCATCGAGGCTTACGGCCAGGTGCGGCCCAATCTCGCGCGGCACGCGGGCGGCTGGCCGACGGCGGAGCAGTTGCTGGCGGTGGTGAAGAGCGGCAACCGCTTCCGCGAACGTGCGCACATCGGTGAAGGGCATGACACGGAGGGTTCGCGTTTCCTCATTGAGCGCATTGACGCCGGCCCGGCGGAGCGGCCGTTGAACATCTCCATCTGGGGCGGGCAGACGGATTTCGCGCAGGCGCTGTGGCGCGTGCAGCGGGAGCGCGGCGCGGCGGGTCTCGCCGGGTTCATCCGCAAGTTCCGCGTTTATGACATCAACGACCAGGACGGCCTCGCCGACTGGCTCCGCGCGGAGTTTCCGGGCATGAACTACCACCTCGCCAGCGCGCCCAAGGGCCGCGACAAGCGCGAGGGGACCTACCGCGGCATGTATCTGACCGGCGACGAGTCGCTCACGAGCCGTGCGTGGATCGAGCAGCACATCCGCAGCACCGGCCCGCTCGGCGCGCTGTATCCCACGAAGACCTGGACCGCCCCGAACCCCCACGCGTGCCTCAAGGAAGGCGACACGCCGGCGTGGTTCTTCTTCCTGCCGCTCGGCGGCAACGATCCAAATGACCCGGCCAAGCCCGGCTGGGGCGGCCAGTTTCAGCGCGAGCCGGATGGCTGGTGGCGCGACCTGCCGGCGAAGGACGGCTTTGACCCGCGCACAACCGTCAGCAAGTGGCGGCCTGACTTTCAGCGCGACTTCGCCCGGCGCATGGGCTGGTGTGTGAAGCGGGATTGAGCCCGCGCCCCAGTTTGCCCAGACTGCCGCCATGCACCTGCCGTTGTTTGGCTTCCTCTGGCTGGCCTTCGCCCTGTCCGTTTGCGGCGCGGGCCGCCCCAACATCCTCTGGATCACCAGCGAGGACAACAGCCCCTACCTCGGCTGCTACGGCGATCCGCTCGCGCACACGCCGCACCTCGACCGCCTCGCCGCGCAGGGCGTGCGCTACCGCCACGCGTTCGCCAACGCGCCGGTCTGCTCCACTGCGCGCACCACGCTCATTACCGGCATGTATGCGTCGTCCCTCGGTGTGCAGCATCACCGCAGCCGCGTGGCGATCCCCGAATCGTTCCAGCTGTATCCCGAACACCTGCGTGCCGCCGGCTACTTCTGCGCGAACAACTCGAAGACCGATTACAACGTCGCCAGCGCGCGCAACCTTTGGAATGAGAGCAGCCCCCGGGCGCATTTCAAAAACCGCGCGCCGGGCCAGCCGTTCTTCGCCGTCTTCAACTTCACCACCAGCCACGAAAGCCAGGTCGCGCCCAAGGGCGGGAAGACCACGTTTCGCGTGCCGCCCGAGAAAATTGTCCTGCCCCCGTATCATCCCGACACGCCGGACATCCGTCGCGACTGGGCAAATTATTATGACCAGATGACGCTCATGGACGAGCAGGTCGGCAAGCTGCTCGCCGAACTGGAGCAGGCCGGCCTCGCGGACGACACCATCGTCTTCTACTACAGCGACCACGGCGGCGCGCTGCCCCGCGGCAAGCGCAACCTCCACGATTCCGGCACGCGCGTGCCGCTCATCCTCCGCTTCCCGCCGAAGTGGGCGCACCTCGCTCCCGCGAAGCCCGGCGAATGGGTGAACGACCTCGTGAGCTTCGTGGATTTTCCCCCGACGATCTTCAGCCTGTGCGGCGTGCCCATCCCCGCGCACTACGAAGGCCGGCCGTTTCTGGGCGAGAAGAAGGTTGCGCCACGCGAGCACGTCTTTCTGCTGCGCGGCCGCATGGACGAGCGTTACGACACCATCCGCGCCGTGCGCGACGCGGAGTTCCGCTACGTGCGCAACTACGCGCCGCACCGGCCGTGGGGCCAGCACTACTCGTATCCGTTCCAGGTGCAGCCCAGCATGAGGTCGTGGTTTGCCGAGTTCACGGCGGGCCGCTGCAACGAGGCGCAGGCCGCCTACTGGAAGCCCAAACCCGGCGAGGAGTTTTATCAGCTCGCCGGCGACCCGTTCGAAATCCGCAACCGCATCGCCGAGCCGCCGCCCGCCGCCCGTGTCGCCAAACTGCGCGCCGCCCTGCGCACCGAGATCCTCAAGACGCGCGACACCGGCTTCATCCCGGAAGGCATGTTCAGCAGGCTCGCTGGCGACAAAACGATCTACGACTACGCGCAGAGCCCGGCGTATCCGCTCGAACGCATCCTCGACCTCGCCGACAAGGCGAGCAACCGCAACGTTGCGAACCTGCCGGCCTTCCTCACCGCCCTCGACGATCCGCATCCCGTCGTCCGCTACTGGGCCGCGACCGGCTGCCTGATCTTGGGCGACAAGGCCGGTGCCGCGAAAGCCAAGCTCCGCGCGCGCCTTGATGACGAATGGCTGGACGTGCGCGTGGTCGCCGCCGAAGCCGTCGCGCATCTTGGTGAAAGGACGGCGGCGGCTAAGGTGATCGGCGAGATCATCAAGACCGGCAACGCCCACGAGTCGTTGGCTGCACAGAACGCCCTGGATTTCATGTGGCAGGCCGGAAACGTGACGCTCGCCCAGGCGCAATCGCTCGTGCGGGACCTGAAGTTCACCGAGCCGGGCGACCGCATCCCGCGCTATCTGCTGGCCCAACCTTGAAAGACTTTCACCATGAAACTGCCCCAAGCGCTCACCCTGCTCCTCGCCGCTGGAACCTTGTGCGCGGCGGACTCACCTGAAGCCCGGTTCTCAAAGATGTCGCCCGCCGAGGTGCGCGCGTTCGAGATGGACGTTGCCCGACGCGTCGCCGACTTCGCGCTGATTCCGCCGACGCTCAACACTTCACCGCTGCCGCAATATGACTACGACAAGCTCGATTACGGCATGACCATCGGCATCGAACGCACGCCCAAGGGCCGGCTCTGGGCGTGCTGGGTCGCGGGCGGCGACAGCCCCAAGGCGTTCTTCGTCCTCGCCACGAGCGACGACGACGGCGAGACGTGGTCCAAGCCGCGGCTCGTGGTGGATTCGCATTCCAAGAATCTCCCGATGGATCGCAGCGTTCTCGTGGGCAATCTGTGGACTGATCCGCTCGGCCGGCTCTGGCTGATCTTCGATCAAAGCATGGACATGTTCGACGGCCGCGCCGGTGTGTGGATGGCGCGGTGCGACAATCCCGACGCGGAGAAACCGACGTGGTCCGCGCCACGACGCATCTGGCACGGCGTCACGCTGAACAAACCCACCGTGCTCGCGAACGGCGAGTGGATGCTGCCCATCTCGCTCGACCAGCGCGAAGGCCGCGGACCGTTCAAAGGGCAGTTCAAGGAACTTGATCCGTTGCGCGGCGCGAATGTCTTCGTGTCCACGGACCAGGGCGCGACCTGGCAAAGGCGTGGCGCGGCGACGTTTCCGAATCCCGATTGGCACGAGCACATGATCGTCGAGCGCCGCGATGGCTCGCTCTGGATGCTTGCGCGCACGGCCAAGGGCATCATGCAAACCACTTCGGCCGACGGCGGGCGCACGTGGGCCGCGCCGACCGAACCACCGGGCATTCGTCAGCCCAACGCGCGCTTTCACATCCGCCGCCTCACCTCGGGTAAGCTGCTGCTCGTGAAGCACGGCGACAAAGTGGATGCCCACGAAGGTCGCGTGCAGTTGAGCGCGTGGCTCTCGGACGATGACGGCAAGACGTGGCAGGGCGGCCTCGTGCTGGACGAGCGCAAAGGCATTTCCTACCCGGACGGCTTCCAGGCGCCCGACGGCACGATCTACATTTCCTACGACCGCAACCGCGCCACCGATGGCGAAATCCTCCTCGCGCGCTTCACGGAAGCCGACGTGTTGGCCAAACAACTCACCGGCCCGAAGTCCAAGTTGAAACTGCTCATCAGCCGTCCGCTCGCGCCGAAGAAACCCGAACCCAAGCGTTAAGAATCGGCCAACCCCAGTTTCCGCATGCTGAAATTGCTCCTCTCGATTTTCATGCTTGGCGTCGTTGCGCAGGCCGCGCACTGGCCAATGGAAACATCCGCACCAGCGGGCTTCACGGTGCGAGGTCGGCCGGAATTGGTGGACGGCGCGGAAGGCAAGGCGCTGTTGTTGCACGGAAGTGAAGTGCTGGAGGTGAAGGACTCGGCGGCGTTGGGGCACGAGGCGGCGGGGTTTTCGTTAAGTGTGTGGGTGAACCCGATCGCGTCCGGCCAGGGCCAGCAGATGGTCGCGGGCAAGAACCGTTACTCCGCGAACGAACGCGAGTGGGGTGTGATGCTGGACGCGGATGGCCGCTTCCGCCTCTACGTCTGGCAGGGCGCGTGGAAGACGGTGGGGCATCCGCAACCGCCTACGCTCGGGCGCTGGCATCATTTGGGCGTAGTGCTGCGCGCGGAGGTGGCGGAGTTGTGGGTGAATGGCGTGTTGTCCGGCAGGATGGCGTTGCAGCAGCCCATCCCCCGGACCCGCGCGGCGCTGACGCTCGGCGGCATCGTGGATGGCAGCAGCGCGCGACAGATGCTCACGGGCGCGCTCGACGAGGCGCGCACGTTTGACCGCGCGTTGCCGGCAAACGAAATGGCGGCGCTTTACCGTCCTGTGGCGGCGACGCTTCCCGTGCCCGCGCCGGTGAAGCCGGTGACGCTCTGGAGTGAATCAGTTCCGCTTGGCAAGGCGACGGAGTTGCCGCAAGTCGCGGGCGTGGAGTTTCACGTCATCAAGAAGTGGGACCAATCGGGCGATGGTTACACCTTTCTCCATGGCGTCGGGCTCGCATGGCACAAGGGCAAGCTCTACGCGTCCATCGGTCATAACAAGAGCGCGGAGAACACTGTCACCGAGGAGGCGCAGTATCGCGTGAGCAGCGATGGCGGGCGGACGTGGAGCGAGTTGCGCACGATCGATGCGGGCGAGGAACCGAAACTCGCGATCAGCCATGGCGTGTTCCTGTCGCACGCTGGCAAACTGTGGGCGTTTCACGGCGCCTACTACAATTTCATGGAGCGCATTCACACGCGCGCCTACTCGCTGAACGAGGCGACCGGCGAATGGGTGAAGCACGGTGTGGTGGTGACGAATGGATTCTGGGCATTGAACGAACCGCAGCGGCTCGCGAACGGCAACTGGATCATTCCCGGCATCGCGGCGGGAAGGTATTCCAACACGAATGTCTTTCCCGCGGCGGTTGCGATCAGTCGGGGTGAGGATTTCACGAAATGGGAGTTCGTCGGCATTCCGGTGGACCCGGCCATCACGCGCATGTGGGGTGAGTCGGCGGTGTTTCAGGATGGCGCGAAGGTCTTCAACATTGCGCGTTATGGCGGCGGCGCGGCGGCATTGCTCGCGGTGAGCGAGGATCACGGGCGCACGTGGAGCCCATCGCGAATCAGCAATCTGCCCATGGCCACCTCGAAGCCCGCCGCGGGCGTGCTCAGCACCGGGCAGCGTTACCTTGTGTGCACGACCACGGCGGACTCGGGCGGACGGCGTTACCCGCTGACCATCGCGGTGTCGAAGCCGGGCGAAAACGTCTTCATCAAAGTGTTCGTGATTCGTCACGCATTGAATCCCGGTCAGCCCGGCGAATCGCACGAACGAGCCGCGCTCTCGTATCCCTGCGCGACGGAGCACGAGGGGAAACTCTACGTCGGCTTCTCGAACAACGGCGGGCGCAACGGCAACTTGAACAGCGCGGAGCTGGCGGTCATTCCCGTGGCCAAGCTGGCCGTGCCCTAGGAGTTTATTCGTGGCGAAGCGCCTCGATGGGATCGAGCGCCGCCGCGCGGGATGCGGGGTAAATGCCGAACACCACGCCCACCGCGCCGGAGATGCCGAAGGAGATCAGCACCGAGGCCGGCGTGATGATGGTCTTCATGTCCGTGAGCTGGGAGACCAGCAGCGGCGTGAGCACGCCCACCACCACGCCGATCAGGCCGCCGCCCACGGACAGCACGACTGTCTCGACGAGGAACTGCGTGACGATGTCCTTCTTCTTTGCGCCCAGCGCGCGCCGGATGCCGATCTCGCGGGTCCGCTCGGTGACGGTTGCGAGCATGATGTTCATGATGCCGATGCCGCCGACGACGAGCGAGATGGCGGCGATGGAGCCGAGGACGATGTTGAAGATGCGCTTGGTCTGCTCGGCCTGCCGGAGCAGCTCGAGCGGCACGATGACCTCGTAGTCGGTCTTCTGGTGGAAGCGTTTGAGCAGGGTGCGGATCATCGGCACGGCGACCTCGACGTCCTCGACGGCGTTGAACTGGAGCGTGACTTCGTGGAGCTGCACCTTCTCCGCTTCGAACGAGCCGGCGCTGCGCTTGAAGATGGTCTCGCCGAAGCGGCTCTTGGTGGTGGCCAGCGGCACGTAAACGTTGCTGTCCAGCGGCTGGCCCTCCATCTGGCCGGCCTGCGGGCGCTTGTCCGCGGCGGCGCGCTCGCGCGCGAGACCCACGACCGTGAAGTATTCCGAGCCGATCTTGACCTCCTGTTCGAGCGGGTCCTGATAGGGAAACAGGTTTTCCGCGAGGCTCACGGTCAGCACGCAGACGTTGTTCATGTGCGTCTCGTCCGTCTCGGTGAGGAACCGGCCGCGCAGGATGTCCACGCCGGCCATCTCGGTGTAGATGGGGTGGGTGCCGATGATCTGCGCCTGCTGGACGAGGTTGTTGAAGCGGACCTCGTCGCGGATGATGCGCTTGGGCAGCACGCGCTTGATGCCGGGGATGGTGCCGTCAAGGCGGGCCACGTCGCTGTAGGTGAGGCCGTATTCGTTGACGTAGCTGCGGCCGGCGGAGGCGGCCTTGGAATCCTGCGCCGGCTTGACGCTGCGGAGGATGATGTTGCTGGAGCCGAGCTTTTTGATGGCCTCCTGCGCCTCGTAGCTGGCGCCCTCGCCGATGGCCAGCATCGCGATGACCGAGCACACGCCAAAGATGATCCCCAGCATTGTCAGGCCGGAGCGCATCTTGTGCAGCAGGAGGCTTTTGACCCCGAGCTGCATGATGCGGATGAGCGAGGTGGCGCGCATGATGTGCCGGCAGGATAATGCGCACGCCAGCCATCGCCAGCAAAAGCTGGGGCCAAACTGCGCATTTGCCAAACCCGCCCCTTCGGCCGACATTCCGCCTGCTTTCCGGAAAGCGTAAAAACCCATGCCGACTCAAGAAGCCATCCTCGACGCGCTCAAAGCCGTGAAATACCCCGGCTACTCGCGCGACATCATCTCGTTCGGACTCGTGAAGCACGTCGCCGTCAACAGCGGCGCGGTCAACGTCCGCCTCGAACTCACCTCGCCCAACCCCGATGCCGCCAAGATCATCAAGGCCGAGTGCGAGAACGTGATTCGCGGCCAGCCCGGCGTCACGCACGTCTTCGTTGAGATCAAGCAGCCCGCCGGCCCCGCGCCCGGAGCCGCGCCCGCCGGTGGCAACGCCTTCGCGAACCAGAACAAAGTCCCCGGCCTCAAGCGCATCATCGCCATCGCCAGCGGCAAGGGCGGCGTGGGCAAGTCCACCTGCTCCGTCAACCTGGCCTGCGCCCTCAGCCACCTGGGCGCGCGCGTGGGCCTGCTGGACTGCGACATCTACGGCCCGAGCATCCCGCTCATGATGGGCATCCACCAGCGCCCCATCGTCAACGACGATGAGAAGCTCGTCCCGCCCAGCAACCACGGCGTGAAGCTCATGAGCATGGGCTTCCTCCTCACCGACGACCAGCCCGTCATCTGGCGCGGCCCGATGATTCAGAAGACCATCCAGCAGTTCATCACGCAGGTGGAGTGGGGCCAGCTCGACTATCTCCTCGTGGACCTCCCGCCCGGCACCGGCGACGCCCAGCTCTCCCTCTGCCAGACCGTGCCCCTCGACGGCGGCGTCATCGTCACCACCCCGCAGGAAGCCTCGCTCGGCGTCGTGCGCAAGGGCATCGCGATGTTCGAGAAGGTGAACGTCCCGCTCCTGGGCATCGTGGAGAACATGAGTTACTTCATCGCTCCCGGCGGTCAGCGCGTGGAAATCTTCGGCCACGGCGGCGGCCGCGCGGAAGCCGAGCGGCAGGAAATCCCCTTCCTCGGCGAAGTTCCGCTCTACGTGGAAATCCGCGAAGGCGGCGACAAAGGCTTTCCCGTGGCCGTCTCCCATCCCGCCGATCCGCAGGGCAAGCCCTTCATCCAGATCGCCGAAGCGTTGCGACAGAGGCTGGGGTAAGCAAGGGCTGTCCGCTTCTTGGGCAGCCCGTTGTCAAGGGGACTGCAGGCAACCCTGACTTGTCGCCGTGTAGGCACCGGCAAAACCGTTGACGCCCGTTTTGCGTTGCCAGCACTATGCACGCGGCGTTTCGGCTAGGGGAATCCAATGCCCGCAGTTTGACCGACGCGCCACCTGAACGCGGTTTTTGAACTGACACTGGACCATGAAACTCGACGAACTCTACTCCTCGCTGACCATCAAGACGGGCGCGAAGCTCGCGCTGGTTGTCCTCGACGGCCTTGGCGACATCGCCACCGCCGCCACCGGCAACATGACGCCGCTCGAAGCCGCCACCACGCCGAACCTCGACGCACTCGTGAAATCCGGCTGCGCGCAGGGCCGCATGATCCCCGTTGCGCCCGGCATCACGCCTGGCAGCGGCCCCGGCCATCTCGGGCTGTTCGGCTATGACCCGTTGGAGTTCGAGGTCGGCCGCGGCGTCATTGAAGCGCTCGGGCTGGGCATGGAGCTGAAGGCCGGCGACGTCGCTGCGCGCGCGAACTTCTGCACGCTCGACAAAAAGGGCGTGGTCACCGACCGCCGTGCCGGCCGCATTCCGACGGAGGTCTGCGAGGAGCTGTGCGCGTTGCTCGCCAGCAAGGTCAAAAAGATCGGCGACACGCAGGTCATCATCAAGGCCGGCAAGGAACACCGCTTCGTCGTCATCTTCCGGGGCAAGGGCCTCGAAGGCCCCATCAGCTCCACTGACCCGAACCGCGAGGGTTTGAAACTCGTTGAGGCCAAGCCCGAGGATCCCAAGAACGCGAAACAGAAGAAGACCGCCAAGCTCATCGCCGAGTTTTACCAGAAGGCGCTCCCCATCATCGCCAGCCATCCGAAGGCCAACGGCTTCCTCATGCGCGGCATCGCGCACCAGCCGGAGATCCCCCTCTTTGAGCAGCGCTACTCGCTCAAGCCCGCCGCCCTCGCCGTGTATCCCATGTATAAGGGCCTCGCCCAGCTCGTGGGCATGCACAAGATCGAAGGCCCGCAGACCATCGCCGAGCAATGCCAGCGTTACGTGGCGGAATACGACAACTACGACTTCTTCTTCCTCCACTACAAATACACCGACAAATACGGTGAGGACGGCAACTTCGAGGCGAAGAAGAAGGCCATTGAGGACTTTGACGCCGCGCTGCCCATCCTGCTGGAGAAGAAGCCCGACGTGCTCGTCATCACCGGCGACCACTCGACGCCGTGCGCGATGAAGGGCCACTCGTGGCATCCGCAGCCCGTGCTGCTGCACAGCGCATGCAGCGGCTCGGACAAGCTCGACCGCTTCACCGAGACCGGGGCGAACATGGGTTCCCTCGGTATCTTCGAGGCCAAACACCTCATGCGCCTCATGCAGGCGAACGCGAAGATGTTCGACAAGTTCGGGGCTTAAACCCTCGCGAAGTTCCAGATGGGCCGGCAGCCGTATCCGCGGTGGCCGGCCCGCTGGCTTTTAAGCGGCCAGCACGCCCTGCAACCGCCCGAGGAACTCCAGCTCGCGTTGCTTGCCGGAAATCATGGTGTTGTCCTGATGCCGCTGGTCGCGCCCGCCGCCGTGCAGTTCCTGCACCCGCGCGGCGAAGAAGGGCTTGGGGCTGGCGGCGGCTATGATCTCCTTCTTCAACACTTCCTGCCAGTGCGGGATGCGCCCGAGCAGGTCCGCAGCGTCCTTGGGCTGGTAGGTTTCCATGAGCTTGAGGAGCGCCAGCAGGTCGTCCCGCTGGTAGAAGTCCTCACTCGTCGAGGCCAACAGGTAGCGGAAGAGGATTTCCCGGCGCGGCTCCTTGTTCCACACGATGCGGCGGGCCAGGGCCTTGAGCAACGCGCGGTCGGCGGGCGGGGGCAGGGAGTGGAGCAGTTTGCCCAACGGATCGGGGATCACCACGTCGAGGTTCAGGCGGGTGACGAAGCGTTCGATGCTCACCTCCCGCAGGCGGATGGCGTGCGTTGCGTTGTCCTCGGTCACCAGCCGCGTGACGGTGGGCCGGTCGGCCAGGCGGCGGATCAGGACGGGCCATTCGGTTGCGGGGAGCGTCTCATGGTCCAGCAGCTCGGAGAAAGCCGCCTGATCGGACAGCGAGGGTGTGAACACCGGGGAGAACAGCAGGTCGATTTCGTAGTCCTCCAACGCCCCCAGCTGGTCCGTGAAGAACTTCCCCAGCTCGTCCCGGCTCACCGAGTAGTGAGATGCCAGGTGATCGACCACCTGTTTAAGCAGCGCTCGGGGCCGCTCCAGTTCACTTGCGATCGCGTCCACGAAAACTTGCATGAGCGGAGTATGCGGCGGGGCCAAGGCATTGCAACCGGTAAGCCGCCTGCCTCCCGCAGTGACGGGCTTGTGGCATGCTTCCGCCGGGAAATTGCGCTTGGCCGGGCAGTGCCCCCTCCCTATTTTGTTCCAAGCCGGAGAGCGAACGCCTGCTCCCAGCCGCTGGACCCGTTCCATGGACATACAAACCGAGGCCGCCTACATCGCCAAAGCCAGGACAGTGCTGGAGACCGAGATCAGCGAGCTGCGCCGGCTGGCCGACCGCATCGACGCCCGCTTCGCGCGGGCCGTTGACTGCCTGCGCCGGGCCCTGGCCGCCGAGCGCAAACTCATCGTCATCGGCGTGGGCAAGTCCGAGAACATCGCCGTCAAGGTCGCCGCGACCTTCAACAGCACGGGCGCGCCCTGCGTGGCGCTCAATTGCCAGAACGCCCTCCATGGCGACCTCGGGGTGGTGTGCGCCGGCGATGTCGTGCTGGCGTTCAGTTACAGTGGCGAGACGGTCGAGCTGCTTGACCTGCTCCCCCACCTGCGCCGCCGGGGGGTGACCATCATCGCGCTCACCGGGCGGCCCGATTCCACCCTCGCCGCGCAAAGCGAGATCAGTTTGGATGTGCAGGTTCAACAAGAGGCATGCCCGCTCAATCTGGCTCCGACCTCCAGCACGACCGTGATGCTGGCCCTGGGGGACGCACTGGCCATGGTGTTGCTACAGGCGCGTGGTTTCGCGTCCGAGGACTTCGCCGCGCTTCACCCCGGCGGCCAGCTCGGGCGGCGCCTGCTGACCCGCGTGACCGACATCATGCGCAAGGACCAGCAGCTGGCGTTGGTCCGGCCGACCGCCACCGTGGCCGAAGCCCTGAAGGCCATGACCAGCTGCCGGGCGGGTGCCGTGGTGGTGGTGGAGGCGGATGGCTTGCTGGCCGGGATCTTCACCCATGGGGATTTCGTCCGGGGCTACCAGTCGGACCGGCACATCGCCGATCACCCGGTCAGCCAGCACATGACGCGCAATCCGGTGGCCGTCCGCGGGGACCGGTTGGCGGCCGAGATCATGCACATCCTCGAACAGCATCACATCGACGAAATCATCGTGGTGGACGCCCAACGTCATGTGATTGGGCTGGTGGACGTGCAGGATCTTTCCCGCGCCCGCGTCCTTTGAGCCGAGGGCTTATCCGGTGCCCAGCTTCCGGCGGTAGATGGCCTCGATCTGGTCCAGCATTGCTTCGACGGTGTGTTCCCGCTCGACCAATGCCCGCCCCCGTTCGCACATGGCCTGGGTGGTCGCTGTATCAGTCAGCGCCTCGCGCAACGCAGCCGCCAGACTCGCGGCATCGCCCGGCAGGCACAGCCGGCCAGTTTTACCCGGCCGGATGATGGAGGGGATGCCCCCCACGTTGCTGGCCACCACGGGAGTTTTGGTGGCCAGCGCCTGCAGGCCCACCTGGGGAATGGCCTCGTGCAGCGAGGGAATGGCCAGCACGTCCAGGCCCCGGAGGATGGCTGGCACATCATCGCGCTCCCCAACGAAGGCCACGTGGCTCGCCAGGCCCCGCTCTTGCATGCACTGCTCGGCCGCCGCCCGGCTGGGACCCTCGCCCACCACCACGCAGCGGACCGACCGCCCCGCATCCGCCAGCTGGCGCATGGCCTCAAACAGCACGGCATGGCCCTTTGCCCGACGGATGACGCCGATGATGCCAATTAACGGTCCCGCAGCGTCGGCGGGGAAATTGACCATGGCCTTCGGCCCGCTCGGAGAGAACTTGGCCAGATCCACACCGGTCGCGATGGCGGTGACGCGCTCCTCGGGCAAACCAAAGAGCGCCCGGAAATCCGCCGCCACCTTCGGGCTGGTGGTGATGAGCTGATCCGCCAACGTGGCGTAAACGTGCCGGCTCAACCACGGGTTGGGCACCGGCACGTCGAAGTGGCGGGAGCGGATCACCAACGGCGTGCGCGCCAGCCGGGCAGCGAGGCCGACGATCCAGCCGTCCCGGGAGCTGTGGGTGTTGACCACGTGCGCCCGGAAGCCGCGCAACCAAACGGCGGTCCGCGCGACGGCAAAAGGAAAGGCCCAGCGCGGTTGAGCCAGCTTCAGGCGGGGCAGTTCGTGCCGCGCGGCTTCGGCAAACAGCCGGGCGTTTTCCGGCGCGACCAGGCCCACCACATGGCCCCGCGTCCGGAAGCCCACCAGCTCCGACCAGATGCGCCGCTCCTGACCACCCCAGCCGAGGGAGGCTTCAGAGTGGACGATGCGCCAGGGATGGTTACCGGTGGTTGCCATGCAGAAAGCGGCGGCATCATGCGAAGCCCGCACAGCCTAGACAACGCATTTGGCGAGCAGCGTAGTGTTGACGAGACGCCCCCGGCTGGCCTCTGCTCTGGCCGTGCGAATGCACGAGACAATCCAGTGGCGCGCCCCCTGAAAATAGCCCATCTCTTCCTGAGCATGCCCGTCGGGGGCGCAGAGGATCTGACGGTCGGCCTCATGTCCGTGATGCCGCCCGGTTGCGTGGTTGAGCCGGTGTGTCTGCGTGAACTGGGTGTCGTTGGCACCGAGCTCCAGCAGGCCGGCCGCCCCATCCATCTGGTGCCGGTGGCGCCGACCAAACGGCTGAACGTTCCGGGCATCTACCGCCTCGCCCGGTGGCTGCGGGACCAGGATTTCGCCGTCGTTCACACGCAGGTATACAACGCGCATGTCTACGGCGTCCTGGCGGCCGCGCACGCCCGCCTGCCCGCGGTCATCCACCATCAGAAGACCTTCCGGGGCATGCGATGGCACCGGCGTTTCATGATGAAAGGGCTGACACGGCTGGCCCGGGCCCAAATCACCCTTTCCGGACAGACGCGGGACGACGTGGTGCGAGAGCTGGGAGCGCGTGCGGGGCGCGTGCTGGTGCTGCCCAATGCCGTGGATACCGCGCTCTTCCGCCCGCCGGAGAACCGGGCCGCGCTCCGCCGGTCACTTGGCCTTGCGGAGGACAGCTTCATTTTCGGCACCGTTGCCTCCTTGACGGCCCCCAAGAACCATGCGGCCAGCCTGACCATGTGGAGCACCGCCGTAGCCAATGGACTGGATGCCCGCTTCCTGCTTTGCGGGGAAGGCCTGCTGCGGGGCGAGCTGGAACAGACCGCCGCCCGGCTGGGCATCACCGGCACCTTCACCTTGCTGGGCAACCGGCGCCCGGTTCACCCCTGGATGCAGGCGATGGATGCCTTTGTGCTGTGTTCAACGTGGGAAGGCCAGCCGCTGGCCATTTTGCAGGCGTTGGCGTGTGGTCTGCCCGTATTGGCCAGCCGCATTGAAGGCAACGTCGCCGTGCTCGGGGCGCAGCATCCCGGCCTGTTCAGCCTGGAACGGCCAGACGACTACGCGGAAAAGGTGCTGGCCGTGCGACGTGACCCCTCATTCCGGCGGGCCATCCTCGACTTTCAGCGGACCGCCTCGCCCTCGGTGCCGTCCGTCCAGGCGTGCGCGGCAACGCTGGCGCATTTATACCGGCGCGTGGTTGAAGGCCGTGAAATGGACACGCTGCACCTGTTGGGCAACGGGCCGTGCCGCCCCACCGCTGTCTCCCCATGAATTCGCCGGCCCGCTTCCTTCATGACTGCCATGACGGGCTGGTCACCGCCCTGGCCGGTCGGCCGCGCGCTGTTGACCATGCGCCCGCGCCCCATCGGGGGCGGGAATGGACGGTGCAGAGCCCCGGTTCGTTCCGCATGTCCAACGCATTGGAAACGGCCTTCTACGGCTGCGAGCGCACGCCGCTGGACTACGCTTGGCCGGCGGCCACAATGGACGAGCTGCTTGACGTCCTCGTCACCGGAGATCAGGGCCAGATTTTTTTTGCCGATGGCTCGTTCTACAAGCCCTGCATCTACCCGCATCAGGAGCGCTTGCAGATCATGCGCATCCGGCGCCCCGTTTCCTGGCTGGCCCGGGAGCAGGACGGCCTGCTGTTTCACCTGACGGGTCGCAACCACGAGAACAAAGGCCACTTTCTGCTCCAGCACATCTCCCGCTGGCTGGTCGCCCGCCCGATGTTGGAGGAGCTCGGGGAATATCGCATTCTGGTCGCGCCGGGTCACTCGCGCTGGCAAAGAAATCTCCTGCGGCTGGTCGGTGCGGATGAGTCGCGAGTGGTGGAGGGCACCCAGGGCACGCTGCGGGCGCAGCGGCTGCTGCATGTCCCGCTGGCCTACGGCACGAATGCCCTCAGTCCGCCGGACCACTACCGGTTTATCCGTGACCGGGCCGCGGAGGTGGAGCGTCGGCATCCGGCCAGTCCGGCTCGCCCGATCTTTGTCAGTCGCCGCGACGCTCCGGACAAGCGCATCGAGAACGAGGACGAACTCATTGCCGCGGCGCGAAAACTCCTCGGCCAGGTGGAGGTGTTCGAGTTCAAGGGCAAGACCCTCGAGGATCAGATCGTCGCCTTCCGCCGCGCACCGCTCATCATGGGACCCATTGGCCAGGGTATCTGCAACGTGCTGTTCGCGGAGGGCAGCCTCCTGGTCACACTCGCTCCAGGCACGCCGGAAAAGGAAGTGTATGCGAGCAGCCACGGAACCCAGCTCGCCCTCATCTGCGGCAATCAGGCGGTCACGCTTTACAACGGTCAGGCGGGCGAATCACGGGGCAACTGGACATTCCCCGTGGACGCCTTCCGCGCCCAGCTAACGCGGCTGCTCGCGCTGCCGGAACTCGCGCCGTTGCGCCAGCGCCTCCCGCCCGCATGAACGCGCCGCGCCGCATCCTCGCCGTCAAGAACAAGCACCTCGGAGACATCATCCTGAGTCAGCCGGCCTTTTGGGCGCTGCACCGGGCCTTCCCGCAGGCGCGCCTGGACGTGCTTGTCTCCCCGGGCACGCGCAGTTTGGTGGACGGCTTCAACTGGATCCACCGTGTCATCGAGGCGCCCCGCAAGGGCCGAGGACTGGCGACGTTGCGGGAGGAGCTGCGGGTCGCGAAGGACATCGCGCTCGCGGGCTACGATCTGGTCGTCGACTTCACGTGGAGTGATCGCGCGATGAGTTACGCCCTGCTGAGCCGCGCGCGCGAACGCTGGGCCATCCAGGTCACCGCCGGCTCCCGCCTGAAGCCGCACGTCTTCAACCGTTACGGCACCAAGCCCGACAAGGCTTGGCACGTCATCGAGCACGAGCGGAACTTTCTCGTGCAGGCCGGGTTGCCCCACTACGAGCCGGAGTTCTTCTTTCCGGACACCCCCGCCGAGGAGACTGCTGCGCGGACGTGGCTCGATGCGCAGGGCATTCGCCGTGAGCGGCTCGTCGTCGTGCATCCCACGTCACGCTGGCTGTTCAAGTGTTGGAACGATGAGAAGGTGGCCGGGCTCATGGACTGGCTGGCGGAACGCGGCTGGCAACCCGTAATGACCTGTGGCCCATCCGATGAAGAACTCAGCCGGGCGAAGGCGATTATCCAGCTCTGCCGCCGGCCGCATCCGACCCGGCTGGGCGACTTGAACCTGCGCGAACTCGCGGCGTTCCTGCGCCAGGCGCGGTTCTTCTTCGGCATGGATTCCGCGCCCACGCACCTGTCCGCCGCCGTGGGGACGCCCGCGGTGGTTCTCTTTGGACCCTCGCAACTCGCGCGGTGGCGGCCCTACGGCCCGCAGCACCACGCGGTCGTCGGCAACTGCCGCTGCCTCGCCGTGCGCGGACCGCAGTGCGACAAGTCCCGCGTGGTGGAATGCCTCGCGAACATCACGCTGGCCGCGGTGCAGGCCACCATTGCCGAACGCTTCACTCCCCCGACATGAACCCGCCCGCCGCCAGCCCATTGTTCCAACCCATCCAGTGTGTCAACTGCGGCGCAGGCCCGGAGCAACACAGCTCGCTCATCGAAACGCGGGTGACGCATCGCGGCCACTTGCACGGGTTGCCCTTGCGTATCGTGGTCTGCGACCGGTGCGGCCTCACGTTCCTCAACCCGCAGCCCACGCCCGCCGCGTTACAGCGCTTCTACGAGCGCGAGTATTACGCGGACGCCAAGCCCATCAGCGCGGAGGCGCGCATGAAGGAAAAGGATTGGCAGCGCACCATCCTGCTCCCGTGGTTGCTCGCCCATCTGCCGCCGGTGAAGGACTGGTCCATCCTCGACATTGGCTGCGGCTACGGCGAGTGGCTGCGGCACTTCGATCGCTCGAACCGGCTGCTGGGCATCGAGCAGTCGGAGTCAGCGGCGCGTGCGGCGAACGAGCGCTTTGGGGTGGAAGTCCGGCAGTGCGACTTTCTGGCAAACGGCTACGATGCCGGGCGCTTCGACCTCGTCACCGGCCTCGCCATCATCGAGCACTTCTCCGATCCGCTTGCAGCGCTCGTGGAGACGAACCGCATCACACGGACGGGGGGGTATGTCTATCTTCAAACGCCGGACCTGCATGCGATGGTGTTGCGCAAAGGCGTGCCGCGCTACTTCAAGCTGGTCCACACTTACTATTACACGCTGGCCACGCTCACGAGCCTTCTGCGCAAGGCCGGCTTTGAACTCGTCGCGGCCCGGCAGCGGCCCGCCGTGCTGTCCACCTCTGATGCCTTACGCCCCGGCAATTACTGGGCAGGCGAACTGGACGTGCTCGGCCGCAAGACCGCCGATGTCTCGCTCGCCGAGGCGCACGCGCATCCGGCCACGGGTGACGCACCCGGCGAATCCGCCGCCCGGCTGGCCGCCGCCCAGGCACGGGACGAGCGATACGCGCGCCTCACCGCGCTCTACCGCGTCCCGGTAATCGGAAGGCTGGCGAACCATCTGGTGCGGGCCGGCTACAAGCTCACGGGCCGCAGCACCAAGCGGGTGGATTTCCACGCTGCCCAGCTCGAAGCGCTCACGGCGCAGGCGGGGAAGTAGATGGTGATTTGGCGCGGGAAGCCTGACTGACAAGTCACTCAACGCTCATCACTTTGCCCGCCGGGCTTTTGCGTTGCTGGCCTTCGCAGCGATTCGCTACGCTCTGCGGACTTCGCGTGAAAGTGCTCTACCTAGGCCCTGAGGATGGTCGGCAGACCGTGGCGGATGAGTTGGGCGGTGGCTTCGCCGTGCGCCACGTCCGCGCCGAGCGTGACTCGGTGCTCAACGAGGTGAGCGATGCCGCCGTGGTGTTCGATGCCTCGATGAAGGTGCGATTCGACCGCGCCTTGCTTGATGCCGCGCCGAGACTTCGCCTGGTCATCACCGCCACCACCGGGGCCGATCACATTGATTCCGCCACCCTGGCCGCGCGTGGGATTCCGCTGCTCACGCTAAAAACTGAGCGCGAATTCCTGCGGGGCATCACGCCCGCCGCCGAATTGAGCTGGTTGCTGCTGCTGGCCTGTGCGCGCCGGTTCCGCGCCGCGCTGCGGCACGTCGAGCAGGGTGGTTGGGACCGCGAGCAATTCCCCGGGATGATGTTGCGCGGGCGCACGCTCGGGCTCATCGGCTGCGGGCGCATCGGCGGCTGGATGGCCCGGTATGCCCGCGCGTTCGACATGACGGTGATCGGGCATGACCCCTTCGTGAGTGAGTTTCCACCTGGGGTTGAGGCGGTCGGCCTGCCGGAAGTTCTCGCCCGCGCGGACTTCGTCAGCATCCACGTGCATTACTCCGATGCCACGCGCGGGCTGCTGGGCGCGAAGGAACTCGCGTTGATGAAGGATGGCGCGGTGCTGATCAACACGTCTCGCGGGGCCATTGTGGACGAGTCGGCGCTGCTTTCTGGCCTTGCCGCTGGCAAGCCCGCCGCGCTCGGTGTGGACGTGGTCGAGGGCGAGCCGGACATCCGCAACACCCGCCTCTGGCAATACGCGCAGGCACACGACAACGTCATCATCACGCCGCACATCGGCGGGTTCAGTCCGGACGCGCTGGCCAGCGTGCTGCGGCACACGGCGCAGCGCATCCGCGGCCATTTCGCCCAGGCCTGATGAATTTTGTCCCCTTCAGCGAGGAGTTCGTGCGGCACGGCGGAAAGATGGCTTTTGGCGTGCCGGGCGGCGGGCCGAGCCTCGCGCTCGTGGACGCGCTGGCGAAGCAGGGTGCGGAGTTCATCACCACTGGGCACGAGACCACCGCCGCGCTCATGGCGGGTGCGGTCGCCCGGCAAACCGGTGCGCCATCGCTGGCTGTCACCATCAAAGGCCCCGGTTTCGCCAACCTCGCGCCCGGCCTGCTTGCCAATGCCTACGAAGGCTTTCCGATGCTCTCCGTTTCGGAGGCCTATGACACGACCAAGCCCGGACCCCGCCGCCACAAATGGCTCGACCACGCGCGTATGGGCGGCGAGTTCCTCAAGTGCTGCCGCAACTTCTCACCGTCGCCGGAATTTTTCGCCGCTTGCCTGTCGATGGCACGCACTGAGTTTCCGGGGCCGGTGCAAGTAGACCTTGTGGAAAGCGTCGCGTCGCCCGATACGCCTCTGCCCCCTGCTCCGGGGGATGACGCGAGGCAAATCATCGCCGCCTTGCGCGCCGCCCAGCGACCTGCGCTCGTGGTCGGCTCGCTGGGTTTGCGCGCGATTTGGCGCGGCCAGCTCGCGTCGCTCCGAGTCCCGACTTTCACCACGCCCGCCGCCAAGGGATTGATTCCGGAGGACGGTGCGCCCGCCGCCGGCATCTATACGGGTGACGGCAAGCCCGCGACGCCGGAAAAGCAGCTCCTCCCGCAAGCGGACCTTGTGCTCATGCTGGGCGTCCGGCCCGGTGAGATTCTGAATCCCACCGCCCCGCACGCACGGACGCTGTGGCTTGAAACTGCGGAGGTATGCTCCCGCGCCGTGTTTCCGCCACTGCAACCTGGTCCCGCGCGCAGCTTCCTCTCAGCTGCCGCCATCGCCGAAGTGCTGGCTGAGCTGGCGAAGCACGAGTGGGGCGCGGAACGGGTCGCGAAAGCGCATGCCGACCTGCACCACGCGCTTGAACGCTGGCCGTGGGCGGCAGCACGACTTTTTCAGGCTGCTCAGGCGGCTCTTCCCAACGCGACGCATGTGCTCGACACCGGAAACTTCACGGTCGTCGGCGAGCATTGCCTGCGCGTGCCGAGTGAGCGGCAAATCCTCGGCACGCCCAACGGGCGTTACCTCGGCCTGGGCGTGGGCTACGCGCTGGGCGCGGCAGCAGTGGCGGGGCAGCAGCCGGTCGTATTATGGATTGGGGATGGCGGGCTGCGGGCGTTCTTCAGCGAACTGAGCCTCGCCGCCGAGCAGCGGTGGCCGCTGCTGGTGCTGGTGATGCGCGATGGCTGGTTCGGCAGTGTGCGCGGGCGCGCGGAATCGCAGGGCTGGACGCGCGCGCCGCTCATGATGGCCGAGCGAAACTTCCCCGGCGTGGCGGAGCGGATGGGCCTCGCCAGCGGTCGTGTCACGAACGAAGGCGAGTTTACCCGGTGGCTGGAATCCTGGTTGCGCCAGCCCGGTCCCGCGCTGTTGGAATGCGTCCTTGACCCCGCCGCCTACAACCAGCAAACCGAACTCCTCCGCTGATGGACTCGCCACACATTCTCGTCCTTGGCGCCGGCTCTGCCGGCAAGCGCCACGCGCGCAATCTGCGTGCGCTCGGCTGCCGCATCAGTGCCTTCGACCCGCGTGAAGACCGGCTGCGAGAGGCGACCGGTGAAGGCCCGCTGCTTTCCGCGCACACGAAGCTGGACGCCGCGCTGGGCGCGCACGGCTACGACGGATTCGTCATCGCATCGCCACCAGTCTTCCATGTGGACCAGGTGCTCGCCATCGCGGCGCGGCATGAGCGGTGGATTCTTTGCGAGAAACCGCTGTCCATCACCGCCGCCGAGGCGCGGCGGCTGGAGCCGGTCGCAGGCCGCGTGCTGCTGGGCTACACGTATCGCTGGTGGCCACCGCTGGGGCGGTTCCGTGGGCGGTTGCAGGCGGGCGAGATCGGCAAGCTGCACACGCTGCGCTTCGTGATGAGCGCGCATCTGGCCGACTGGCATCCATGGGAGCGCTATCAGGACTTCTTCATGGCGAACCGCGAGCAGGGCGGCGGCGCGCTGCTGGACGAGAGCCATTTCATTGACCTCATGCTGTGGATTGCGGGCTGGCCGGCGAAGGTATATGCGCAGGTGGAGAGGATTTCCGCGCTCGAAATCAGCGCAGATGACAACGTGGACATCCTTGTCAGCTATGCCTCCGGCCTGCGCGTGAACCTCCATCTTGACCTGCTGGGCCGGCCGCACGAGCGCAGCATCACCGCGATGGGCGAGGGCGGCACGCTCGCCTACGTGTATGAGGAGAACGCCATCAAGCTCTGCCGCGAAGGCGCGGCGAACTGGCAGCGCGAGACGTTCACCTGCGAGCGGAACGAGATGTTCGTGGGGGCGGCGAAGGAATTCCTCGCGCGGGTGCGCGGAGATTCGGCGTCTCCGTTCACCTGCTCGGTGGCCGACGGCATCCGCGCGCTGCGGATTGTGGATGCGTGCCGCGAGAGTTCTGCCAGTGGCCGTGCCGTGCTGCTCACCCCATGATTGCCAACCAACGAGTGCTCGCCGTCGTGCCCGCCCGCAGCGGGAGCAAGGGCATCCCGGACAAGAATCTTCAGCCGCTGGGGGGCTACTCGCTCATCGCGCGCGCCGCGCGGCTGCTGCGCGCCCGGGAGTGCGCATGGATTGACCGCGCCATCATCTCGACCGACGCGCCGGCCTATGCGGCGGAAGCAGAAGCGCACGGGCTGGCCGCGCCATTCCTGCGGCCGCCGGAGTTGAGCACGGACACGGCGGGCGCGGTGGAGACGCTGGTCCATGCACTGCTGGCCACGGAACAGCACGATGGCGTGCGCTATGACATGTTGCTGATCGTGGAGCCGACCTGCCCGTTCCGGCGCGCGGAGGACGTGACCGGGGCGGCCAAGTTGCTGGTGGAGTCCGGTGCTGACTCGGTGGTGACGGTGTCGCGCGTGGACACGAAGTTTCACCCGCACAAGGTGCTGGTGCTCGACGAGGGGCGGCTGGGCTTCTACGACCCGGCGGGGGCAGCGGTGAAGCAGCGGCAGTCGCTGCGCCCGCTCTACTTCCGCAACGGCGCGTGCTACGCCCTTACACGCGCCTGTTTGTTGGAGCGGCAGTTGATCTTCACCGAGAAGACGCGCGGCCTGCTGGTGGAGCGTGATTTGGTGAATATTGATGAACACCTCGACCTGGAGTTTGCCCGGTTCCTCGCGGACGTGAAGGGCTGGTGAACGCCGGGTTTCCCCATTGCCCGCCCCGCCGCTGCCGGACTATCCTCTTCCCCGCGTGACCAAGAAAAAAATTGCCGTTGTGCTGGTGGACCGCGCCAATTATGCGCGGCTCCGCCCGGTGATGCAGGAGCTGCAACGGCAAGGGGAGGTGGAATTGCAGGTGGTCTGTGCGGGCACCATGCTGCTGGAGCGCTTCGGTCGCGCGCGTGATGTGGTCGAGAAGGATGGTTTCCCCGTTGCCTCTGAGATTTACCTCGAAGTCGAAGGTTCGGTGCCCATCACGATGACCAAGGGCATTGGCCTGGGCGTGATCGAGTTCGCGTCGGAGTTTCAGCGGCTCAAGCCCGATCTTGTGCTGCTCATCGGTGACCGTTACGAGGCGCTGGCGGCGACGGTGGCGGCGGTTTACCAAAACTTCTGCCTCATCCATCTGCAAGGCGGCGAGGTGTCCGGCTCGATTGACGAGTCCACGCGCCATGCCATCACGAAGCTGGCCCACTATCACTTTCCGGCCACCCAGCGGGCGGGCGAATACATCGTGGCAATGGGAGAAGACCCAGCCACGGTTTTTCCGCTGGGCTGCCCTTGCTGCGATGTCGTGGCCGAGGCCACAAAGCAACTACCCGCCGATGTGCTCGCCCGCCATGGCGTGGGGATGCCGATTGATTTCACAAAGCCCTATCTGCTCGCCCTCTTCCACCCGGTGACGACCGACTACGGGCATCAGGAGGATCAGATGCAGGAGGTGCTGACCGTCATCGAGAGGCTCGGCACGCAGACGGTGATGCTCTGGCCAAACATTGACGCCGGCTCCGACCGCATCGCCAAGGCGATCCGGCGGTTTCGTGAGTTTCACCACGACTTTCCGTTGCACGTTTACAAGAACCTGGAACCGGAAGTCTATCTGCCGCTGTTGAAGAACGCCGCCTGCTGCATCGGCAACTCCTCCTCGTTTGTGCGCGAGACTTCCTTTCTGGGCACCCCCGTGGTGCTGGTTGGCTCACGGCAGGACGGGCGCGAGTGGTCGCCATCGGTGCGACGCGTGGAGCCGCGCGCGGAAGAGATTGAGTCTGCCCTGCGGGCCCAACTGGCGCATGGCCGCTATGCACCCTCGACCATCTACGGCCGTCCGGGCGTGGCCAGCGCGATTGCCCGACAGGTGGCGCGCCTGAAGCCCTACATCCAGAAACGCCTCCATTACACGATGGCCGGCGCACAGCCCAACCGACCTTCTTCCAATGGCTGAGCCCCTGTCCAAAACCCAGATTGCCGCCGGCTACGATCAGATCGCCGACAAGCTGGCGATGTCGCCGAAGTTTTATCGGCTGTGCCGCCGGTTGCTCGCGCCGCAACTTGCACCGAACAGCGTGCTGTTGGACGTGGGTTGCGGTCAGGGTCGGCTGCTCGCGGAGTTCCGTGCTGCGCTCCCGCAGGCGGAATTGCACGGTCTGGACATCTCTCCGAAGCTGATTGAAATCGCGCAGCAGAACGTGCCCGGGGGACATTTCACTACGGGCGATGCGGAAAATTTGGCATACCCGGATGGCAAGTTTGATGCCGTGGTGATGACTGAGGTGCTGGAACATCTGGGCCAGCCGGTCACAGCGCTGCGCGGGGTCGGGCGCATTCTTAAGCCCGGTGGCTGGCTGTTGATGACCGTGCCAAACCGCGACTGGTTTCGTTTCGAGGAATACAACGCCCGCCGCCGACGCTACCAGCCGGTGGATGACCACTGGTATCCGGTCGCGGAGGTGACGGGCTTCCTGAAAGAGGCTGGCTTCGAGCTGCAACGCATCCGCGGCGGCGAAAACCTTTACTTCGGCGGCGGGATTCTCCGGCTCGGCGAGAAGCTGGCGCTGGCGGTCTGGCCGCGCTTGCACCAGCGGATGAAGCGCGCACTCTTCCTGGCGCGGAAGCCGACGGCGGCACGCACATGAAAGGCGACGCATGGCAAACTGTTTGATCTGCGGCTCAACCCGGTTGGAGGTGTTTTACAAGGGCACCATCCGCATGGGCTCGTTCGGCAAGTGGTCTGAGACCGACCACGAGATCACGGAATGCCGTGACTGCGGCGCACGCCACCTGCCGCCGCTGATGGGCAACCTCGACGACTATTATCGCGACGGCACCTACCGGCAGGACCTCGACCAGGGCAACACTCTCAAGAAATACTTCGAGCTGACCGACGACGACCAGCCGCACAAGCTCCAATTGCTCGGGCCGCATTCGGCGCGCGGCAAGGTGATCGCGGACATCGGCGCGGGCGCGGGCCCGTTCCTCGACCTCGTGAAAGGCATGGCGGCCACGACGATTGCCGTGGAGCCGAACGAGGCATATCACGCCTCGCTCCATGAGCGCGGCCATCTCTGCTATCCCTCCACGCAGGCGATGCTGCGCGAGTGGGCGGGCAAGGTGGACTTGGCGGTGAGCTTCAGTGTGATCGAGCATGTGGAGCGGCCCCGGGAGTTTCTGGAGGAAATCCGGGCCGCGCTCAAACCGGCCGGCCGCCTGTTGACGAGCACGCCGAACGCGGACGACCTGCTGCTGGAAATCTGCCCGGCGTATCCGCGCTTTTTCTACCGCAAGGTTCACCTCTGGTATTTCACCCCGCCGGCGTTGACGCGGCTGGCGAATCTCGCGGGCTTCGCCACGTGCCGCATCATTCACCAGCACCGGTTCGATCTCGCCAATGCCATGCTGTGGCTGCGCGATGGCAAACCTTCCGGCGTGGGCAAACTCACCACGTCGCCCGCGCTGGACGACGCATGGCGGAACTTCCTCGAACAGTCCGGGCGCGGCGACTACCTCTACGCGGAGCTGAAGCTCAGTTAGGCGGCGCGGCGGACCTGACCGCCGCCAGCTTGCGGAGCGCGTCCACCCAGCGTTCGTTTGTCCGTCCGTCCGTGAAGCCGACCAGCCGCTCGAGCATCTGCCGCCGCTCGCAGCGCTTGGCGGAGCGGTCCCGCAACGTCAGCCGTAGGGCGTCCAACAGCGCGGCATCATCCTTCACCACCCACGTCGCGTTGGCGGCCAGCGCGGGCTGGCAGTGGGCGTAGGCGAAGAAGCGGTCCACCGACTCCCACGGCGGCACCTTCATGCCGGCGTCGTAGGCGAGGTTGATGACGGGCACGTCGAAACAGCAGGCGTCGAGCACCATCGAGGACGAGACGCTGAGGATGACGTCGCTGTGCTTCACCGTCGCGGCGCGCTCGCGCTCCTCGCCGGCGGCGGGCAGCCACTTGTGCGCGCCATAGAGCGTGCCCGAACCGGCGGGATACTGCACGGTCACATGCGGCATGCCCTCGAACTCCTTGTAAAGGTGGAACAAATCCTTGGGGCTGACACGCACGAGCAGATGGCACGGCTCGCCAAGCTGCCCGGACGCAATCAGCCGCTGGAGCACCCGGATGAACTCCTGGTTGCAGCGGATCAGGGCACTGTCACCGGTGGCGTAATGGAGGATGCGGCAGGCGGGATCAATACCCAGTCCGGCGCAGAAAGTCGCGCGGTCGGGCAGGTCCTTCGCGGCGAAGTAGCTCTCGAAGTAGAGCACCCCCACGGTTGTGATGCGCTCCGCCGGGAGCCAGTGGAAGTGCATCAACTCGCGTTTCATCTCCCCGCTCCAAGCCAGCGCATGGTCGGGCGGCACCATCAACGGTCCTTTCGAGGTTGGATTGTCCCAGCTGGCAACACTCAGGACCGTGGGAATGCCACGCTTGCGGGCGGCCTTCAGCCATGGCCCCACACCGGGGAGCATGGTGGAGAAAACCACCAGATGCGGTCGTTCGCGCTGCAGGAGCGCGTCAAAGTCCGGTTCGATGCCGATCCCTTCTCCCCAGCTCGTCAATGCCCGGGAGGTGGCACCCAGCGCGCGGAGCAGCCTCGCAAGACCCATGCGCACGGCCAGCGAGCGGCGCTCCCGCTGCTCGGCTTCAACCAGGCGCTTCTGTGCAAAGCTGCCCTCCGGGCGTTCCAACACATAGAGGTCCTTGGCCACCGAATACGCCAGGTCTGCCCAGCTGTGGGGCCGCGGAGCCTGGAGCGCGTGGACCCGCAGGCGTGGGTGGGCAAATTCCTGTGCGATGGCATCGGCCGAGTATGTGCTGGCGACGATCACCTCGGTGTCCGAGTCCGCGAAGAGCCGCGGCAGCACCGCACTGCGGAACACGTCGCGAAAGAACTGCAGGTTGTCGATCAGGAACAGCAGCTTCATGCCGGCCCGCGCACCGTTACCGCGCGGCGGGTGATGATGGGAGCAAGCGCGCACGCGACGCAAGGCCTGCGGCGGCGGGATTTTTTGTTGCGCCACGACAAGCCGCGCCCGTATCAAAGGCCGCCTTGATTTGCACGTGAACCACGCCCAGACACTTCGGGAATTGCGCCGGCACATCATCCTCGCGGCCACCACCGCGCGGGAGGGCCACATCGCCAGCGCCTTTTCCATTCTCGATCTGCTGTGGGTCCTTTACGGACGGGTGATGCGCTACAAGTCCGACGACCCAAAGTGGGAGCAGCGCGATCGTTTCATTCTCAGCAAGGGCCACGCGAGCCTGGCGCTTTACGCTGTGCTGGCACACCACGGCTTCTTCCCCCAGGAGGAAATGCAGACATTCGCCTCCTATTCAAGCCGGCTGGGCGGGCATCCGGATTGCAACAAGGTGCCCGGGGTCGAGGCTTCAACCGGCTCGCTCGGGCACGGCCTGCCCATGGCAGCGGGCGTAGCGTATGGGCTGAAGCTCAAGCAGTCGGACGCACGAGTCTTTTGCGTGGCGGGCGATGGGGAGGCGAACGAGGGGGCCATCTGGGAGGCGGCGTTGCTCGGCGCGCACCACCGGCTCGACAACCTCACGTGCCTGCTTGACTACAATCACTCAGGTGATCGCGCGCTGGTCACGGGCGATCTCGCCGCAAAATTTGCCGCGTTTGGCTGGCATACCCAGACCATCGACGGGCACGACCAGGAAATGATTTTCCGCGCGCTGACCGCGCCCCCAGAGGGACGGCCGCGCATGATCGTGGCCAATACCATCAAGGGCAAAGGTTGCCTCCCCATGGAAGGCAACCCGGAGTGGCACCACAAGGCCCCGTCGCCCGAGCAGCTGGACAGCATCCTGGCGCAGCTAGCATGAACATCCGGCAGCAATTTGTGGCGACGTTAGAGGACCTGCTCGGCAAGGATCCAAGGCTGGTGCTGCTCCTTGGCGACATCGGGGTGTTTGGCTTCCGCAACGCTTTCAGCCGGTTTCCCGGGCGGGTGGTAAACATCGGCATCTTGGAGCAGGCCACCGTCAGCTTTGCCGCTGGCCTGGCGCGCGAGGGCTTTATCCCGGTGTTCCACAGCATTGCGCCCTTCGTGGTTGAGCGGGCCTTCGAGCAGCTCAAGATTGACTTTGGCTATCAGCGGCTGCCCGGCTGTTTTGTGAGCGTGGGGGCATCCTATGACTACGCCTCCCTCGGCTGCACGCACCACTGCCCCGGGGATGTGGCGCTGATGCAGCAGGTGCCCGGCATGCGGATCATTGCCCCTGGAAATCCTCGCGAATTTGACGCGCTTTTCCGGGAAAGCTACGCAGGTGGGCCAACCTATTTCCGCCTTTCCGAGCGTGCGCATGCGCAGGACGGAGCGGTGACCTTCGGGCGCGCCCGGGTCGTGCGTTCAGGCCGCCGGGCAACGGTCGTAGTGGCCGCCCAGTCTTTGGAGCCGGTGCTGGCGGCCACGGCCGAGCTGGACGTCACGGTGCTCCACTATACCACGCTTGCCCCCTTCGACCGGGAGACGCTCGCCCAGCACGCCGGCGACACGGTGATTGTGGTGGAGCCGTTTTACACCGGCACGCTCGCAGGTGAAGTGAGCGCGGCCCTCGCTAACCGGCCGACGCGCCTGGTCTCTTTCGGCGTGCCCCGTCAGTTCCTGACTCAATACGGAAAGCTGGCTGACCACGAACAGGCCTGCGGGCTGGATGCGGCCGGGCTGCGTGAACGCATCGGAAAAGTGCTGCATGACCGAGCCTGACATCATCCAGCGCGATGCTCGGGAGATCGTGGCCGCCCTCCCTACGGAGAAATTGGCCGGACAAACGGTGTTGCTGACCGGTGCAACCGGCATTGTGGGCACCTACTTTCTCGCCACGCTGCGGGAACTGGCCGATGGTCCGCATGCGCCCGCCAAGGTGTATGCGGTCGCGCGACGGGAGGTGCCCGCGCACTTGCGGCAGGTGTTCGCTCATCCGCGCTTCGCCCTGCTCACGGGCGATCTCCACGATTCAGCTTTCTGCCGCACCTTGCCGGCGGCCGGACTGGTGATTCATGCGGGCGGTTACGGACAGCCGGGCAAGTTCATGGAGAATCCGCTGGCCACCCTGCGACTAAACACGGCGGCAACTTGCGAATTGCTGGACCGGCTGGCCCCCGGCGGTCGCTTCCTGTTCATCAGCACCAGCGAACTTTACAGCGGGCTGCCCAACCCGCCCTATCGCGAAGAGCAGATTGGCACCACCAACACCGACCACGCCCGCGCCTGTTACATCGAGGCCAAGCGTTGCGGCGAAGCCATCTGCCACGCCGCGACCCGCAGTGGCTTGACCGCGCGCGCCGCCCGGTTGGCGCTGGCCTATGGGCCCGGCACGCGCGCCGATGATCAGCGTGTGCTCAACACCTTCATCCGCCGGGCCTTGACCGAGAAAGCCATCCGGATGATGGACCAGGGCACTGCGTGGCGGACCTATGGCTATGTGGCCGATGCGGTGCGCATCCTGTGGCGCATCCTGCTGGAAGGGCGGGAAGTGGTATACAACGTGGGCGGTGATTCGCGCACCACGATCCGCGGGCTGGCGGAGTTGATTGGCCGGCTGGCGGACGTGCCGGTGAGCTTCCCGGCGGAAGCCCCCGGGCAGGCCTTGGTGGGCGCACCGGATGATGTGCGGCTGGATATGGGCCGGTTTGAACGTGAGTTTGGGCCGCTCACTTTCGTGCCGCTGGAAGCGGGGGTTCAGCGCACGCTCGCGTGGCAGAAATGGCTTTACAACGCGGTTTAGCGGCCCGGACACTTTGCGGATGATAAAGACGCTGGTGACGGGCGCGGCAGGCATGGTCGGCCATGCCATCCGTCAGATCAACCCGCCTGACACGGTCTACACCCGCCGGGAGGAATTGGACCTGACGGATTTCCCCCGGGCGCAGGCCTATTTTCAAGGGGTGAAGCCCGATCGGGTCATCCACCTGGCAGCTGTCGTGGGGGGCTTGGGCAGTCAGATCATTCATTCCGGGGAGTATTTTAGGAACAACATCCTCATCAACCTGAACACTCTGGAGGCCGCGCGGCAGGCCGGCGTGAAGAAGCTGATCTCCTTCATGTCCACCTGCGTGTTTCCGGACAAGACGGAATATCCGTTGCGCGAGGAGAACCTGCATCAGGGCCCGCCGCACCCTTCCAATTTCGGCTACGCCTATGCCAAACGGATGCTGGAGGTGCAGAGCGCGGCGTATCGCAAGGAGTGGAACTGCCATTTCATCGTCGCCATCCCGACCAACATCTACGGTCCGAACGACGACTGGAGTTTGGAAGGCGGCCATGTCCTTCCTTCCCTCATCCACCGTGCGTATCTTGCCAAGAAGAACGGACAGAACCTCGAGGTGTGGGGCAGTGGCAAGCCGTTGCGTGAGTTCGTGTTCTCAGAGGACATCGCCCGCCTCAGCCTGCTGGCCTTGGACCATTACGACGAGGACACCCCGATCATTTTTTCCTCGTCGGAGGAGGTCAGCATCCGGGAAGTGGTCGAGGTAGTCGTTGACGTGATGAAGTTTCCGAACAAGGTCGTCTGGAACACCTCCAAGCCCGACGGTCAATATCGCAAGCCCTCGGACAACTCAAAGCTCAGGCGGTTGTGCCCGGATTTCAAATTCACCCCGCTTCGGGAAGGCATTGCCCGCACCGTTGCATGGTTCGAGGAGAACTATCCGAACATCCGCCAATGAGCGCGCCTGACTCCTCCGCGGACGTGCGCACCATCACGGTGGCCGAACTCGAGGCGCGCTGGCAGGGCCGCCTCAGCCCCCGGCTCGCCGCGCGCGTGCGCGAGTTGAACCTCCAATACCGGCCGCTTCCGCAGGCCGAGCGCGATGCCCAGCTGTTGCGCATTCTCAACGCCCTCCTCAACCCGCCCGTGGCCGCTGGGCCGCACCGCATTGACCAGTGGGAGAAGGGCTGGGGGGAGAACCTGGAACTGCTCCTCAAGGCGGGCAGCGTGGATGCGGTCACGCCGCTCTATTTCGGCAAGCACCACATCGTGCGCTGGGCCGGCGACCTCGCCAACCCGGTCACGCCCAACTTCGAGTATCTGATCCTCTCCGTGCTGGTGGAGTGGGCACTGGAGACGTGGCTGGCGGATGTGAGTGCGATCTACGAGTTTGGCTGCGGTCCCGGCTATCATCTGCTGCGCGCGCGGAAGCTTTTTCCGGACAAGCCGCTCGTTGGCCTCGACTGGACGACGGCGTCACAGAACATCTTGCGCGAGATGGTGGCGCGCGGCCTGGTGAGCAACCTGCGCGGGCACCGCTTCAATTTCTTCGAGCCGGACGAGGCGCTTGATTTGAAGCCGGGCGAAGGCATTTACAGCGTTGCCGCGCTTGAGCAGATCGGCGACCAGCATGAGCGGCTCCTGGAGTTTCTCTGCCGCAAGCGCCCCTCGGTCTGCGTGCATATCGAGCCGATTGACGAGCTGCTCGACGAAAACGATCTGCTGGGCCGGCTCTCGAACGCCTACTCGCGCAAACGAAATTACCTCCAGAACTTCCTGCCCACCTTGCAGGAGTGGGAGCGTCGCGGTCGCGTGCGCATCCACGCCGCCCGCCGGACCTGGACCGGCAGCCTGTTCATCGAGGGGCACTCGCTGGTCGTCTGGTCGCCGGTTTGAAACCAACCCAACCCAACGTTCCCATGAGCCAGTCGCCGGAAGTCGTCCACTACGCCAGCCCCGCTGAATCCGACCGCCGGCTGCAATTCGCGCAGCTCGTGCGCACAAACCCGATCCCGGACAAGGAGCTGCTCGACAATCTCGGCGTCTTCCTCAACGGGAAGACCCTCGCGCGCCTGAAGTTCATGGACTTCATCTACGAGCAGATCGTCGAGGTGCCCGGTGTGGTGATGGAGTTCGGCACCCGCTGGGGGCAGAACCTGAGTCTCTGGGCTGCCTTGCGCGGCATCTACGAGCCGTTCAACCGGCATCGCAAGCTGATCGGCTTCGACACCTTCGCTGGCTTTGCCGGGGTGAGTGCGGAAGACGGGAAGTCGAAGATGATGACGCCTGGCAACTACGCCGTGACGCCCGGCTACGAACAGTTTCTTCAGCAAGTGCTGGAGTTCCAGGAGGCCGAGGCACCGCTCGCCCACATCCGCAAGTTCGAGCTGGTGAAGGGCGACGCTACCGTGACGCTGCCGCGCTACTTGGAGCAGCACCCCGAGACGATTGTCGCGCTTGCCTACTTTGATTTCGACCTCTACGAGCCGACGAAGAAATGCCTCGAACTCATCCGGCCCCGGCTGGTGAAGGGCAGCATCGTGGGTTTCGACGAGCTGAATGATCCTGATGCGCCCGGCGAGACGCTGGCAGTGATGGAGACGCTCGGCCTGAACAACGTCCGGCTGCGCCGGCTGCGCCACACCTCGCGCACGGCATATTTCGTGGTCGAATGAGTCGCGTGCAATGAGCGCTCCGCAGCAGACTAACTCCCCCGTGCCCGGTTGGCGCCTCGTCATCCCCTCGTGCGATGCCTACAACGACGCCTGGCCGTTTTTTTTCCATTTCCTGTTTCGCTTCTGGCCCGAGGTTCCGAAGCCGGTTTACCTCATCTCGAACTTCACGACTTTCAACGACCCGCGTGTGCAAACCATCACGGTCGGCGAAGACCGGCAGTGGGCCGCGAACATCCGCGTCGGACTCGAACAGGTTCCCTGTGACCGGGTGCTGGTGGTGCTTGATGATTTTTTCCTGAGCCAACCTGCGGACCACGCGCGCATCGTGGAGTTTTGCGCGCAAGCAACGGCGCTCGACGCGAAATACCTCGGTCTCGATCAGTTTTCCAAAGCCAACCCGCCGGTGCCGGGCACCTGTTTCTCCCACGTCACGCCGGAGCAAAACTGCGTGGGGCTGAACGTGACCTTCTGGCAGAAACGCCACTTGAGCGACGTGTGCGAGCCGGGCCTGAACATCTGGGCGGCGGAACGGCGGCTCAAGTCGCTCGCGGTGCAGGAGCCCCAAGCCCACTTCTACCTCGGTCCCGACGCGCCGACCGTCATCACCTACGTCGAGTCCATCAAAGGACTGTTCTGGAAGCCGCCAACCATCGAGTTCCTGAAGCAGCACAACCTGCGGCCGGACTTCTGGCGGCGACCCTGCCCGCCGCAGGGCGACGATCCGTTCTCCAAGTTCTTCCGCAGCCTGCAAAAGCAACGCATGCGGCTCACCAGCCGGTTCCATTCGCTCACCGGGGCGCGCTTCCGTCCGCGTGTAATCGAGCCGCTGGCGTGAGCCTCAGCGCGCCGCGCGGTTGTCGCCCCACTTGCCGACGTAGATCGAGCGGATCTTCTGCTCGGTCTTGGTGAGTTCACGTTGCGGTTGGCCCATCATCATCTGCACCTGGTCGCGCCAGCGGCAGATTTGCTGAAACACATCGGGTGTGGCGGACATCTGCTGGTCCTTGCCCGGCAGCGCTCGGCTCAGGGTGAAATGCTTCTCGATGAACTCCGCGCCACGGGCGATGGCCAGCATCGCTGCCTCTGCGCCCTCCGTGTGGTCGCTGAACCCGACCCGGAACCCCCGCTCGCGGATGAACTCCATGCGCGCCAGATTCACCTGCTCCAACGGAGTCGGATAGAGCGAGATGCAGTGGAAGATGACCACCTGTTTCGGGTCCAGCCGGCTTAGCAGCTCGTCCAGCTCCGCGTTTGAGATCAGGCCCGTCGAAATGAAGAGCGTCTGAAACTTTGCGGCAAGCTTGTCCAGCAGCGCCCAGCTGGTCGCGTCCGGGCTGGCCACCTTGATGGCCGGCACGCCGAGCGAGGCCAGGAAGTCCACCCGATTCAGGTCGAAGCAGGTCGTGAGAAATTCCAGGCCCAGCTCCCGGCATTGGGCGATGATGCGGCGGTGCTGCTCATCAGACAGCTCGGCGCTTTTGTGCCGGGCGAAGGTGGCCTCGTAATCCGAGAAGTCCTTGCGCAACTGGCTGGCCTGCCAAGACTGGAATTTCACCACATCAATGCCCACGCGTTTGGCCTCGGTGAGCATGGCGGTGACGATCCGGTCATCGCCCAAGTGGTTGGAGGTGAACTCGGCGATGACGCGGCAGCGGGGCAGGGCGGGACTGGACATGAAGAGTTAGGCTTTGGTTGAGCTGGCAAAGTTCAGTTCGAGCGGCGCACGCGTAGCAGAAGGGCCGCGGTCTGGCAATCAATCCGCGCGGATGCCTTGCCGTTGTGCCATCTGCGCGAACGGGCCGCCGGCCTTGAGCAGCTCCTGAAAACGGCCCTGCTCGACAATGCGTCCCCCGGACAGCACGACGATCCAGTCCATCGAGGCGAGCGTGGACAGCCGGTGCGCCACGCAGACGACCGTGCGGTGCGCGGCGAACTGGTCGATGACTTTTTGCACCTCCGCCTCCGCGCGCGAGTCCAGCGCGGCGGTCGCCTCGTCGAGGACGAGGATTGGCGCGTTGCGGACGAAGGCGCGGGCGATGACGAGCCGCTGCCGCTGCCCGCCGGACAGCGTCACGCCGCGTTCGCCCACGCGCGTGTCGTAGCCTTGGGGCAGTTCCATGATGAACTCGTGCGCGAATGCCTGCCGTGCCGCCGCCTCAACTTCCGCGCGCGTGGCCTGGGGTTTTCCGCACGCGATGTTCTCGGCGATGGTCTGGTCAAATACCACGACCTCCTGGCTGACCAGCGCCAGCTGCGAGCGGAGGTCGGACAACGCCACGTCCCGGAGGTCCTTGCCGTCAATCTTCACCGCCCCGCCGGTCGGATCGTGGAAGCGGAAGATGAGGTTCAACAGCGTGCTTTTCCCCGAGCCGCTTTCTCCCGCGACGCCGAGCTTCATGCCGCGCGGGATGACGAGGCTCAGGTCTTGCAGCACGGGCTTGGCGGCGTAGGAGAAGTTGACTGACTCGAACACCAGGCTCTCGTTAAAGGCCGGCAGCGGCAGCGGATCGGGCTTGTTGCGCACCGTCGGCTGCTCGCGGAAGAGCTGGAACAGCCGGTCCACGCCCACCGCCGTCTGTTGGAAGAGCACGTGCAGGGCGGCGAGCTTTTTGATGGGGCCAAACAGAATGACCAGGCCGGTGCTGAACCCGATCATGTCCGGCACGGTGCGCTGTTGCCAGAAGATGAAAACGACCAGGCTTCCCAGCCCGAGCATGGAGATCGTTTCCGTGATGGGGTTCACCAGTTCTCGCGTTTGCACGCCCTTCATCCCGTAGTGGATGAGCAGCCGGGAATTTTGTTTGAAGCGGTCGAGCTGCGCCTGCTCCAGCCCAAAAGCCTGGATGACCCGGATGCCCGCCAGGGCCTCCAGCAGCGAACTCGACTGCTTGATGTTCACGTTCAGCCCGGACTGCGTGATCTTGCGCATCTTCTTGCCCAAGGTGCGCAGCGGCACGAGGACCAGCGGCACAAACACCACCGCCACCAATGTCAGTTGCCAGTCCACCAGGCACAGTCCGATGAACACGCTCAGGATCGTGATCGGCTCCTTGATGAGGTCGGCGAAGCCCAGGCTCATGCAGCGGTAAAGCGCGCCGGTGTCGCCGTTGATCCGGGTCATCAGGTCTCCCATGGTCGAGCGGTTGAAAAAGTCCAGCGAGAGCTGGTTCAGCTTGGTCAGCACGTCAATGCGCAGGTCGTTCATCACCCGCTCGCTCACCCAGCACATGCAGTAGGTGCTGAAGTAGCCGAGGATGCCCCGGATGCCCACCAGCACCGGCAACAGGAGGAAGCCGCCGAGGATCTGTTGCGCATCGATGGGCCGGCTCACCAGCGGCAGCCAGGGGTCAATCGTTGTCTCGACCCACTGGCGCACCCCATCGAGGCGCTCCCCGAACGCGGCAGTCAGCGCGTTTGAGGGTGCCCGCGGAATCACCGTGGCGGCGGCCGGCTCCGGAGACAGCCGGCTGAAAATCGTCTTCGTCGCCCAGATGAAGCTCGCGTTTGAGAGGCCCAGCAGCACGCCGCACAACACGCCCAGCCACAGCCGGCTCTGGTAGCGGCGCATGTAGGGCCAACCAAAGGCGAAGACGGCTTTGATGTGGCGCATTACGCAGGCAGACTAGCGGGCGCGGCGGACGGCGTCGAGCGGTTGCGCGGTGAGTCAGGCCGGCGGGTGCATCCGCTGCGCGATCCAACGGTAGAGCTGCTCCAAGCCCGCCCGCAGCGGCACGCGCGGCTCCCAGCCGAGCACCTGACGCGCTTTTGTGAAGTCTGCGCACCGGCCGCGATCGCCCTCCGGTTTGGTGGTGTCGAATTCAATGGGGATGGGCTTGCCGGATATGGCCACAATCGTCTCGGCGATTTCGCGGATCGACGTGCATTGACCCGGCCCGATCTGAATCATGCCCTGGCCCAGGCCGCGTTGCATGGCCAGCAGCAGCGCCTCGACGATGTCGTCCACATGGACAAACGCACGGCCCTGGCTGCCGCTGCCCCAAACTACGAACGGCTCCGCCGGATGAGCGATCGCCTTGCGCACGAGCGACGGGATGACCTGCCCGGTCTTGGCCGAGAAATCGCACGGTGGGCCATAGACATTGTGGAAGACCAGCACGCCGACGGGAATGCCAGTTTCGCGCCCCATGAGCAGCGTCTCGTATTCGCCCATCAGCTTGCTCCAGCCATAGGCGGACTCCGGCGCGGCGGGATACTGGTCTGCCTCGCGCAACGGGGCGGCATCCACGCCCGTCTGCAAATGCGCCGGGAAGCTGCACGCTGTCCCCACGTAGATGAAGCCCTTGAGCGGGAACTTTTTGGCCGAACTGATGACGTTTGAGTTGATGAGCAGGTTTTGCCGGAAGATGAAGCCCTGGTGATCAAAAACGAAGCCCACGCCCGCCACCACATCCGCAAGGTGAAACACATAATCCACATTGGCCAAGTGCGGTTCGAGCACGCCGGGCACCGTCAGATCCAACTCAAAGAACTGGGTCGTCAGGTCAATCACCGGCCGCCCATCGTCCCCGATCAAATACTCGCGCCGCCCACGCCAGAGGTTGTCTGCGACGGTGACACGCCAGCCCTCGCGGACCAGGCGCTTAACGAGGTTGGAGCCGATCATGCCGGCGCCCCCGGTGACCAGGACGTTGCCCTTGTAAGTCATGCGGCTTGAGGCTTCCGGTGCGCTGAGAGCGCGTCAATCATTTTGCCTGACGCCGGGTCTTGGGCTTTGCCGGGCTATCGGCTACGGTTCGGTCCGCATGGCCGATGATGCACAACGCGCACCCACGCTCGCCGAGGATCTGCTCCGCGAGGCGCGCGTCCTTTGGGGGCGGCTGCCGGATCGTTCGCTGTTCCTGATCCTGCTCGGAGCTTGGGGGTTGCTGTTCCATTTCCTCGGCCACTGCTCGTTCAACTTCACTGATCATCCCTCGCTCTTCGCGTGGATGTGGGGGGCATGGAGTGCGCCTGCGTTGGAGGCGGGGCACGGCAAGCTGGTGCCGCTGGTTGTGCTGGCGCTGCTCTGGCTCCGGCGGAACCAGCTCCTCGCCACGCCCGCGCGCCGCTGGCTTCCTGCCTTGGCCGGGCTGGCGGCGGCACTGGTGCTGCACGTGCTGGCGTTCACCGTGCAGCAGCCGCGGCTCTCCATGGTGGCGCTGGCCGCCGGCGCATGGTGGCTGGTGGGCCTGGTCTGGGGACCGGGCTGGCTGCGCAAGACTTTCTTCCCGTTTCTGCTGCTGGGCTTCTGCGTGCCCTTGGAGTCGCTGGGAGAAGGGATCCTGTTCCGGCTCCGCCTGCTGGTGACGACGCTTTCCGTTGGCATCGGGCATCACCTTTTGGGTTTGGACGTGATGAATGAAGGCACGCGGATCTTCAACGCGGCCCGCACCTTCGGCTATGACGTGGCCCCCGCGTGCAGCGGCATCCGCAGCCTCGCGTCGCTGCTGGCCGTGACGACGATTTATGGCTATGTGGCATTTCGATCGCCTTGGCGGCGGTTTGTGATGATCACCCTGGCGGCGCCGCTGGCTGTGGCGGGCAATGTCGCGCGCATCACCACGGTCATCATCCTGGCGGAGGCATTTGGTCACAAGGCTGGCGCGGCGGCGGAGACGAATCTCGGCTACGTGACCTTTGCCGTGGCGATCGGCCTCATGTTCGTGGCGGGCTGGCTGATGCGGGAGCCGCTGGTGCCGGCCGCTGTCGTCGGTCCGGCCGCCGCCCCGAACGAGGAACATCCCCACCGCCCCGCCCCGCCCGTCCTCAGCCCGGCCTTGGTGGGTGCACTGCTGCTAATGATGGCGGGCGCGGGGGCCATTTTCCAATTGCAGTCCCGACAGTCGCTGGGCCGGCCCGGCGTGCTGGCGGAGGCGCAGCCCGGTTCCCAGCGCTGGCGCGTCCCGCTGCCCGAGCGCGTGGCGGGCATGAGTTCGGAAGAAGTGGTCCCGGTGAAGGAGGAACTCGACGGCCTGCCACCTGACACATCCTTTGGCAAGCGACTGTATCGGACGGCGGATGGCGCACCCCTGCTCCTGCAAGTCGTGCTGATGGGCCGCGATCGGACCAGCATCCACCAGCCGCAATACTGCCTGACTGGCCAAGGCTTTCTGATCGAGCGCACCGAGGAGGTGCGTCTCCCAGTTGGTGCTCCGCCGGCCCGGGAACTGCCTGCGCTCAAACTCACTGCCAGCAAGGTCTTCACCAGTCCCGATGGCCAGCGCGTCCCGATCCGGGGGATTTACGTGTATTGGTTCGTGGCCGATGGTGCGGTCACCGCGCATCGGCGCGAGCGGCTGTGGTGGATGGCGCGCGAGCTGTTGCGCACCGGCACGCTGCAGCGCTGGGCCTATGTTTCCTGCTTTGCACAATGCCGGCCAGGTGAGGAAGAGCAGGCCTACCAGCGGGTGCGGGAATTTCTGGCCGAGGCCGTGCCCCAGTTTCAAAGGCCGCCGTGAGGAATGGCGGAGAGGGGGGGATTCGAACCCCCGGTGGTGTTACCCACGCACGCTTTCCAGGCGTGTGCCTTAAACCACTCAGCCACCTCTCCAGACCTTGACCGAACC
>CAZQEW010000030.1:0-10505 GCA_964591495.1 uncultured Klebsiella sp.
CCTTGTATTTCTCCTCGAACCGGCGCGGGTTTTTTCCGGAGTAACGCGGCCGGCGCCGGTGCGGAGTCGCGGATGGAGAGCTTTCTGGGTATGGCAAAGGTGAGTCGGTCAAGGCGGGCAAATCATCATGGTGCCGCCGGCCACGGTCAACGCAGCGTTCCATCGAGACCACCGCGACAGAACGCTATGGCGAAGAAGCCAGCTTGTGTCCCTTGTCGGCATGGCTGCACCGCGGCGGCTCGTTCACCGCGCCGAGCGTGTAGGTGCCGTTGGCAGGACAGGTGGGCTGATAGCCGCTGATGAGGAAGGGCAGGAGGTCGGCGGGTTGCGGGACGGCGGCGGGCTGCACCTTGGTTTTTGCCGCCCACTGCGCCTTGGCGTCCTCAAGCTGCCGCAGATTGGCGATGCAGTTGCTCCGCTGGTTGTTGTCCCGCGCCATCTGGGAGCTGGGCAGGACCATCGCCACCAGCAGCAGCGCGCTCAACACCGCCAGGCCGATGGCCGTCCACCGCCACTTCCGCTGCCACGCGAACCGCGCGATCACCACCGGCACCAGCAGGATCAGCACGACTTGCCAACTGAGGATGAAGGACAGCATGGGTTACTCCTTCAGCACGGGGTTCGACATGGACGGAGGATGGCACCAGCCCGTCCTCAAGGCGATGCTTTTGGCAACGCTGCGTCGAGCGTGTGGCCTTTGTCGGCGTGGCTGCAACGCGGCGGCTCGTTGACCGCGCCGAGGGTGTAGGTGCCGCCCAGCGGACAGGCGGGTATGAGGCCGCCTTTGAGGAAGGGAGCGAGTTCGGAGAACTGCGGCGCAGCAGACGCTCCCAACTTATTCTCGGCGGCCCACTGAGCTTTGGCACCATCGAGTTGCTTCAAGTTCCCGATGCAGGCGTTCTCTTGTGCAATCGGACGCGCCTTCTTGTAACTGGGCGCAATGAACGCAATGGACAGCAACAGTCCAAAGCCAAACAAGCACCCAGCGAGCATTCGTTTCTTAAAAGCCAACGCGACCAATGCTGTGCCTGTGAACGCACCGAACACTAGATACGGAAGCCAAAGTTTAACCCAGAATGGTTGCATTCGTTCACTCCTTCGGCACTTGGTTCAGCGTGTAGTGCAGCGTGTCATTCCGCAGCGCATCGCCCCGGTTGTTCTTCAAGCCCAACGCGCGGAGCATGACGACATGGCGGGGTTTCAGGCCTTCCAGCGTCAGGCGCACAGTGAGCTGGTCGGCGGCGACCTCGGCCTTCAGCACGCGCACGGGCGGGCCGGGGATTTTCTCATCGCGGTCCTTCTCGGGCGCGTTGTGCTTGCCGTCGTAGGCGTAGGTGTATTGCGTCGCGTCCCAGTTCTCGGCGTCGCCGGCGAGCTTGGCCTCCACGGGCTGCGTGAAGGCCAGCTCGAAGCCGTTCGTGCGCGCGGCCACGGTCTTGAACTCGAAGGGCACCCGCCCCGTGAACTTCACGCGGTCCAGCGAGTGCGGCTGCGGCGCGATGCTCGTCCAGTGTCCGAAGCGCAGCCCGCCCACGTAGAGCCGCGAGTCCGGCCCGTAGGCAAGGCGGTTCACACCGGACGCAAAGCCCTTCACGAACGGCAGCACCGCGCCCTGCCACTGGCCGTTCACCTTCTCCAGCGCCACGCGCACGACGCTCGCGTTCTGGAACTCGCCCACGAGCATCTGCCCGCCAAACGGCCCGAAGCGGAAGTCGCCGACGGTCGCGAGGCCGCTCGCGGAGCGCACCCACGCGTAGGGAAACCACACGGCGGGCGGCGTGAAGTTCGGGTCGCCGGTGAAGTGCTTTTCCCGCCAGCCGAAGTCGAATTCGCCTTCCGCCTCCGCCCCACGTCGGCTGCTCGGCGGGGCGCTCGGGTGACCGTAGTAGTTGGTGAATTGCAGGTGGTTCAGCTTGTTCGCCGCGACCCAGTGGCCCTGGTTGTCAGTCATGAAGAGGTCGCCGCGAAATTCGCCGAAGCCGTTGGGGACGCGCAGCCCGGAGCAGAACGGGTCCGTGCGCCACAGGTCGGTGAAGGGAACTTCGCCGGTGTTGTCCGGGTGCGGCGTGATTTTCAAACACCAGCCCATCGCCGGGACGTTCGTCATGGCGCGATGGCCGGTGATGAGCGCGCCGAGCAAGCCGCTCTCGTCCACGAGCGGGCCGGTGGCGAACGAGTGATAGTTGCCGGTGTAACCCCACGCGTCGCTCACGCACTCGAAGACATCCGCCACGCCGTCGCCGTCCGCGTCGCGCAGGCGCGTCAGTTCGCACTTCTGCATCACGTAAATCGCGCCGCCCACCACGCGCAGGCCGCCCGGCTCGTTCAGGCCGCGCGCGAACCGCCGCCACTTCGCCGTCTTCGGGTCACCGGTCGCGCCCTCGACGATGAAGACCTCGCCCTGCAACGTCGCGATGGCGAGATTGCCGTCCGGCAGGAAGTCCATGCCCGCGACGGTAAGCTTCAGTTCCTTCGGCACGGGAAAATGCTCAACCGTGTAAAACTCATCGCCGCCGGGCGTGTCGGTGAAGTTCGGGTCGGGCAGGAAAACCGGCGCGGCGTTCGTGGCTTTCGCGGGCGCGGGCAGCGGCTTCACCGGCCCGGCCAACTGCTTCGCCAGCGCGGTGGCGGCGTTCAAGTCCGCGACCACGGCGGAGGCGATTTCAAACGTCTGCGGCTGTTCGCTCGGCGGAATCGCGATGCGCAGCGCGACCTTGCGCCCGGCGACGACGTTGGTGACGAGTGCGGACCACGGCCCCTTGCCATCGCGTTCGCTGTTGAGGATTTCCGTGACCGCCGTGCTGGTGACGAGCGGGAGGAAGTTGCCACCCGGCAGCCCGCGCAGCACCGCCACGAGCACGCCCGCTGGCGTGCGGAGGCCGTGCGCGCCGGCCACGCCGTAGAGGTTCACCGGGTCGCCGGCTTCGTCGTGCGCGTTGAAGCGGAGGCGCTGCGAGTGCGGGGAGATTTCCCAGCGACGGACCACGACATCGTGCTCGCCCAGGCGTTCGAGGCGCGGTGATTCAATCACGCTCACCGCTGCATCGCCGGGCGGGAAGAGCTCATACACAAACGCCGGCGCGCCGCCCGCCGTGCTGTGCCCCGCAAAGCGCGTGAACGGCCCGGGTGCGTCCGCCGCGACCGCGTCGAAAATCCACGGGCTGCGCTGGAGGTTTCCCCAGAGCCGCGGGCCGGTAAAATCGCACACGAAGCGCGTGGACGTGCCGTTGTAGGGCGGGCCGTAGAGATTGAGCGAGTCGCCACGCCAGACCGTGTGCGTGCGGAGGAGCTGGGCGTCGAAGGCGAGGTGAAGATTCGTCGCCAGCGGCACCGCGATGCTGCGGCCGGACTGCGCCATCGGCGCGCGGCGGAACGGAAGGTCGGCTGGGTCGTGCGCGGCGGGGACGGCGGCGGGCTTGGGCCCAGGCGCTTGCGCGAAGGAGGAAACCGCGAGCAGCAAGGCGGCGAGGGCCGTGCCGGCGGTTTGCAACCGCCGCCCGTTGGCCACAGCACTTCCAGCGCGTGTTGCCGCAAGCACACGTCGGACGGCGGTTGCAAACCGCCGGCACGGGCGGTGGGAGCGGCGCGGCAACACTTGAAGCCCAAGTATTTCAAACGGGATTCGCACGAACGCAGCGTAGCGCAGCCGATCGCGGCGGCGAGTGGGAAGTGAGCGTGGCGGGGACACTCTTGTCCCCGATGCGTTTTGCATCACCCGGCTTGGGGACGGAGTGTCCCCATCACGGGCGCGGCCCGCGAGGACGCTCGCCCCCGCGCGGCGACTTTGATAAAACTTCGCCTCGTCATGAGCAAACGCGCCCTTGGCATCTTCGCCGCCATCATGCTGTTCACCGGGTTGGTGGTGTTGCAGGTCGCCAGCTCAATGAAGCCGCGTGCGGCGCAAGTGGCTACGTTGCCGGATGGCTCCACGCTGCGGCTTGAAGCGGTGAGCTACGGCAAGGAGCACTTCCGCCCCGGCGCGTGGTGGCATCCGCTCGCGCGACGGTTGCCGGCAGATTGGCAACGGAAGCTAAAGGTGGACGCCGGGCCGGCGATGTCCACGAGCGAGCCGTCGTTGGGCGTGTGGCTCAGTTGGGATAAATCGGGTGCCAGCACCCACGGCTGGTGGGACTTCGGACTGGTGGACGAGCAGGGCGTAGAAGCGCCTGCCAGCAGCCGGAGCAACCAAGAATCTACCCGCGCCGGCCAGCCGACTCTGCTGGGCTACGCGTTCACCGCGTTCCCCCGGCGGGGTTCGTCGATGATACTGCGGGTGTATCAACGTGACTCGCGCGGGGGGCGACAACTAGCCGCCTCGTTCAATCTGTCCAACCCCGCGCGCGGCAAATACCCCGAGTGGCGACCTGCGTCCGCACCCACATCCGTAAAGTGCGGCGACCTGGAAATCACCTTCAAACGGTTGCTGGTTGGGGTGGGCGATGGTCATGAGTCACGCGCGCCAAAGCAGGGTGAGGAGACTTGGGCCCGGGCAGAGTTCGACGTGAAAGATAAGGGCGCGCCCACGGACGTGTGGGTTCCCGATGGCATCGTGATGCAAGATGCGACGGGAAATCTTGCTTGGCGTAGGGGTTGGGCTAGCGGGTTGCAGAACGGCTCACCTTATCTGCGATGGCGACCCTACCTCTGGCCCAGCGAGGCGGCATGGAAGATCCACGTGGAGTTCAAGCGCAGCGCCAAGGCGGTGTTCAGCACCAATGAGCTAGTCGTTGTCACAGGCATCGCACTGCCTGCTTTGGATAACGTCACGGAGCTGAATTTGACCACGAACCGGCTCGGTCACACGGTGCGGGTGCTGGGTTTGACCGATGGCAAAGGAAAGATTGGCGACAGGACGTCCCGCATGAGTGGCATCGGCGTGCGGCTGGAAGTGGATGTATCGCCCGACTTAGGCACCGGCAAACGGCTGACCATCGTTAAGGTGCGCGATGATCAAGGCCGCGAAGTCGAGAGCCGCGGTTTCGGCCAAGGCAATTCGTCCTATTCATTCGGCTACGACCCCCAAGCCGACACCAAGTCCCTCGACTTCACCCTCGCCGTGCAGGAGGTGGTGACGGCGGAGTTCCTCGTTAAGCCCGAGTTGTTCCAGCCCGTGCCGCCGCCGAAAAAGTAGCGGCGGACGCGTTCATCACAGCCCGCGCGCCAGGGTCCACACGAACACCTCGCCTGCGCCGTGCTCGCGCAGCACGCGGGCGACGGCGCTGGTGGTCGCACCCGTGGTGAGCACGTCGTCGATGATGAGCAAGCGCTCGCCGCGAAGGGGCTCCGGCCGGGCGGGGGCGAAGGCGCGGCGCACGTTGTCCGCGCGGGTGTGTTTGGCAAGCTGGGTTTGCGTGCGCGTGGGCTGGACTCGCTTCACCAGATCGGTTCGCACGGGAACGCCCAAGGATTCAGCCAGCGCACGGGCCAGGCGTTCGGCCTGATTGAACTCGCGCTCGCGCTGTTTCACCGGGTGCAACGGCACTGGGACGATGCCGGCCAGGTTTTCGCCGCGCAGCGCGGGCGCAGCCGGGCGCACGAGGAGGTCGGCGAGGAATGGTTCAAACCAGAGTTCGCGGTTGTATTTGTAGCGATGGATGACGCCGCGCAGGAAGTCGTTGGCCACCACGGATGCCCGCGCCCAGCGGAAGTGAAGGTCGAGGTCGCGGCAGTTCGAACACTCGAAGGCCGTCGTGATGTCGCCGGGGTAGGGCAGGCCGCAGCGGTCGCACCAGGGCGGAGTGATGAAGCGGACGTTTTGCCAGCAGCCGGCGCAGACATAGCCCTCGCCGGCGGTGGCCCGGGCGCTGCCGCACAGCTGACACACCGCCGGGAAGAGCAAATTCAAGCCGGCGTCGCACCAGTCACGGGCAGGCGGAGCGGGTGGCGGACTCATCGGGACCGGCGGCAGTTTGCTCCCTCCGCGGCAGGCGCGCAACCACGGCCAGCACTCCGACCATCACGAGGCAGGCGAGCCAGCCATCAAGCAACCGCTCCGTGCCCCAGAAGGCGTTGGCGGTTCCAGTGGAGACCGTCACGGTCTTGAACACCTTGAGCCAGAAAACCCAGCCCGCGTGGAGGCCGACGGCGAACCAGAGGTTGCCGGTGCGCTCTCTCGCCAACCCAAGTGCCGTGCCCGCCACCGCCAGCGTGAGGGCTGGCAGGAAGTTCTCGGGTGCGGTCATTCCGCGCATCATGCGCGGAAGGAGCGCCAGCCCCGCGTCCCAACCGACCGGTCCGGTATGTTCAACCCGCGCAAAAAAATGCACTGCCGAGTAAATCGCCGCGCTTGCTCCTAAGGCGACCCACAATGGCCAGTTGCGCCGCAGCGCCCCGAACACCACCCCCCGGAACACCGTTTCCTCCAGCAGGGCCACGGCCAAGGCGGCCGATGTGGCTGTGGCCAAAAGTCCCAGCAGCACGGTCGGCGGCTGGCCCAGGTGGAAACTCCGGGTGCCGCCCGCGGTTTGGATGACGACCGCCAGCAGCAGCGACCCAAAGCCGAGCGCCAGCCCCAAGCCCAGCTCCCGGCGCGCCGCCAGCGGGTTGGTGAGCCCTAGAGCCGAGCGGCCTCCAAGATTCAGCATCCACAGCAGCGGCCAGAGCCCCAAAACCGCCGCGGCTAGCAGAGAGCGATTGACGTAACGGTGGAAGGGCTGGCTCGCGAGGCCTTTCAAGGGGGCAAACCCGGTGCCGGCCCACTGCCCGGCCTGGAACAGCCACGGGGCCAGCAGCGCTCCCAACAGGAACACTCCGGCCAAATAACAGAGGAGGAGGCCGGCGGCGCGCACGGGCGGGATTTAGCGGTCTTGCCAGAACTCCGCCAAGCGGATATTCAACCGCCTGCCCAAGGGGGGCATGTGGTTGGCTCCCGCGATGGCGTAACTTTTAGGGCGCGGGTGCGTCCTTCACGCGAAAGATGCAGATAGCTTAACCGGTTGACTTCAAAGCGAATGTTCCCCCTGGGCCTATTCCGTAACAAAAATAAGCCGACGGTCCATGACCCCAATGCGCCGCATCTCTTCGGTCCCTATTCGCTTCACGAACTGATCAACCGGGGGGGCACGGCCGAGATCTGGACGGCGACGGATCAGGAGGGCAACACATACGCGCTGCGCCGGCTGCTTGGGAATGGCACGGTGGACAAAACCGCCCGCAAGCAATTCCTCCATGGCTGCAAGGTGCTGGAGAAGATCGCCGGCCATCAGTTCATCATCGGGCTCCATCGGCACGGCAAGATTGACGGGGTGGACTATACGCTGTTGGAACGGGTCGAAGGCTCCAACCTGAAGCATCTCCTGACGCGCAATGACCCGATCCTCGCCGAATACGTCGGCAACATCCTCATTGATTCCGCCATTGCGCTGGAACACCTGCACGAAAAGGGCTTCATCCACCTGGATTTCAAGCCGGAGAACATTCTTGTGACCCAGGCCGGCGATATCCGCCTCGTCGATTTTGACCTCGCGCAACCGCTGCCCAAGAAGCCCACGCGCATGCCCAGCAACGCCGGCACGCCAGCTTACATGGCCCCCGAACAAATCCGCCACGAGCCCCTGGACCAGCGGGCCGACATTTTTTCGTTTGGGGTCATGGCTTACGAGGTGTTGACCTTCCGTAAACCCTTCGTGGGCGACACCCCCGAGGCCGTGTTGCGGAAGCAACTGGACGAAAAGCACCCCATCCCACCCCCGCGCGACTTTAACGACGATATACCCATCGCGGTCGAGCGCATCATCCTCAAATGCCTCGAACGTGACCCCGAAAAGCGCTTCCCCAATTCGCATGTGCTGGTGTCCCAGCTCCAGCAGGCGCTGTATGTGAAGTGAGAATTCCGGGAGTCGCCAGTCCTGGGAACTTCCCGTTCGACACCGTCCCGTCACTTTCCTAATCTCCCGCCGCCATGAACATCCTGTTCCTGAACGGCCCCAATCTGAATCTGCTCGGTCAGCGCCAACCGGAGATTTACGGCCGCACCACGCTTGCCGACATCGAATCCCGACTGCGCAGCATGGCCGCCAAGGCCGGGGTCACGCTGGAATTCCGCCAGTCCAATCACGAGGGGCAATTGGTCGATTGGATTCAGGAAGCGCGGGGGAAGTTTGCCGTTATCGTCATTAACGCTGCGGCATACACCCACACCAGCGTGGCCATCCGGGATGCGATCGCTGCCGTCGGGATTCCCACAATTGAAATTCATCTTTCCAACATTCATGCCCGGGAGGAGTTCCGGCACCGCTCCCTCATCGCTGCCGTCTGCCGTGGGCAGATCGCCGGCTTTGGAGAAAGTTCCTACTATTTGGCATTACAGGCGGCTTTACAGTTAACGCCCGCCTAAGCGGTGATTTTTGGCCCTCATTCTGTGCTGTTGATCAGCGCAGGCTGCCAAGGTTCTCGGGTCTGAATGACCGCTTGACGCCCCCGACCCGCCTCTCTACCCTCCGCCCCCATTGAACAGAGAAAGTGCCGTTCGGTTCGTTCGCACAGCCTTTCTCCCTTGAATGAGCAACGGCTCTCATAACGTTTCGCATCTCCCAACCTGGAGGATTCTGTGGACCTGAAAGACATCAAAGCCATCATTGATTTGATGAAGAAGAACTCCATTGCGGAGTTTGAGCTCGAGAAGCAGGAGTTTAAGATCCGGCTTAAGCGCGGCAACCTCGGCGGCCCCGTCGCCTACGAAGACGCGCCGGCAGTTCCGCAATACGCCAATGCCGTCCCAATCGCCGCCCTGCCCGCCCCCGCTGCCAGTCCCCCGGCCTCCAGCTTGCCAGGCGAGTCGGAGATTAAATCCCCGATGATTGGCACCTTCTATCGTTCACCGTCCCCGGAAGCTGCCCCTTACGTGGATGTCGGCAGTGAAGTCGGACCCGACACGGTGGTCTGCATCATCGAGGCCATGAAGGTCATGAACGAGATCAAGGCCGAGACCCGCGGCGTCATCACCGCCATCGCCGCCGAGAACTCCAAACCCGTCGAGTTCGGCCAGCCACTGTTCAAGATTCGCCCGCTCTAAACCGCTGGGAAGGCTCGGACGCCAGTCGCCGGAGAGCTGGCCGCTGCGAGCTAAACCCCCAAAGTCAGCTGCCACCATGTTCGAGAAAGTCCTGATCGCTAACCGCGGCGAAATCGCCGTCCGCATCATCCGCGCGTGCAAGGAGCTCAACATCCGCACCGTCGCCGTCTACTCCGAGTCCGACGCCAACTCCATGCACGTCCAGATGGCCGATGAAGCCATCTGTATTGGTAAAGGTCCCTCCAAGGAGAGCTACCTCCGCATCGACCGCCTGATCAGCGCCGCCGAAATCGCCGACGTCGATGCCATCCACCCCGGCTACGGCTTCCTCTCCGAAAACGCCCACTTCGCGGACGTCTGCGAAAGCTGCAACATCCGCTTCATCGGCCCCAGCTCCCGGGCGATGAACGCACTGGAGGACAAGCAAGTCTCCCGTGCTTTGGCCAAGAAAGCCGGTGTTCCCACCCCGCCCGGTTCCGAAGGCACCGTCGAAAGCGAACAGGAAGCCCTGAGCGTCGCCAAAAAGATCGGCTACCCCGTGATGATCAAGGCCATCGCAGGCGGCGGCGGCCGCGGTATGAGAGTCGCTCACAACGACATCTCTATGGTTAAAGGCTTCCACACGTGCCGTAACGAAGCCGAAAAAGCCTTCGGTAACGCCGGTGTTTACATCGAGAAGTTCATCGAAAACCCCCACCACATCGAATTTCAGATCCTTGGCGATACCCGCGGCAACCTCATTCACCTTGGCGAGCGCGACTGCTCCATCCAGCGCCGCAACCAGAAACTCATCGAGGAAAGCCCCTCCCCGCTGCTCGACCGCAAGGAATTCCGCGACCTCCGCAAAAAGATGGGCAAGGCCGCCCTCAAGATCGCTGAATCCGCCAACTACACCAGTGCCGGCACCGTTGAGTTCATCGTGGACGACCACGCGAACTTCTACTTCCTGGAGATGAACAAACGCATCCAGGTCGAGCACCCCGTCACCGAGGAAATCACCGGCGTTGACCTCGTCAAACAGATGATCTTGATCGCCGCCGGCGAGCAGCTCCGCATCAGCCAGGGCGACATCGGCGTGCGCGGCCACGCCATCGAATGCCGCATCAACGCGGAAGACCCCTTCGATGACTTCCGCCCCTCCCCCGGCCGCATTGACATGTATTACGCCCCCGGCGGCCCCGGTGTGCGCATCGACAGCCACGCCTACGCCGGCTACACCATCCCGCCCCACTACGACTCGATGATCGCCAAGCTCATCGTCTGGGGCAAGGACCGCCGTGACGCCATGGAACGCATGAGCCGCGCGCTCAGCGAATACATGATCACCGGCATCAAGACCACCATCCCCTTCGAGCAGGCGATCCTTCAGGACCCCAACTTCCGCCGCGGCGTCTACTCCACCAACTTCATCGAGAAGCTCCTGAGCGGTGGCCGCCGCGAGCTCATGGAAGAAAAGGCCTGAACCGGCCAGCCGCATCCCTTGCGCGGGCAT
>CAZQEW010000030.1:10605-38838 GCA_964591495.1 uncultured Klebsiella sp.
GCAGCACCAAGGCAGGGGAGACTTGCCAGACACAGGAGTTGCGGTTGAAGTGAAGGCCGCGTGAAGGATGGCGGACGGGCTGGTCCCGCCTGCCGGCAGTCAACCGTTAGCGCCCTTGATGAATTCGCTTGCCGCCGCCCGTCTTTACACATTTGTCGACACCGCCTACCTGCACGGGCGAGATCCGGCGGAGGTCGCGCGCCAGCTGTGCGCTGGCGGTTCGGACCTGATCCAGCTGCGCGCCAAGGGCATTCCGCTCCCTGAGGTCCGCCGCCTTGCCGAGGCCGTGCAGCCGGTGTGCGAGCGGGCTGGCGTGGCCTTCGTGCTAAACGACCATCCCCAGCTCGCCCTTCAGCTTGGGGCGTCCGTGTGCCATCTCGGCCAGGAGGATTTCTTTGACGCGGGCTACCGCACCGCGGCGCAGGTCACCGGCTGCCCGCCGCAGATCAAGCTCGGCCTCAGCACGCACGCGCCGGAGCAAGCGCAACGTGCCCTCCGCGCCGCGCCGGACTACCTCGCCATCGGCCCCGTCTTTCCCACCGGCACCAAGCCCGGCCGTCCCGCCGTCACGCTGGACTACGTCCGTTGGGCGGCGGCGAACGTGACCATCCCTTGGTTTGCCATTGGCGGCATCAATCTGGACACGCTGGATTCCGTCCTGGCCGCTGGCGCGCGCCGTATCTGCGTGGTCTCCGCCATCCTCAACGCACCCGATATTCCCGGCGCGTGTCAGGCGTTTCGCGCCCGTCTCCCGTAGCATCCGCCGCCGGAGCGCAAAAGTGTGGACAGCCCGGATGGCAGCTTCATCCTCCCGGCCAGCCCGTCATGAAAACGTCACTGCTGCTCGCCGCCGGCCTGCTGTTCACGCTCAACTTCCCCGTTCACGCCGCCGCCTTGCGCGTGACGGTCAAGGCAGGTGACTCGGACCGGCGCGAAACCATCGTGTCCTTTGCGTTGCCGGCCGCGGCGCGCGGGTGGCAGCGGCTGGAGTCGGAGGCCGGCCAGGCCGTGCCTTTCCAAGCGGATGCGGAGGGCAATGGTTGGTTCGTGCTGGATGAGTTGAAGGCCGGGGCCACGAAAACCTTCCGCCTCAAGGCCGGCGAGGCCGCGCCTGCCGTCGTGACCGCGAAGACCGATGGCGCGCTGGTGCGGTTGGCCGTCGGCGGCAAGCCCGTGGCCGCCTATCAGACCACGCCCAGCCAGCCCCCCGCAGGCGTGGCGGCTCACTACGCGCACGGCGCCTATCTGCACCCGGTGTTCACGCCCGGCGGCCGGCTCGTGACGGCGGATTATCCGCCGGATCACAAGCACCAGCGCGGCATCTTCTTCGCGTGGACCAAGACGAAGTTCGAGGGGCGCGAGCCGGACTTTTGGAACATGGGCAAGGGTGACAACAAGATCACCGCCGCGACGGAATTCATCGCCCTGGACCGCACCTGGAATGGGCCGGTGCACGCGGGCTTTTCAAGCCGGCACGCGTTTGTGGACCGACTTACGGAAGTGTCGAAGCCGATGCTCAACGAGCGCTGGACCGTGACCGTCTACCGCGTCCAAGCCGGCGGCGGCCAGGCCTGGTTGATGGACCTCGTCTCCGCGCAGGAGTGCGCCAGCGCCAGCCCGGTGAAGCTGCCCAAGTATTATTACGGCGGCCTCGGCGTGCGCGGCGCGGCGGGCTGGGACCCGGTCGAGGCCGTGACTTTTCTGACTTCGAATGGTGACGACCGGGCAAAGGGTGACGCGTCGAAAGCGAACTGGGTTCACATGGGCGGCCAGGTGGACGGCGCGCCGGCGGGACTGGCGGTGCTCATTCACCCGGACAACTTCCGTTCGCCCCAGCCGCTGCGGCTTAATCCCAAGAACCCGCAGCTCTGTGTGGCTCCCTCGGCGGACGGCGACTGGGAAATCACGCCGGGCAAGCCATGCATTTCGCGCTATCGGTTCGTGCTGGCCGATGGCCCGGCGGACAAGGCGGAACTGGAGCGGTTGTGGCGTGACTACGCCCGGCCACCGGGAGTCAGTGTGACGATTGAGTGACGGCTGCGAGAAAAGACGTGCGCGGCCGTGGGGCTTGTGTGATAACCGCGCCCATGTTCTCGCTCGCCCGATTTTTTGGAAAGGAAGACCGCTTTTTCGAGCTGCTCGAAGCCAGCGCCGAGGAAGCACGCCACAGCGTCCAGGCCATGGTGAAACTGGCGAAGAACGCCGGGCAACCGGGCAGTTTGGAGGAGTTCTCCGCCTCCCGCCGCAAGGACAAGCAGATCACGCAGGAGATCAGTGAGGCGCTCACCACCACGTTCGTCACCTCCCTTGAGCGTGAGGACATCGAGACACTCTCCAACGCGCTCTACAAGATCCCCAAGACCGTCGAGAAATTCGCCGAGCGCGTCAGCCTCGCCCCTGACATGGTGCGCGGGGTGGACTTCTCCCGCCAGACCGCGCTGATTGAGCTGGCGGTCGAGACCCTCGTCACCATGGTGCGCGGCCTGCGCCGGCCTGATCTGGCCCAGGTCAAGTCACTCAATGATCGCCTGCAGCAGTTGGAAGGCGACGCCGACAAGGCCGTGCTTGAGTTGCTCCGCGACGTCTACCAAGGCCAGCACCCGGCCCATAAAACGGTCCTGCTCAAGGATCTCTTTGACCTGCTTGAAAAGGTGATCGACCGCTGCCGCGACGCCGGCAACGTCGTCACCCACATCGTCCTCAAGAACTCCTGACCCGCGATGGAACTCGTCCTCACCGTCGTGGTGGTGGCCTTGGTGTTTGAATACATCAACGGCTTCCACGACACCGCCAACTCCATCGCCACCGTCGTCTCCACCAAGGTGCTTACGCCGCGCCAGGCCATCGTGCTGGCTGCGACCACGAACCTGGCGGGCGCGCTCTTTGGCACGGCCGTGGCCAAGACCATCTCTTCCGGCCTGGTCGACTCGCAGTTCGTTTCTACGCATACGATCATCTGCGCGCTCCTGGGTGGCATCGTGTGGAACCTGCTCACCTGGTGGTTTGGCATGCCCTCCAGTTCGACGCACGCGATGGTCGGCGGCCTCGTTGGCGCGACGTTCGCTTCCGCCCACGGCAACTGGAACGCGCTCATCTGGTCCAAGCCCCCCGCCGCCGGTGCGCACTGGTATGAGGGCGGCGGCTTGCTCTACAAGGTCGTCATCCCGATGATCAGCTCGCCGCTGGCGGGGCTGCTCGTGGGCTTCATCGTCATGTCCTCGCTCTACATGCTGTGCCTGCGCTGGCGGCCACGCACGGTGAGCAACACCTTCGGCAAGCTCCAGATCTTCAGCGCCGGTTACATGGGCTTCAGCCACGGTCAGAACGACGCGCAGAAGACGATGGGCATCATCGCCTTGGCCCTGCTGGCGGGCACGAAATCGGGCGAACTCGCCCACGCGCCGGAATGGCTGCACTTCCTCCGCATTGAAAGTCTCGGACCCAAGAGCGACCAGATTCCCATCTGGATCAAGATCACCTGCGCACTTGTGATGGCCGCGGGCACCGCTGCGGGCGGCTGGCGCATCATCAAGACCCTCGGTCACAAGATGGTCAAGCTCCAGCCCGTCCACGGCTTTGCCGCCGAGACCACGGCTGCCACCGTCCTCTTTGTCGCCGCCAAGCTCGGCATGCCCGTCTCCACTACCCACGCCATCACCACCAGCATCATGGGCGTGGGCACGGCCAAGCGTTGGAACGCGATCCAGTGGGGCGTGGTGGAGCGCATCATCTGGGCCTGGGTGCTCACCCTCCCCGCCACAGCGGGAGTCGCCTACCTGTTCATGCGCATCGCGCAGGGCGCGGGCTGGGCGAAGTAGTCGGTGTTCAGTGACGAGTATTCAGTGAGGCCCGGGTTCGCCTGAGTGACTGGACACTGGACACTTTCCACGCCCATCCGCTTTCCGGGTTGAACTTTGCCCCTCGCTATCTACCCTCCGCCGCCATGACTGACCGTCCCGAGGCCCGGCTTGCCCGTTGGCCATCCGTCCTGCCGTTCCTGATCGGCGCGGCCCTGCTGGATGTCTTTGCTTGGTGGGTCGTGGACAAGAGTGACAAGCCCATCAACATCTGGATCGCCGTGCTGGCCTTGGTGTCGGTCGCCGGCGCGACGTGGGCCTCCGTCATTCCCTTCCTTACCGATGCGCAAAATGCCGCGAAGCTCGGTGAGTTGGACAAGCTCCAGTCCGCCGCCACGCAGATCCAGAACCTCGAGAAGGTCGCCAACCAGATCACCATCGCCACCGCGCAATGGCAGAACGTCCAGGAACACAACGCCAAAGCCATCGAGGCCGCGAAGCTCGTGTCCGAGGAAATGTCCGCCGAGGCAGTGCGCTTCGCGGAGTTCATGAAGCGGGCCAACGACAGCGAAAAAGCCACGCTGCGTCTGGAGGTGGACAAGCTCAAGCGCTCCGAGACGGACTGGCTGCAGGTGCTCGTCCGTGTGCTCGACCATGTCTACGCCCTGCATCGCGCGGCCAAGCACTCGGGCCAGCCGAATCTCATCGAGCAGATGGCCAGCTTCCAGAACGCCTGCCGCGATGCCGCGCGCCGCATTGGCCTCATTGCTTTCGCACCCGCGCCCGGGGACGCCTTTGAGCCCGCCCAACATCAGCACGCCGACGCCCGTAAGGAAGCGCCCGAAGGCGCGAAGGTTTTTGAGACCGTGGCCACGGGCTACACCTACCAGGGCCAGATGCTCCGACCCGCGCTCGTCATGCTCGAGGCCCCAAAGGCTCCACTTCCCACCCAGCCGCCGGTGAATGCGCCCCAGCCCGCCGAGGCTCCCGAACCGGTGGAAGGCCAGTTGCCGCTGGGTTGAGTAACGCGCTGTGCACCCAGTCCACGCTCCCTTCGCCTCCGCCGTCATCGTCGCCGCCGGCTCCGGCACGCGCATGGGGCCGGGCGTGGACAAGCTCTTCCTTGAACTCGCTGGCCGGCCCATCGTGGCCCACACATGGGCACGCTTCGACCAGGCTCCGGAGATTGCCGACCTCGTGATGGTCGTGCGCGATGGCATGCAGGACGAGTTCCGCAAGCTCGCCGCGCAGTTTGGTTTCAACAAGCCCTTCACACTGGCCATCGGCGGCAAGGAACGGCAGGACTCCGTCTGGAACGGCCTGCAAGCTCTGCCCGCCCACCGCGAAATCGTCGCCATCCAGGATGGCGCACGCCCCTGCACCAGCCATGCCGTCATCGCCGCCTGCCTCGCGGCCGCACGCGAGACGGGTGCGGCCGTTGCCGCCCAGCGCGTGACCGACACGATCAAGGAATCGGACGGCGGCACGCGGGTGGCGAAGCACGTTGACCGCTCTCGACTGTGGGCCGTGCAGACGCCGCAGACCTTCCGCGTGGAAGTCATCCGCCGCGCGCTCGCGGCGGTGCGCGAACGCGGGCTGCTGGTGACGGACGACACGGCGGCGTGTGAGCTGATTGGTCAGCCGGTGACGTTGGTGGAGGGCAGGGAGCCGAACCCGAAGGCAACCTCGCCGGCGGATTTGCCGTATCTCGAACTGTTACTCAAAAGAATGAACGGCTGACTAGGACGGCCAGTCCATTCTCCGGCCTGCGTTGAAGCCCTCACTTGCCAAGCACCTGGATGGCTCCTACTTTCGGACCACGGTTTTATGAAGCGACGCTTTTTCCTTGGCCTGCTTGTGGCCGTGCTCGGCCTGAACCTTCTCTTCGGCACGCGGCTCTATCTCTCGCACGCCGAGACCGCCGCCAAGGAAAACGCCTACGAGAACATTGAGCTGTTCACCCGCGTGCTGGAAACCATCCGGCAAAACTACGTCGATGGCGGAAAGATCTCCTACCAGCAGCTCATCCACGCCGCGCTCAAGGGCATGGTCAGCTCGCTGGACCCGCACAGCGAGTTCATGGAGGCCCGCAAATACGACGACATGCGCAAGGACACCGAGGGTGCGTTCGGCGGCGTGGGCATCGTCCTGGGCGTCCGCACCAACAGTTCCGGCAAGGGCATGGTCCTCACCATCTCGGAGACCATGGAGCTCTCTCCCGCCGGCAAGGCCGGCCTCGCTCCCGGCGACCGCATCATCAAGATCAACGGCCAATCCACCGAGAAGTTCAACCTCGACGACGCCGTCCGCCGCCTGCGCGGCAAGCCCGGCACCGATGTCACCATCACCATCTTCCGCCCCGCCAATGAGCAGGAGCAGGAAATCAAGCTCACCCGGGACATCATCAAGGTCGCCAGCGTCCGGGACGTCAACGGCAAGGGCGAATACCCGCTCGACGAGAACAAGATCGGCTACGTGAAACTCCGCCAGTTCGGCGAGAAAACCTCCGATGAATTGGAGGGCGCGATTGGCAAGATGGAAAAGGCGGGCCTCAAGGGGCTCATCATTGACCTGCGCGACAATCCCGGCGGCCTCCTCGACCAGGCCGTCAAAGTCTCCGAGAAATTCCTGCCGCGTGGCCAGCTGGTCGTCTCCACGGAAGCCCGCCAGGTCGCCGACATCGCCAAATACACCGCCTCCGGCCGCAACTCCCGCCCGCAGCTCCCGCTCGTGGTGCTCGTCAACGGCGGCAGCGCCAGTGCCTCGGAAATCGTCGCCGGCTGCCTGCAGGACCTGAAGCGCGCCGTGGTGCTCGGCGAGCAGACCTTCGGCAAGGGCTCCGTGCAGAGCATCCTGCCGCTCTCGGACGGCTCCGCGCTGCGCCTCACCACAGCGAAGTATTACACCCCGAGCCACAAGGTCATCCACGAGAAGGGCATCACGCCCGATGTCGTCGTCGCCATGTCCGCCGAGGAGGAGCGCCGCCTGGCGATCAAGCGCTCCGGCGCCCCGCTGGACGCCCTTGAAGCCACCGAACGCGATCAAGTTAACAAGGCCCGCGACCCGCAGCTGGACCGGGCCACTGACATGCTCAAAGGCATCCTCCTCTACGACAAGCAGGGCAAGCCCGTCGGCAAAGTTGCTGCCCAGGCTGCCGAACCCGCGAAAAAATAGGCGCGGTGCTTCTCGCCCTCGAATCCTCCTGCGACGAAACCAGCGCCGCCGTCATCCACGACGGCCGCGTCCTCGCCAACGTAGTCTCCTCCCAGATCAAGCTTCATGCCGAATACGGCGGCGTGGTGCCCGAACTCGCCACGCGTGAACACCTGCGCAACCTGCTGCCCGTATCCACCGCCGCCCTTCTCCAGGCGGGCATCCGGCCCACGCAGCTCGAAGCCGTGGCCGCCACCCTCGGTCCCGGCCTGCCCCAGGCTTTGATGACAGGCGCACGCGCAGCGCAGGCGATGGCCTTCGCCCTTCGCAAGCCCTTCTTCGGCATCCACCATCACGAGGCGCATCTTTACTCGCCGTGGATTGGCGGCGAACCCCCAGCCTCCGGCTCACCGCGTCAGCTTCGCGCTGATTTCACGGCCTTCCAACCCAACGTCTCCCTCATCGTCAGCGGTGGCCACACGATGCTGGTCCTCGTCGAGGCTGAGTTGAAACACCACCTGCTCGGCGGCACCGTGGACGACGCGGCGGGCGAGTGCTTCGACAAGGTCGCCAAGCTCATCGGCCTGCCCTATCCCGGCGGCCCGGAGTTGGACGCACTGGCCGAGCAGGGCGACCCGCGCGCGTTTGACTTTCCGCGCCCGATGATTCGCGACCTGCACGACGACTTCAGCTTCAGCGGCCTGAAAACTTCCGTCCGCTATTTCTTGCGCGACCAGCCCTTCATCCTCGACGACCCCGACCGCGTGCGCGACCTCTGCGCCAGCGTGCGCAGCGCGATTGTGGATGTGCTGGTGACCAAAACCCTGCGCGCCGCGAAACGTCTCGGCGTGAAATGCGTGACCGCCTCCGGCGGCGTGACCTGCAACCGCGCCCTCCGCAAACAGCTCGCCGAAGCTTGTGCCCGGCCCGGCCTTGCCCTGCGCCTCGCCGACAAGTCCCTCTGCACCGACAACGCCGCCATGGTCGGCGTCCTCGCCGAACGCAAGCTCCGCCAAGGCCATCCCCCCACGCCGCCCGACGAAGAGGTCCGGCCAAGCTGGCGGCTCACCGCCGCTCCTGAGCCCACCCGGTAGCCGCGCACACGGAGCGCAGCGTCTTCGTCCGTGGGCCCTCAGCCCGCCGTTGCAAGCGACTCCACCTTCGCGAGGATGGTCTTCTTGCCGGCGGCGCCGACGATTTGGGCCACGGGCTTCCCGCTCACGAAGAACAGCATCGTGGGCAGGCCCTGGATGCCGAACTGCGTGGCGAGTTCGCCCTGTTCGTCGGTGTTGACCTTGGCGACCTTCAGTTTGCCGGCCTGTTCGGTGGCGATTTCATCGAGAACGGGCGCAAGCATCCGGCACGGGCCGCACCACGGGGCCCAGAAATCCACCAGGACAGGCGTGGTGGACTTGAGCACTTCGCTCTCGAAGTTGGCGGCGGTGATTTCAGTGGTCGGTTTCATGTTTCAGTTGCGGGTTGATGTCATTACTTGCTGCGAACGGAAGGTTGTGCGGTTGCCTGGAAAAGCAACGCCGTGCTGTCCCAGCCGCCACCGAGCGACTTGATGAGCAGCACGCTCGCCAGGAGGCGTTGGCCGGCAAGCTGTGCGGCGGCGCGCTCGACCTGCAACGTGGCGCGGTTGGCGTCCACGACTTCGAGGTAGCTGACGATGCCGCCCTTGTAGCGCTCGTTGGCCAGCGCGGCGGCGCGGCGCGCGCTGGCGACGGCGCGGGCCTGCGCCTCGGCCTGCTTCGCGAGGTGATGGAGGCCGGACAGGCTGGTCTCAACCTCGCCGAACGCGACGAGGATTTGCTGGCGGTAGCGCGCGACGGCCTCGTCGTAGGCGGCTTGGGAGCGCTGGAGGTTTGCTTGGTTGCGGCCGCCGGCGAAGAGCGGAATGCTGAGGCTGGGGCCAATGCTCCACACGCGGCTGTCGAGGCTGAACAGGTTCTCCAACTCGCCGCTGACAAAGCCGCCGGAGCCGGTGAGCCGCAGCACGGGGAAGAACGCGGACTTCGCGACGCCGATGCGCGCGTTGGCGGAGGCAAGCTGGCGCTCGGCCTCGGCCACGTCGGGGCGGCGTTCGAGCAGGTCGGCGGGCAGGCCGGCGGGTATGGTCGGTGGCAGCGGCTGCCACGCGGTGTGCGCGTTGGGCAGGGCCGCCAGCTTGAACGCGGAAGCCGCTTCCCCTAGCAGCACGGCGAGGGCGTTCTCCAGTGCGGCACGTTGCCGGGCGAGTGCGGAGAGTTCCGCCTCCGCCGTGGCCAGCTCGGTTTGCGCGCGCGCGACATCCAGCTCGGTGGCGACGCCGCCCTCGAAGCGGCTGCGCACGAGCTGCAACTGCTCTTTCCGCAAGCCGATGGTGCTGACGACGGTCGCCAGCTCGGCGTCGAGCGCGCGGAGGGTGAAGTAGTTCTGCGCCACGTCGGCCTGCACGACGAGCTGGACGTTGTGCAGCGCGGCGAGCGAGGCCTGCGCATCAGCACGCGCGCCCTCGAATCCACGCTTCAGCCGGCCCCAGAGGTCCACTTCGTAGCTCAGGTCGAGCGGCACGCGAATCGTCGTCGCCGTGATGGCTCCGAAGCTCGGCTGCTGGTTTGGCGAGTAGCGCTCATTCCGGAAAAACGGGTTGGACTCCAGCGTCGGCACAAAGTCGCCCTTGCGCAGCCGAGCCGTGGCGCGCGCTTGCTCGACGCGTGCGACGGCGGCCTTCAACTGCTGGTTCGCGGTGGTGGCGCGTTGCTCTAGGTCGTTGAGCGTGGCGTCGCCGAAGACTTCCCACCACGCGCCCTTCGCCGCGTGGTCGAGCGGCTGGCCTTCCTTCCACGCGCCGAGGTCGTTGGTGGACTTGAAGGCGGGCGGAACGTCGGTCTTCGGCCGTTCGTAGTCCGGGCCGACGGTGGTGCAGCCGGTGGAGACAACTGCCATCAGAGCGAGTGCCGCAAGGCCCGCCGTGGCTCCGGCTGAACCGGGCGCGGGGCCGCTGCTTTGCGGTGTTGGTGCGGGCTGCTTGCGCCAGCCGAGTTTCATCAGCACGACGTAGAAGACCGGCGTGAGGAAAAGGCCGAACAGCGTCACGCCAATCATGCCGCTGAACACGGCGATGCCCATCGCCCGGCGCATTTCCGCGCCCGCGCCAGTCGAGATGACGAGCGGAAACACGCCCGCGATGAACGCGATGCTGGTCATCAGAATCGGCCGCAGGCGCAGGCGGCAGGCCTCGATGGCGGCGTCCATCGGCGACGCGCCTTCGTCCTGCCGGTGCTTGGCGAACTCGACGATGAGGATGGCGTTCTTGCACGCGAGGCCGATGAGGACGATGAGGCCGATTTGCGTGAAGACGTTGTTGTCGCTGCCCACGTAGGCCACGCCCGCAATGGCGAAGAGCAGGCAGAGCGGCACGACCAGAATGATGGCCAGCGGCAGACGGAAGCTCTCGTATTGCGCCGCGAGCACGAGGAACACGAGCAGGAGGCAGAGCGGGAAGACATAGACCGCCGTGTTGCCCGCGAGGATGCGCTGATAGGTCAGGTCGGTCCACTCGAAGGCAAAGCCCTTGGGCAGGGATTTCTCCGCCAGTTCCGCGACGATGGCCTCAGCCTGGCCGCTGCTAAAGCCAGGCGCGGGACCGCCGTTGATTTCCGCCGCCGGGTAGCCGTTGTAACGCATCGCGCGGTCGGGCCCGTAGCTTTCCTTCACCTTCACCAGTGCGCCGAGCGGAACCATCTGGCCCTGCGCATTGCGGGTCTTGAGGCGGGTGATGTCTTCGGGCGAATCGCGGAACTTCGCGTCGGCCTGCGCAATCACCTGATACGTGCGCCCAAAGAGGTTGAAGTCGTTCACGTAGAGCGAGCCGAGGTAAATCTGCATTGTCTCGAACAGGTTCTGCAACGGCACGCCCTGGGACTTCGCCTTCACGCGGTCCACGTCCGCGTCGAGCTGCGGGACATTCACGGTGAACGTGGAGAACAGGCCCGCGAGTCCCGGGGTCTGATAGCTTTGGCCGACGAGACCCATCGTGTTTTGATAGAGAGCGTCGTAGCCGAGGCCGGCACGGTCCTCAACGTAAAGCTTGAAGCCGCCGATGGTGCCCAGTCCGTTGACCGGCGGCGGCGGCACGGCGAGCACGAAGGCCTCCGTGATGCCGGCGAACTGCGCGTTCAGCGCGCCGGCGATGGCTTCGCCGCTCAAGTCCGGCGTCTTGCGCTGGTCGAAGTCCTTCAAGCAGAAGAAGACGATGCCGGCGTTCGGCGCGACGCTGAAGCCGCTGATGCTCAAGCCGGGGAACGCGACGGCGTCCTTCATGCCGGGATGCTTCAGGCCGATTTCCGACATCTTGCGGATGACGGCCTCGGTGCGGTCGAGCGACGCGCCGTCGGGCAGTTGCGCGAAGGCGACGAGGTATTGCTTGTCCTGGCCGGGCACGAAGCCGGTGGGCACCTTCGTGAAGCTCCAGCCGGTGAGATAGACGAGGCCGCCGTAGAGGATGAGCGCGATGAAGCTCTTGCGGACGATGCCGCCGACGCTGGCCGCGTATTTGTTGCTCGACCAGTTGAAGAAGCGGTTGAACGGGCGGAAGAACCAGCCGAACAGCCCGTCCATGATGCGCGAGGGAAGGTCTTTCTTCGCGTCGTGGGCCCGCAGCAACACCGCGCTTAGCGCCGGCGAGAGCGTGAGCGAGTTGAACGCGCTGATGACTGTCGAGATGGCGATGGTGATGGCGAACTGCTTGTAGAACTGGCCGGTCAGCCCGCTGATGAACGCGGTCGGGATGAACACCGCGCAGAGCACGAGCGCAATGGCGATGACGGGGCCGGTGACTTCGTCCATCGCCTTCTTGGTCGCCTCGAATGGTGAGAGGCCGAGGGCGATGTTTCGCTCGACGTTTTCGACCACGACGATGGCGTCATCCACCACGATGCCGATGGCGAGCACGAGGCCGAAGAGCGTGAGCATGTTGATGCTGAAGCCCAGCGCCAGCATGATGGCGAACGTCCCGACCAACGACACCGGCACGGCGGCCAGCGGAATGATGGACGCGCGCCAGGTCTGGAGGAACAGGATGACCACAATGACAACCAGCAGAATGGCCTCCGCGAGCGTCACCACGACGGCCTTGATGGAGCTGCGCACAAACGTGGTCGGGTCATACACGACCGAGTAGTCAATGCCCTCCGGGAAGTTCTTCTTCAGCTCGTCCATTGCCGCACGCACGTCCTCGGAGAGCTGGAGCGCGTTCGCGCCGGGCGACTGGAAGATGGGCAGCGCGACGGCGGCCTTGTTGTTCAGGAGCGAGCGGAGCGAATAGCCGGACGCGCCTAATTCGATGCGGGCCAGGTCTTTCAGAAGCGTTTTCTCGCCATTCGCGCCGGCCTTCACGATGACGTTGCCGAACTCAGCGGGGTCCAGCAGACGGCCCTTGGTGTTGATTTGCAGTTCGAGGTTCACCGGTGAACTGACCGGCGGCTGGCCGACCGCGCCGGCGGCCACCTGCACGTTCTGCTCGCGGAGGGCGTTAACCACGTCGCTGGCGGTGAGGTTTCGGGCGGCGATTTTGTCCGGGTCGAGCCACACGCGCATCGCGTAGTCGCCGGAGCCGAAGACCTGCACGGAGCCCGCGCCGGGGATGCGTGCGAGCACGTCCTTCACCTGAAGCACGGCGTAGTTCCGGAGGTAAACTTCGTCGTAACGGTCGTTGGGCGAAGAGAGATGCACGACCATCGTCAGGTCGGGCGATTGCTTGGTGGTGGTGACGCCGATGCGGCGTGCTTCCTCGGGCAGCTTGGGCAGGGCTTGAGCAACGCGGTTCTGCACGAGCACCTGGGCCTTGTCCACGTCGGTGCCGAGCTTGAAGGTGACGGTGAGCGTCATCACGCCGTCGGCCGTGGACTGCGAGAACATGTAGAGGGAGTTTTCGACGCCGTTGACGGCCTGTTCCAGCGGCGCGGCGACGGTCTCGGCGATGGTCTTCGGATTTGCGCCGGGATAGGTGGCCATCACGACGACGGTGGGCGGGACGACTTCCGGATACTCGCTGATGGGCAGGCGGAACATCGCGAGCAGCCCGACGATGAACGTCACGATGGACAGCACCGCGGCGAAAATCGGACGGCGGATGAAGAAGTGGGAAAATTTCATGGGTGAGGCGGGGCGACTGCTCCCGGATGACGGTTAAGGCTGGCCGCCTTTCGTGTCCCCGGCGGCGGATGCTGCCTTCGGGGTGACCGGCATGCCCGGCCGCACGCGCGCCATGAGGATGTCCATGACGACCTTTTCGCCCGGCTGCAAACCCTCGCGGATGACGCGCTTGCCGCCAGCGGTCGCACCGAGTTTCACCGGTCGGTAGGCAACGGTGTTTGTGGGCGTGAGCGTGAGCACGAACTTCTGCGCCTGGTCCGTGCCGATGGCGCGTTCGTCCACGAGCAGCGCCGGATACTTTGCGCTGCCGGGCACGCGGATGCGCGCGAAGAGGCCGGGCACGATGCGCCCGTCCGAGTTCGGAAACACCGCGCGCAACAGGATGCTGCCGCTTTGCGGGTCGAGCTTGTTGTCGAACGATTCGATGTGGCCCCGATGCGGGAAGCCCTCCTCGTCGGCGAGCTGCAATTCGACCGGCACCTTGCCGTCGCCGTTGCTGGTGATTTTCTTCGCGCGGGCCAGCGCGTTGAACTTGAGCAGCGAGTTCTCGTCCACGTCGGCATACACATGGACCGGGTCCACGGACACGATGGTCGTGAGCAGCGTCGCCGCGCCCGCGAGACCGCTGACATAGTTGCCGACGGTGACCAGCTCGCGGCTCACGCGGCCGCTGATGGGCGCGCGGACCTCGGTGTAACTCAGGTCGAGTTGCGTCGCGTCGCGCGCAGCCTGCGCGGCGAGCAGGGCGGCTTTGGCCTCGTTGTGACGGGCTTGTCGGCCCTCCGCCTCTTCGGTGGAGATGGCTTTTCCGGCGAGCAACTGCGCGGTGCGGTCGGCCTCGCGCTTGGCGTTGTCCACGCGCACCTGAGCCTGCTGCACTTCGGCCTGCCGGCGGTTCAGTTCCGCTTGGAAGGGACGCGGATCAATCACGAAGAGCAGATCACCTTGTTTGACCAGCTGGCCCGATTGGGTGCGCACCTCCTGAACATGGCCGGACACGCGCGGGCGCAGCTCGACGTATTGGACGGGGGCAGTGCGGCCGGTGAACTCATCCCACTCGATGAGCTCCTGCTGCTCGACCGCCGTGACCACGACCTGCGGAGGCGGCATCTGCGGCGGGGGACCGGCAGCGGGTTTGGGTTTGCAGCCGGCAGTGGTCAATGCGAGGCCGCATAGGGCGGCGAGCGTGCAAGTAAGCAGGGCAGGTTGTCTCATACGGGTTGGCTTCAAGATTCGGCTGTTTCGGGCTGGCTGACGCAACATTGAGCAGGTCATTACACCGTGCGGTGGCCTCAGGCGGCGAAGGCGAGCGTCGGTTCGGCGTGTTGCAGAGCCGCTTGACGCTGATGCCAGGCGGCGATGGCGAGGACCTTCTCCTCCGCCAGCGCCGGGAAGACGAGGTGCGGGAAGCCAGTTTGCAGCGCGAGCGCCTCGGCTTCGTGGAGTGCGAGCTTCACCAGATGGGAGGGGGTGCCCGGCAGTTTCGCGCAGTTGGTTTCGACCGCCTTGCGCAGCTGCTCCAGGTGTTCATCGCGCGGCTCGGTCAAGGTCCCCCGCAGCGCGCGGGTGAAGCGCTCGGTCCGGGAGTTCACATTCAGTTTCATGGGTGCTGATCGGTTAATAGTTGTCCGTTTAGTCAAATTGATGGCCAAAATTTTTTAAGCCGCCACCGCGATATCGGCCTTCACGCCCAGGAGGTCCAGGATACCACGCTCCATCTCGCGGAACAGGCCGAGGTCGTTGCGGATGCGCGCCTGCTGCATCAATCCCTCGGTGTAGGCATAGACCGTGCGCGCCTTGGCGGCGGCGTCGGGCGCGTGGATGAGTCCGTCCGCGTGGGCGTCGCGGATGGTGGTCTCCAGATACTTGCGGGACTGATCCATGATGGCCTGCACCTTGCGGCACAAGGCGTCTTCCTGCGTGGAGACCTCCGTGCCAAGCGTGCACAGCGGGCAGCCCAATACATGCCCAAATTGACGCTGTAATTCCTGCTGTTCCAGGAACTCAAACTCGCAGAAGCGGTGGATGCGTTCCAGCGGCGGCAGCGACGGCGAAAACACCCGGTCCAGCTTGGGCCGATACTCCTCCCAGGCCGCCTCGATGGCCTCGCCCGCCAACGCCGCCTTCGAGTCGAAGAAGTAGTAGAAGCTGCCTTTCTTGACGCCGGCCCGCTCGCAAATCTGGTCAATCGTCGTGCTGCCGTATGAGCCGGTCCAAATCAGCTCGGTCACGGCTTTCATCAACTTCTCTCTGGCATCGCTTACGCGGCCCATAACTGCGGGTTTGGCTCGGACTCGGCGTTGCGAGTTTGCAACGGTGAGCTGAGCTTCGTTTTAATTTACTAAATGGTCAACAAAAAATTCTCGTCATCCGCACGGGCGGCGCATCCCTTTTCACCTGCCTCCACTCTGTCCCGGCGGTGCCTCTACGCGGGGGTCGGGAGCCCCCATGGCGATCCAATCGCGGAAGTCTGCGATGACTGCGGCTGGCAAGGGCTTCTTTGGCGGCATCAATTTGTGGCGGTCCTGGGTGAGCGAACGCAGGAGCAGGCTGCGGTCGGGGTCGTGGCGCCGGACCACGGCTCCGCTGTCTCCGCCGGCAAGCATTCCGGCGCGCGTGTCGAGATGCAGTCCGGCCTTCAGCTTTTTGGCTGACGCCGAGTGACACTCGTAGCAGTTGGCCGCCAGCACCGGTTCGATCTTCGCCCGGAAAAAATCGAATTGCTCTCGGGTGAATTGGAGTTCCCGATCCGGCCTCGCGGAGGCCCGCACGCGGGCTTCGGCTTTCGGGTGGGCATTCAGGTAATTCCCCGGTTGCGTTCGGGGCAGGGCGCGGAGCAATGCGTAGCTGGCCCAGCTCGTGGCGGAGATGGAAATGAACTGGTCCACTCCGTGGGGAAAGGCACTGTCAAAAAACGGCTGCACATCATGGGTGCGCTTGCGCACAAACCAGGAGCCGTCGGCCGCCTGGTTCGCCAGCAGGTAGCGCAGGCCCCGTTGGAACGCCGGATCCTTCACCGCGATCGCGCCAGTATCGTGCAGCGCCGCCAGGACCGTGCCGGTGGCATAGGCGTCGCTCTGGGTGTCCAGTCGCTGCGGCCAGCCGCCATCGGGAGCTTGAACGGCGAGCAGTTCATCCAGTTCCTTGCGGAAGGCGTTTTCGTCGGCGTTAAGGAGATGCAGCGCCCGCAGGCGATGCACGCTGTCCTCGGTGTCGCGGGCGGGTGTCGTCAGCAGCCAGCGGGTGACGGCGGCCCTGCGGGTGGCGGCGCGCGCGGCCAGGGCGGGGCTTTGCTGACGGTGGATGCCGCGCAGTGCCAGATACGTGGTCGTGAACACGCTGCCCACGGTGGGGGGACGCTTCATGGGGGGTGCCCAGTGATCGGCATGCTTCGTGTCATTCAGGAAGTAATCAGCCGCCGCCGCAGTCACGGCATCCGGTTGCCAGCCGGCAACATCGAGCATCCACAGGGCCGTGCCCGGGCCGTCCACCGTGCCGGCGATGGACCAGCCTTCCTTGAAACGCGGGCCATCCTCGATAAGGCCGCGATAAGCCCGGGCCAGCTGGTCCTCGAGGTTGTTGGTGCTGATGGCGAAGCCCCGGGCCCAGGCGTCGTGCAGCACGAGCGATGGATGCGCGCCGTGATGGCAGGTGAAGCAAGCCCGTTCCTGCAAGGCGAAGGCGGAACTGCGCTCCAAGAGTGGCAGGGCGCGTCCCAACGCGGAGCGTAACTCTGCAAGCGGAACCGGAGCCGGAGTCCCGGCCGGCGCGCCGAGTGTCAGCCATGGCAGCAGGCAGCCCACGACTGCGCTCAGGGACGCGGAAAGGGAACGGGCTGAAATCATTCTAGCTGGGAGAGCCGACGCGACTGGTTGTCGGGTCTCTCATCCGATTTTGCCATGAGCCAGTCACAACTTGCCCCGTCGGCGAAAGCGAGTCGTCACTTCCGCAGCGGCACGCTCAGCCCGTATTGGACCTTTCATCCGGTCTTGGGTGCGTTCGTGTCTTTGCAGCTTGGTGAGCCGAATGCCGTCGGCCGACACCGGCATCCACGTGCAGTTGTTTCAGGAGGTCGCGCGCCCGCAGCGACCGAGAACTTCCCCGTTTCCATGCGTCTGCGCGCACACTACCGTCCCGCCCGTGTCGGCTCCCGGCTACAGTCTCGTCACCCTCGCCAATGGCGTCCGCAGCATCCGCTCCCACGCGGAGGCGGAGACGTTTCACCCCGTCATCGGACCGGCGGCGGAGGCCGAGGCGCTGTATGTGCGCCAGCTCCGGCTGCGCGAACGGCTGGCGGCGCACGAGGGTGAGTTCGTCATCTGGGATGTGGGGCTGGGCGCGGCGGCGAACGCGCTGACCGTCCTGCGGGCGACGTGCGATCTGCCCTGCCGGCTCCGCCTGGTGAGCTTCGACCACACGCTGGAACCGTTGCGCTTTGCCCTGCAGCATGCGGAGGAACTGGGTTACTTCGGCGGCTACGGGGAATGGGTGGCGGAGCTGTTGGCGGTCGGGCGGATGGAGAGGGCGCACCAGGCCCAATCGGTCCGATGGGAAGTATTCGTCGCCGACTTTCCTGCTTGGCTGCGCGCCGCTCCGCCGGCCGTCCCCGCTCCCCATGCCATTCTCTTCGACGCCTTTTCCCCCGCGAAGAACCCCGAGATGTGGACGCTTCCGCTCTTCACACAGCTCTTCCGCCGCCTTGATCCCATGCGTCCGTGCGCCATGCCCACTTACTCGCGCGCCACGCTGTTACGCGTGACGTGGCTGCTGGCGGGCTTTTTCGTTGGCGTCGGTCACGCGACCGGTGAGAAGGAGGAAACCACGCTTGCCGCGAACACCCTCGACCTGCTCAACGAGCCGCTCGACCGCAAATGGCTCGACCGCGCCCGCCGTTCCACCAGCGCCGAGCCGTTGCACGAAGCGAAGTATCGGCAAGCCCCGCTCTCCGCCGAGACATGGGAGCGGCTCCGCACGCATCCGCAGTTCCGATGAGCGCTTTCCGCGAACTGCTGGATGCCCCCGCGCCGGTCCTCGCCCTCGCGCCGATGCAGGACGTGACCGACCTCGCGTTCATGACCCTCATGGCGCGCTACGGCGGGCCGGACGTTTACTGGACCGAGTATCTGCGCGTGCACTCTGTCTCCACGCCGGAGAAGTGGATCGTGCAGTCCATCAACGAGAACGCCACCGGCCGGCCCATCATTGCCCAGATCATTGGCAACGACATCCCCGCACTCATCCGCACGGCGAAGTTTCTGGAAAAGCTGCCCATCGCCGCCGTGGACCTTAACCTCGGCTGCCCCGCGCCGGTGGTTTACAAGAAGTGCGCCGGTGGCGGTCTGCTGCGCGAACCTCGCCGTGTGGACGCCCTCCTCGGCGCATTGCGCGAGGCGGTCACGATTCCCTTCACGGTCAAGACACGCATCGGCTTCGATGACCCGCGGGTGTTTGAAGAGTTGCTGCCCATCTTCGCCCGCCACTCGCTGGACTTGCTCACCGTTCACGCGCGCACGGTCCTCGAAATGTATCGCAGCGAAGTGCATTACGACTTCATCGCGCGCGCGGTTGCGGCGATGCCCTGTCCCGTGCTGGCGAACGGCAACGTCCACTCCGCTGCGAAGGCCGCCGAGGTGCTGCGGCTCACCGGTGCCCGCGGGCTGATGATTGGCCGGGGCGCGATCCGCAACCCGTGGCTCTTCACGCAGATCCGCCAGCACCAGCGCGGCGAGCCGCTGTTCGTCCCGCGCGGCTCCGACGTGCTCGGCTATGTCCGCGCGCTCTATGACGCAATCTGCTCGCCCGACGTGCGCGAGTCCGCCCAGGTGCAGAAGATGAAGAAGTATCTGAACTTTGTCGGCCTTGGCATCGATGCCGACGGGAAGTTCCTGCACCAAATCCGCCGCGTCACCACGCGCGCCGAGTTCTTCCGCGTTTGCGAGGCGTTTCTCGACCATGACCAGCCGATGCCGTTGGAGCCGTTTCCGCTCGCGCTGAAGGAGACGGACATTCTCGCCGGGGAGCATCTGTGAGCGATAGCAGCCGGCGTCCGGTCCAGCCGCCCTCGCCGTCCGCTGACACGGACAACTGACTACTTCCCAACCTCGGTCTCGTAACTCACCCGCATCACCTCCAGTTCCCGCTCGCCGCCGGGCGTGCGGAGGCGCACCCGCTGGCCAATGCTTTTGTTCAGCAGCGCCTTGGCGATGGGCGAGAGCCAGCTGATCCACCCGCGGTCGAAGTCCACCTCGTCCACGCCCACGATGCGGTAGCGCGTCTCCCCGCCGCCGGCCTCCCGCACCGTGACCACCGCACCGAAACGCACGCGGTCGTCGGGTGCGGCAGGCGGGTTTACGACGGACGCGGAACGCAGGCTGTCATCCACCAGCAGCGCGCGCTGTTCAAGCGCGGCGAGCTTCTGTGGCCGGTCGGGATCGCCGGTGGCGGCGAGCAGGAGTTCACGTTCCGCCTGCAAACGGGCCAGCTCTGCGCGGAGCCGTTGCACGCCGTCGGCCGTCATCAGGTTCTGCGTGCCGGGGGGCAGCGGGGAGGCGCGGCGCGAAACCACCGGGAGCTCCGGCAGATCGTCTTCGCGGGTGAAGGCCTTGCTCATGCAGCCGGGCGGCTGCCGGGTCAGGCGGCGGCCGGAATCATTCCGCTCTTGCGGGCGTAGTTGAACAGGCCGCCGGCGTCCACGACCGGGCGCACGTCGCCCAGCGGTTTGAAGGAATGCACCTGGCCGGTCGCGTGGACCTTCACCGTCTGCGCGTCGAGATCCACCGTGACGACTTCGCCGGTCTTGAGCAGGTCGCACAGGCGCGCGGTGAGCTCGCAGGGATACAGCTCACCGGTGGCGACGCTGTTCCGGAAGAAGATGCGCGCGAAGCTTTCGGCCAGCACCACGCGGCAGCCGGCCGAGCCAAGCGCGATGGGCGCGTGTTCGCGGGAGCTGCCGCACCCGAAATTCTTGCCGGCGATGATGATGGGGAACTCGCTGTCGAGCTGGCCGTCCTTCACGAACCGCGTCGGGTAGAGCGCGTCCGGCAGGCCGATCATGGCGTAGGCGCCGAGCTTCTCGTATTCGGCCGGAATCGTCGGCACGAGGGTGAGATACTGCGCGGGAATGATCTGGTCGGTGTCAATGTTGTCGCGGACAACGAACACGGGGCCGGTGAACTGACTTTTCATCGCGGGCGAATGTGCGGACGGGCGGCGGGGTTTTCAACCGGAAACTCGGCGCGGCAGGCGGCCATTCAGCCATTGCGGCGCGGCGGCGAATGGCCTACACCCCAGCGGAACCGCGATACCATGCACCCCTTTACCTGCCTGTTCGCCCTTGCCGCCGTCACCTCAGCTTTGGCCGCTGCCGCACCCGCGCCCGAACTCGCGGCCTACCGCACTGTTGCCACCGCTGTCACCACGACGATCACCAAGACGAATGCCTCCTCTGCCGGCCAATCGGGCTTCCTCGGCATCCACGTCGCGCCGGACACCCGGGGCAAGCTCATCATCGGCGAGGTGGCCGAAAACTCCCCCGCCGCGAAGGCCGGCGCGCTCGTCGGCGACGTGCTCCTGAAGCTTGACCAGCAGGCGGTCGCCTCCGTCGATGCGCTGCGGGACGCGCTCCAGCGCAAGTCCCCCGGCGAATTCGCGCGCCTGACCGTGCGGCGCGGTGCGAAGTCCCTCGACCTGCTGGCCACGCTCGGAGCCACGAGCCGCCCGCGCAAGGTCGGCGCGCAGCGCGCGGTCATGGGCATCCGCACCGGTGAGGTCACGGACCAGGGCGCGCCCGTCTCCTCCGTCACCGCCGGCATGCCCGCGGAAAAGGCGGGCCTCAAAACCGATGACCTCATCGTGAAGCTCGCCGGTCAGGGGCTTGCCGCCGGCCAGTCGGTCAGCGAGCTGCTGGCCGAAAAATCCCCCGGCGACACCGTGAGCGTGGTGGTGCGCCGCAAGGGGGAAGAAAAGACCTTTCAGGTAACGCTGGCGGCCGACACTAGTTCCGCCACGGGCGAGGAACCGCGCGTGTTGTGGAAGAAACCCGGCTACAAGCTCGCCCTCATCGGCGTCGAGTTCCCCGACACCAAGCACAACCCCGCCGTCAGCATGGGCGCGTGGGAGGAGTCCATGTTCAGCCGGGGCACCTACACGAAGACCAACGCCACCGGGCAGACGGTTTACGGGAGTTTGCACGATTACTTCGTCGAGAACTCCGTGGGCCAGCTGCGCGTGGACGGGCGGGCGTTTGACTGGCTGGAGATGGGCAAGAAGCGCTCCGACTACTCGCAGGCCGCGAGCACGACGGCGAAGACAGCCTTTCTCACGGAAGCCCTCGACCTCCTGCTCAAGCGCGACGGGACGAATGCCTTGAAGGACTTCGACGGCATTGCGTTTATCTACGCGGGCGACCGCTACCCAAACGTGAACCGCGGCAGCCTGTTCTGGCCGCATCGCGGCAGCGTCACGCACAAGGGCAAGCGCTGGCCCTACTTCATCTGCGCCGAGGGCGGCCGGCGCATGGGGAACATCAGCGTCTATTGCCACGAGTTCGGCCACATGCTCGGCATCCCCGACCTCTACGCGCGCCCCGAAAATCCCGGCTCCGAGGGCCTCGGCAACTGGTGCGCGATGTCGAACCAGACACCCTACGGCCGCCCACAGCACTTCGGCGCGTGGTGCAAGGAGCAGCTCGGCTGGCTCATCCCGGCGGTGCTTGATCCCACCGTGAAACAGAAGCTCGTGCTCGCGCCCATCAACGGCTCGACCAACGAGTGCTTCAAAATCCTCATCCGGCCCGACGGCAGCGAATACCTGCTCCTCGAAAACCGCCGCAAGACCGGCTTCGACGGCAGCCTGCCGGACGAAGGACTGCTCATCTGGCGCATCGTCGGCAACCGCGTCATCCTGGAGGAAAGCCACGGGGTCGAAGGACCCAGCGGCCCGCGTGTCTTCCTGACTGACGTGCCCTATCCCAGCGGCGCGAATGACGCCTACACGCCCTACACCACGCCCGGCAGCCGCTCGATGCTCGGCGGCGGGCTGCCCGTGCACATCACGAACATCCGCCAGCACCCGGACGGCCGCGTGAGCTTCCACCTCGGCTACGAGTATCAGTGAGGCGCGGGCGCTTTCAGCGCCGCAGGGGCGAAGGGCGATGGCGGCACTTTGCGCGCGGCGGCCCGCGCATCCTCCAAGTCACGCACCGGCTCCTTTAGTTCGATGAGCTGCCACAGCTCGGGGAAGTCGAAGGCCTGGCCCGGCTGCAGCGATGCGAGCGGGCTGAACAATTCGACCGCTGCCATCTGATCGTTCCAGGAGAATTCCACCGTGTGCCCCGTGCCCGCATACGCGGCGCTGGGCCATGACTTGAAGAACTTTACGAACAGCAGCCGCCCGCGCACGTAGGCCACCCAGCCCGCGTCCGGGTCGGAGCCGAGCTTGCCCGGCGCGCCCGTTGCCTGTGCCACGAGCAGATTGTCGAAGACCGTGACGTTCGGCAGCGCAGGTTGCTCGCCATCGAAGGCCGGGCCGTTCTCCGTCGCGCGCAACACCGCCCAGCCCGCGCGGTGACGGCTCTGCTTGGGCAAGGGCAGCAGGAAGAAACCGCCCGCCGGGCAGAGCGTGCGGTCGTGGAGGTTCTGCCGCGCGGGATTCGGCGACGCGTTCACCATCCGCTGCACCACGCCGAGTGCGCCGGTGTCGGGGTCGAGGGTGAAGCTCTTGAGCAGGCGCAGGCCGGTTGCGAGGTCCAGCGGGCTGGCCGTCTCCACCGTCTGGTCGCGCGGCGCGACAAAGTCATGCCGCCCCAGCCACACCGCCTGCCGCTCGGGCCGGCCCAGCAGGCCGGGGCCGAAGTCGCACTGGTAGCCGCCCACCCAGAAGCCGCCGCCGGACAGCGCGAGGGTCTTGCCGTTGGCCTCGGGATTTTCCAGCAGCGCGTTCACGCCACCCCGGCTGTATTGCACCATGCGTCCGCCAATGTCCGGCACGATTACCGCCGCGGTCTTCCCGTGGTCGTCGCGCAGGGAGACCGCATTGGTCCAGCCGAGCGCGGGGCCCTGGTTCACCCCCGCCGGCAAGGCCGCGCGCAACGCGGCGGCGCACAGCAGCAACCATGCAGCCAGCCCGCGCGCGGCAAAACCCCGGAGACAATTCATGCGCGCGGAAGCTACCAGCGTCCGCCGCAGGCTCAATGCTGTTCGCGCCTCAGGCCACCAGTTCCCGGATGACCTGCCCGCCGAACTGCGAGAGCTGCTTGAAGCGTCCGCCGTGGAAGTAAGTGAGCTTGTTGTCGTCCAGCCCGAGCAGGTGCAGCAGCGTGACGTGCACGTCGCGGATGTGATGGACGTGCGCGACGGCCTTGTCGCCCAGCTCGTCCGTCGCGCCGAGGGTGTGGCCGGCCTTCACGCCGCCGCCGGCGAACCAGAGGGTCATCGCTTGCGGGTTGTGGTCGCGGCCGTAGGCGGTGCCGCCACGGACCCCATTGTCCGGAGTGCGGCCAAATTCACCGCACCAGACGATCAGCGTGCTGTCGAGCAGCCCGCGCTGCTTCAGGTCCGCGATGAGCGCGGCGATGGGCTGGTCCACCTGGCGAACGAGATTGCCGTGGGCGCGCTCGATGTAGTCGTGGCTGTCCCACGTGCCGGCGTAGAGTTGCACAAAACGCACGCCGCGCTCGATGAGCCGCCGCGCGAGCAGGCACTTTCGCCCGAAAGCGTCCGTCGGCTCCGCGCCGATGCCGTAGCTGGCCTTGAGCCGCGCGTCTTCCTGGTCGAGGTCGAGGATGCCGGGCACTTCCATCTGCATGCGGAAGGCGAGTTCGTAGGCGTCCATGCGCGCGGCGAGTTCGGCGTGCTGCGGATGGGCGTCGCGGTGGGCGGAGTTGAGTTTCTTAAGCAGGTCGAGGTTTTCGCGCTGGTGTTCAGGGGAAATTCCCTTGGGCGGCGTGAGGTCGAGGATGGGCGAGCCCTTGGCGCGCAGCGGCGTGCCTTGGAAGTTCGCGGGGAGGAAGCCGTTCCCCCAGTTCGCCGCGCCGCCCTGCGGGTAGCTCACCTCCGGCAGCACGATGAAGCCGGGCAGGTTCTGGTTCGCGGAGCCGAGGCCGTAATTCACCCACGAGCCGATGGCCGGGTCGCCGCCGAAGCGGTTGCCGGTGTTCATCTGATACATGGCGGTCGGGTGATTCACCGAGTCCACCTGGGCGCCACGGAAGAAGCACAGTTCGTCGGCCACGCGCGCGAGGTGTTCCCAATTCTCCGCCATGTCCGCGCCGCTCCGGCCGGCTTGGCGGAACTTGAACGGGCTTTGCACGTAGTAGCGTTTGCCGCTCTCCATCGCGGACTTCATCTTGCCCTCGCGCACGAACTCCTTGAGGTGCAGCTCCGCGAGCTTGGGCTTCGGGTCGAAGGTGTCGATGTGCGACGGCCCGCCCTCCATCATGAGGAAGATGACGTGCTTGGCCTTGGCGGCGTGGTGGCCGGGCTTGGGTGCGAGCGGGCCGCCTGTTTGCCGGTTGGCCTCCGCCGCGAGCAGGGAGCTGAACGCGACGCTGCCGAGGCTCGCGCCGAGGGAATACATGAAGTCCCGCCGCGTGGGGGTGGGCAGGGCGCGGTGGCCGGCGCAGGGGAAAGGCGGCTTCATGGCTAGTAGACGTAGGCGAACTCGGCGGCGTTGAGCAGCACGAGGCAAACCTCGGCGAGGCCGCGCAGCTCGGGCGAGGCATCCGCGGGGTGCAGGTCCGGCACAAAGTCGGCGGCGGCTTCGAGGGTCTCGGTGAACCTGAACTTCTCGCCGGTGTTCTCCTCCACGGCCTCGCGCGTGACGGAGCGCAACGGTGGACTTCTCTCGAACTTCAGCGTCCGATGCCGCGCGGTCATGCCGTCCCAATGGGCGAGGCTGGCCTTCAATTCGTCGGGCTTGGGCGCGCGGTTGAAGGCCAGCGCGAAGGCGCGGTGGAGGATGGCTAATCGCTCATCGCCAATCGCCAAGGGCTGACCGCCGGTTGGCAATGGGCGATCGGCTGTCGGCGATGGTGCAGACTGCGGCGTGTTCCGTGTTGCGGGCTCCGAGAGGAGGCGGTTGGCGAACGCCAGCGCGCGGGCGTAGCTCGCCTCGCTGTTGAACAGCGCGAAGACCTGCGGCGTGACGGTCGAGGCGTCGCGCAGCTCGCAGCTCAGGTCGGGCGAGGGCGCGTTGAAGACTTCCATGAACGGGTCGCCCGCGCCACGCAGCTTGAGCGCATAGAGGCTGCGGCGGTGGCGCTGCTCGGGCTTGGGCGACGGCTGCCAAGCCTCCGCAAACGTGCCCATGACCTGACGCGGCTGGAGCGCGGCCTCCCGGTTCATTTCCGGCCGCACGGGAATGCCGCCGAGCGCGGGGTTCAGCTCGCCAGAGACGCGGAGCATGGCGTCGCGCAGCTCCTCGGCGGTGAGGCGGCGGGGCTTGAAGACTGAGTATTCAGTGTTCAGCAGGGCGGTGTTCGGTTTGGCGTTTGGAGCATTTGTGGCCGACTGAACACTGGACACTGGATGCTGAATGCTGGAACGCCGATACGCCTCGCTCGTCATGATGAGCCGGTGCATCGCCTTTACCGACCAGCCGCGCTCGATGAACGTCGCGGCAAGCCAGTCGAGCAGCTCGGGATGCGTCGGCTTTTTGCCGGTCGCGCCGAAGTTGTTCGGGTTGCCCGCGAGCGCCTGGCCGAAGTGCCATTGCCAGAGGCGGTTCACCATCACGCGCGCGGTGAGCGGATTCGAGGGCGAAGCAATCCAGTTGGCGAGGGCCAGGCGACGGCCGGTGATGGCATCTGCGATCTGAACTCCGGGATTTGCAATCGCAGACAGTGCGCCCGGCTGGACCTTTGCGGTCGGGGAAAACGGGTCGCCGCCCGCTAGAATGGCCGTCTGCTCCAGCTCGCCGGATGTCATGCGGCTGGCGGGCATGCGCGTGGGGGCGAACACGGCGCGGAGATCCGGCGTCCGGCCGCTGTGGACGGCGAGCGCGAACGGCTCGAACCGGTCGAGTTCCCATCGCAGCCGCTCCAATCCCTTCCGCGCCACCCGTTCCAGACCGAAGTCCTCGGGCGTGAAGCCGACGAGCTTGGGGGGATACCCGGCCTCCGGCACGCCCTGCGCGGCCAGCTTGTTTCGCGCCATGCCGAAGTGATTCTGCGACTCGCGCCGGGCGGCGTTCTTGTCGTCCTGGCCGCGCGTGGCGGCGACAGCTTTATTCCACTTCGTCGGGTCAATCCTCTTCTCCGCGAACCACGCCTGCGCGTTGGCCAGCAGCTTGTCGTCGAGCCGTTTCAAGGTCGCGAGGTGCTCCTGCCGCCGGGCCTCCAGATACTTGCGCTCCTCGAAGCCGGCGACGTTCTCCTCCGGCAGGAACGGCGCGTCGCGCTCGCTGAGCTGCGTCGTCGCGAAGCACGCCTGCAGCGCGTAGTAATCGCGCGTGGGCACCGGGTCGAACTTGTGGTCGTGGCAGCGCGCGCACTGGAGCGGGTGCGCGAGGAAGACCTGCCCGACGCTGTCGGTCACGTCGTCGAGGAACCGCTGGCGCGCGACCTTCGCCACCTCCATGCCGGTGAGTTCCCACGGGCCCATGCGGAGGAAGCCGGTGGCGATGAGGAGTTCGGTGTTCCTGGTTTTTGGTTCTTGGTTCTCCGCGAGTTCGTCGCCGGCGATCTGCTCGCGGATGAAGTGGTCGTAGGGCTTGTCAGCATTGAAGGTGCGCACCACGTAGTCGCGGTAGCGCCAGGCGTTGCCGCGCGCGTAGTCGTTGGCGAAACCACTGGAGTCGGCATAGCGCGCGATGTCGAGCCAGTGCCGCGCCATCTGCTCGCCATAATGCGGCGAGGCCAGCAGGCGGTCCACCAGCTGCGCAAAGGCCCGCTCATCCGGGTTCTGGTCCGCAAGGAATGCAGCGACTTCCTCCGGCGTGGGCGGCAGGCCGAGCAGGTCAAACGTCGCGCGGCGGATGAGCGTGCGGCGGTCGGCGAGCGGGGCCGGCTTTGCCCCGGCGGGCCATTTTGCAGCGAGGAAGGCGTCAATGGAGTTGCCGATGGCCGATGGCTGATTACCGATTGGGGGAACCGCTGGCTTCGCGAGCGGCTGATACGCCCACAGATTCTCCGGCTGGTAGCGACGGTTCGTCCACTCGGGCGAGAGGCCGCCGCTGGTCTTCACCGGGAGGCCATCCTCAGCGGACCCTTTGGCGGCGTTGATGCCCGCGATTTCAGCGAGCCGCTTTGCATCCGGCCACGGTGCGCCGCCGGCAAGCCACTGTTTCACCCAGTCGAGCTGCTCTTTGGAGAGCTTGTCGTTTTCCTTGGGCGGCATCGCGGCCCAGTTCTCCGCGTCGCCCTCGCGCGTGACGGCGATCCAGAGCGGGCTGACTGCTGGCTTTCCGGGGACGATGGCAGGCTGCTCGCTCTCACCGCCCTTGAGGAGTCCCGCGCGCGTGCGCATGTCGAGGCCACCCTTGATTTTTTGCGGGTCATCGCCGTGGCAGGCGAGGCACTTCTCCCTGAACAATGGCTGGATGCGGCGGGCGAACAGCTCCTCGGCCGCAGGGACAGCCGCCGGCGCGCCAAGGCCCGCCGATGCCAGCGCGAGCAGGGCAAAGGACACAAGGCTGCGTGCGGCGGCGTTCATGCGGGTGACTGACAACTGAAGTCTGACGCGACCCGCCGCCCGCTGGCTACAGCCATTTTGAAGCGCCCCGCGCCCCCCACGCCCGTCAGCAACTCTTTGCCGACATTGAGCGCTGGCATGACCAGTGCCGCCGACACGATGTGCTGGATGGTAAATCCACGTTTGCCTTTTCAGTCCGGTTCTCGATCAGTTCCCGGCAAATGAGGCTCACGGATTCGTCGGCGGCGTGCTTGCGAAACGCATGGAGGATTCCGCCTGCTTAAGGGTGGTTCATCCTCACTTCGGTTTGGCAAGTTGCCACCACCCGGCGATCAAGATTTGGCACGCGGCTCAAAAGCGCAAAGGTGCGCTCACGTTCAGGCGAAAATGTCCGTCACCACATGCCCGTGCACATCCGTCAGGCGGAAGTCGCGGCCGGCGTGGCGGTAGGTGAGGTGCTCGTGGTCCATGCCCAGCAGCGCGAGGAGCGTGGCGTGCAGGTCGTGGATGTGGAT
>CAZQEW010000031.1:0-36694 GCA_964591495.1 uncultured Klebsiella sp.
CTCCCATGCTCAAAGCCGGAATCGTAGGCCTGCCCAATGTCGGCAAATCCACCCTCTTCAACGCCGTCACCCGCACCCGCAAGGCTGAGGCCGCCAACTACCCCTTCTGCACCATTGACCCCAATGTCGGCGTCGTCACCGTGCCGGACGAGCGCCTCGCGGTGCTCCAGAAAATTGCCAAGACCAACGTCGTGATCCCGGCGGCGATCGAGTTCGTGGACATCGCCGGCCTCGTGAAAGGCGCCAGCGCTGGCGAGGGCCTCGGCAACAAATTCCTCACCCACATCCGTGAAGTGGACGCCATCGTGCAGGTGGTGCGCTGCTTCGAGGACGCGGACATCCATCACGTTTCCGGCAGCGTGGATCCCGTCCGCGACATCGAGGTCATCAACACCGAACTGGTGCTTGCCGATCTGGAGTCCGTGAAGAAGCGCCGCGAGAAGATCCAGCGCGACGTGAAGCGGGGCGACAAGGCCGCCGTGGCCGAGGACGCCGTCCTCGCCAAATTCGAGCCCGTCCTCAACGAAGGTAAACTCGCCCTTTCCGTGCAGCTCACGCCGGAGGAGAAAGTGATCTCCCGCACCTTCTGGCTGCTGACCGATAAGCCGACCATCTTCGCCTGCAACGTCAAGGAGTCCGACCTCGCCACCGCCGAGAACAACGCCTACGTGCAGAAAGTCCGCGATTACGCCCGGACACACCTGGCGTGCGAGGCCACCGTCATCAGCGCGCAGATCGAGAGCGATCTCATTGACCTGTCGCCCGAGGAAGCCAAGGCCTTCCTCAAGGAGTTGGGCGTGGACGAAAGCGGCGTGGGCGGGCTCATCCGGGCCACTTACCACCTGCTGGGCCTCCGCACTTACTTCACGGCGGGAGAAAAGGAGGTCCGCGCGTGGACCATTCACGCCGGCGACACTGCGCCGAAGGCAGCCGGCGTCATCCATTCCGACTTCGAGCGTGGCTTCATCAAGGCGGAGACCGTCGCCTACGACGACCTGGTCAAGTGCGGCTCCGTGGCCGCCGCGCGGGACAAGGGACTGTATCGGATGGAAGGCAAGGAATACGTCGTGGCAGATGGCGACGTGATGCTCTTCAAGTTCAACGTCTGATCGCGCCCGCGCGGGCGCGATTCAGGCTGGCGGGGCGGGATTAATCAGCCCGTTGACCGCGCTGAGCACATCTTGCATCGCAAATGGCTTGGCCAGGGTGCGGTGGGCTCCGAGTCGCTGCGCAAGTTCCAGGAACGACATTCCGTGGGTGGGATTGCCGCCTGAAATCGCGATCAGCTTCAGGTCCGGGAATTGCCGTCGGAGCTGCATGATGGTTTCCAGCCCTTCCTTGCGCGGCATGAACAGATCGACCAGCGCCAGGTCTGGCTTCTCCGCACGGATCAGCTGTATGGCCTCCTCTCCGTCCCCGGCCTCAATCACCCGGTGATGGTCGAGCAGCAGGATGCGACGTATCACCTCGCGGATGGCGGGTTCGTCGTCGGCGATAAGGATGGTAGCCATGTCGTTCGCGGGCGGCGGCCCAAGCTCACTGAGTTCGTGACTAAATACTTAGCGGGACCGTCGCGGAGCTGTCGAGCCGCATTCACGCCATCCATGCCCGGCGAACGGCCTTGCACTTTTGCCGCCGCCTCGCATCCTGCCCGCAATGAGCGAACACTCGGAAGCACCGCAGGACAAGCTCTGGCGCGAATACGGCGAGGTCTTTGGCACCTTTGACGACCTCACCCTCGCGCGCTGGTTGGCCCAGACCCTCGGCCAGTTGCAGGGCCGCGTCTGGCGCAGTTCACACCCGTTGGTGGGTGCGTATCGCCTCGGTGCGCAGGTGGCGCACGACCGGCAGATCTGGCTCAAGCGCCTCGCCACGCCGCCGCGCGATTATCCAGAGTCCGGTTGCTGTCGCGCGCCCGTGCTGCCGCTCATCACGCGCGATGTCATTGATCACGGTCTGATCTGCCAGCATTGCCATGGCACGGTGGCCGCCTTTGATGACCTCCCTGCGGAGATGCAGGGGATGCTCCGCACCTGGGCGGAGAAATACGCGCCCATCCACCAGGTCGCGCACTGGGATGACCGCCAGCAAAAGCGCGCCGGCGACTACGACCGCGCCCTCGAAGACGCGGCCACGGAAGCTGAACAACTGCTGGCCACCGCCGGCAGCCAGCTGGCGCCCGCCCTCCTCGATCTATATCCAGCCGTGCTCTGGGAGGATCACGATGAATGCCTGGATGTTCGGCCAGAGGACATCACCCTGTGACCGCTCCGGCGATGAGTTCCCTGCCAGCGAAGCCCGGCTCGATGCAATTCACCGGGGCGTGGCCAACGGGTGGTGACGCCATGGTTCGCGCGCTTTTCATCCCGCACTCATGAAGTTCCTGCTCAAGTGGGCGTTCCGCCTGTTTGTGATTCTGTTTGTGATTCTGGTGGTGTTGGCCCTCAGCTTTGACCGCATCGTCACCAGCCTCGCGGAGAGCCGCATGAGCAAGCAGACCGGACTTGAAGTGCGGCTGGACAAGCTGGAATTACGGCCCTGGAGCGGCCGGGCGCGGCTCGAACGGCTCGTGATCCACAATCCGGCCGAGTTCGGCGGCGGGCCCTTGGTCAACGTCGCCGAAATCGCGGTGGAATATGATCCGGCCCTGGCGAAAGAGCGGAAGCTTCACCTGCAACTGCTGCGCTTCCACCTCGCGGAGCTGCATGTCATCGTGGACAAGGAGGGACGGTCCAACCTTGATGGCGTTCGCCGAACCGCTGAGGCAATCCGGCGCGGCCAGGGCGTGACACGGACCAATGCGCCAATGGAGTTCGCCGGCATTGACATGCTCAACCTGACCCTTGGCAAGGGCACCTGGACGGACTTGCGTCAGTCCGGCACGCCCCGCGAGTTCGACATCGGAATCCGCAACGAAGTGGTGCAGGACATCAAGGACGCGCGCGAACTCGTCGTGAAGCTCACGCCAATTCTCCTCCGTGCCGGCCTGTCCTTCTTCGGGGTGGGTGCGCCCACGCCGCAAGGCGGCACCAATCGTCCGCCCGCCGCCCCCAGACTCAACGAAGCAACGGTCCCCGGGCGATGAACTCGGGTGATTGCCGCATCGTAGGCTCGCCGCAGTGCGGTTCTGCACCGTAAACTTCCTCATGCCGCCTGCTCCGACCGTGATGAAAGCCGACGACGCAAGCCCCCAGCAACTCCGCTGGATCGTGGCGGTGCTCGCCTTTGGAACGCTGCTTCTTTTCGCGCCCGTCCGGAACTTTGAGTTCGTCAACTTCGACGACGATGTGTTCGTGCATGACAACCAGCACGTGCGGCAGGGGTTCACATGGGCGGGCGTGAAATGGGCGTTTCTCTCCGCGGACATTGATTACTGGCGGCCATTGAGCTGGCTCTCGCACATGCTGGATGTCGAGCTGTTTGGCGTGGCGCCCGGAGCCCATCACGTCACCAGTGCGCTGCTGCATGCCCTGAACGCCGTGGTGCTGTTCCTCGCGCTGCGGGCACTCACCGGCCGGCTCTGGCCCGCTGCGTTCGTTGCCGCGCTGTTTGCCTGGCACCCGCTGCATGTCGAGTCGGTTGCCTGGATCGCGGAGCGCAAGGACGTGCTCTGCGCGCTGTTCTGGTTCCTCGGATTGTGGGCCTACGCGGAGCACGTCCGTGCCCCCTCGGTGAAGCGGCTCGCCCTCGTGGCCGGCTGCTTCCTGCTGGGGCTGATGTCCAAGCCGATGATTCTCACGTTCCCCTTTCTGCTTCTGGTGCTCGACGTTTGGCCGCTGCGGCGCGTGGAGTTTGCGGGTAACTGGCAGGAGTTTGGCGCGCGGTTGCGTCCGCTGGTCTGGGAAAAACTGCCCCTGTTCTTGCTCGTCACCGTCGCGGCGGTGGCAACTTTTCAGGCCCAGCGCGAAGTCGGGGCGATGGAGGCAGAAGGCACGCGTTCGCTGGCCGCACGGGTGGCCAATGCGTTGATCGCCTACGTGCGTTACGTCGGGCTGACTTTCTGGCCGGCGGACCTTGCGATCCTGCACCCGCTGCCGGCCGCCTGGCCCACGTGGCAGGTGGCCGGCGCGGCGGTGCTGTTGGCGGGCGTGACCGGGTGGTGCGTGCGGCGGCTGGCACAGGAGCCTTGGCAGGCGGCGGGTTGGTTCTGGTTCCTGGGCACGTTGGTGCCGGTGATTGGCGTGGTGCAGGTCGGGGCGCAGGCGTTGGCGAGCCGTTACACCTATGTCCCGCTCGTGGGCTTGTTCGTCGCATTGGTCTGGCGGGCGGATGACGTGCTGCGCCGGCGGCAGCTGGGCGGGGCGGGGCCGTGGTGCGGCGCCCTGGTGATGCTGGGCCTTTGCAGTTTTGGGACACGTCAGGCGCTGGCGCACTGGCGGAACGGCGTGACCATTTTCGAGCAGGCTGTGCGCGTGACGCGGGACAACCACGTCGCCATGACCAACCTTGGCAACAACCTCGCCCGTGCGGGTGATCATCGGCGGGCCGTCGAGCTGTATCAGCAGGCGCTGCGCATCCATCCGCGCAGTGTCGAGGCGCATTACAATCTTGCCTCCTCTCTTGGGGACATCGGTCAGCCAGCGGCAGCGGAACGGCACTATCGCGAGGCACTGCGGCTTCAGCCCAACCACGCCCGCAGCCACAACAACCTCGCCAACCTGCTGGCGGACACGGGCCGGGTGCCCGAGGCGATCCAACATTACGAGGCCAGCCTCCGTCACCAGCCCGGCAATCTGGAGGCGCGCTTCAACTTCGGCATCACCCTTGCCGACGCGGGGCGAACGGCCGAGGCCATCGCCCAATTCGAGGCGGCGGTGCGGCTGCGTCCGGACTTCACCCGTGCACGGTTGCAGCTGGTCAACCTGTTCACCAGTGCCGGCAACCTGCCGGCCGCGACCGCTCACAACGATGAACTGCTGCGCCACGCTCCCGGTTCACCCGAAGGCCGGTTCAACGCCGGCTCGCTCGCGGCTGCGCGCGGCGACTGGCCGGGCGCGATCACCCACTGGCAGGAGGCCCTGCGTTTGAAGCCGGACTTTCACCTTCCGCTGCACCGGCTCGCGTGGACCAGCGCCACGCATCCCAACCCGCAGTTTCGCAACGGCCGGGCCGCGCGCGAACTGGCTGGCCAGTTTTCGCGATTGGCGGGCCCGCAGCACCCGGAGGCGCTGGACCTGATGGCGGTCGCACTCGCGGCGGATGGGGCCTATGCCGAGGCGGCACGGCAGGCAAAACAGGCGCTGACGGTGCTGGGCACCAACCAGCCGGCCTTTGCCGCCGAGGTGCGCGCGCGGCTGGCCTTGTTCGAGGCCGGCCGGCCTTTTGTGGATGGCGTGGCGAGATGATTTTTCCGGCGTGCCATCGCCCTGGCGTTCGCCTAAATCAGCGGCGTGAACATTCTTGGCATCATCCCGGCGCGTTACGCGTCCACCCGTTTCCCCGGCAAGCCCCTCCACCCCATCGCCGGCCAGTCACTCATCCAACGGGTCATCGCCCGCTGCCAGCTCGCCAAGTCGCTGCGGGAAGTCATCGTCGCCACGGACGACGAACGCATCGCCGCGGAGGCGCGCAAGTTCTGCCGCGTGGAGATGACGCGGGCGGATCATCCCAGCGGCTCGGACCGCATTGCGGAGGTGGCCGCACGCTGCGCCTGTGACGCGGTGGTGAACATCCAGGGCGATGAGCCGCTTATTGATCCGGCGGTGATTGACGTGGTGGCCGGCGCGTTGGCGGGAACGGCAATGTCCACCGCCGCCACGGCCATCCGGAACCCGGACGAGTATGAAAATCCGAACGTGGTCAAGGTGGTCACGGATGCCGCCGGCCGGGCGCTTTACTTCTCGCGGCGCACGATTCCATTCCTGCGGGATCACGCGGGCCAGCCTGCCGGCGTGCAGCTCGCGGCGTTTCCGTTTGCCAAGCATCTGGGCATTTACGGCTATCGGCGCGACACGCTGCTGCGCCTGGTGCAGTTCCCGCCCTCGCCGCTGGAGCAGGCCGAGCGCCTGGAGCAGCTCCGCGCCCTAGAACACGGCATTCCGATCGCCGTCATGCGCGTGGACTATGACAGCGTGGGCGTGGATGTCCCGGCGGACGTGGAACGCGTCGAACGGCTCCTTGCAGCGGCGGATTCCCGCCGGTAGTTCGTCACGGTTCGCCTCCCCTCAGTCACGGATCAGCGGAAAAGTGCGCCCGCTGGACTCGGGGCTGGCCCGTCACTACAATGCCAAGCCATGAATTTGGAAGATCACGCAGGGGATGTCATCCGCAAGGCGCGAGCCATGACCGGGGTTTCCGCGGAAGCCGGGGCCAAGGCCGCCGGCCTCACGGTCAGTGAATTTGCCACGCTGGAGGACACTGGCCAAGCGGCGCGCCGACCCGATTTCCGCAGCCTCGCCGCCCTCGTGGGCCTCGATAGCGCGAAGCTCGAAGCCCTTGCCGGCGGCTGGTCACCGGTGCCGGTCGAGCCCGGCACGTGGCGTGAATTCCGCCAAATCACAACCACCCGCGGCGGCAACACGGTTCATTGCTACCTGGTCTGGGATGAAGTCACCCGCGAAGCGGCCCTGTTCGACACGGGTTTTGAGGCGGACGCCGTCTTCAAGGTGTTGGCGGAAAATGGCGCGGAACTGAAGCACCTCTTCATCACTCACTCGCACCATGACCACATTGAGGGCCTCGGGGCGCTGCGTGAGCGCTTTCCCACGCTGCGCATCCACACGGACATGAAAGGGGCGCCGCCCCAAAACAAGAACCGTCGCAACGACTGCGTCCACGTCGGCAGCCTGCGCATCACCAACCGCGAGACACCCGGGCACGCCGAAGACGGCGTGACTTACATCATCGGCAACTGGCCCGAGGATGCGCCCCACGTTGCCGTGGTGGGGGACGCCATCTTTGCTGGATCCATGGGCGGTGCGAAGGAACATCCCGTGCTGGCCAAAACGAAGGTCCGCGAGCAGATCCTGTCGCTGCCTCCGGAGACCTTGATCTGTCCCGGACACGGTCCGCTGACCACGGTGGCACAGGAAAAGGCCGGCAATCCATTTTTCTGACCGGTTCGACGGTTGGGCTCGCCCGGCAAGCCGCCGGCGAATTTGCCTCCGTGCAATTTCCGCACATACTCTGGCCATGCCAAAACGGCCCCAAGACGTTGCTGCAGACGACCAGATCCTCGCGTTGCTGCCCTATGCCCACATGCGGGGCGGCGTTGTCATCAAGCCGGAGGACATGGGGCGGGCGAAGGGCTTGGCCGTCGAAGCCATGGAGGGCCAGGTCAACGAACAGTTAAAGCAGATATACCAGCAGGTTGAAACGCTCGCCCGGCAGGCCAAGGCCATCCGCACCCGCGCCGAGGTCAGCTACAAGATCTACCAGTGTGACCTGCGCTTCGAGCCGCGCATCAACCACGTGTATCATCTTTACGAGTCGGAAGACGGCCGGCCGCAACTGTCGCTCATCTCGCCCGACGAGTGGACCACGGACAAGACGCACCTTGCCACGGTGCGCCTGCTGGCTGACCACACCTGGGAAGTGCTGGAATCAAGGCCTGGGGCGGCTGACTTTGCCGCTGCCGCCGACCCGGTTTCGACCGACCTTTGAATTCTGCCGGCGCCTTCGCTAGACTCATCGCCATGCCGATTTACGAGTTTCATTGCGATAGTTGCGACCAGGACAGCGAAGTTCTCGTGCGCTCCAGTCGTTGGGAAGGAACGCCCTGCCCGCATTGCGGTTCCAAGAAGCTGGCCAAGAAGCTTTCCACCTTCGCCTCCAGCGTTGCGGGCGAAGCCGCGCCGGTCTGCACCGGCCAGCCCAAGTCCTGCGGCATGTGCGGCACGGGCCGGCCGCATTCTCACTGAACTCAGGGCAACTTCACGAAGCGTTCCCATGCCGCGGCCCAAGTCGCCTGGGCTCCGGGGTTAAACTGCTTGACGGGAAAAGAAGCCGCGACGGCTGCCCGGCCCGCCGTCAGCGAAGCCAAATCTCCATGCGCGATGGCTTGCACCAGGATGTTGCCGATCACCGTGGCTTCGGCAGGTCCGGCTAGGACGGGCAGGCCACAAGCGTCGGCCGTGAACTGGTTCAGCAGCGCGTTCTTGCTTCCCCCGCCGACAATGTGCAGCCGTGCCATCCGGGTGCCGGCCAGCTCCTCGACCTGCCGCAGCACCCGGCGATATTGCAGGGCAAGGCTTTCCAGAGCGCAGCGGATGAATTGCCCGGGGGTTTCAGGCGCGGGTTGGCTGGTCTCCCGGCAATAGGTGGCGATCCGCGTGGGCATGTCGTCAGCCTGATGGAAGCGCGGATCTGAGGGGTTGATGAGGGAGCGGAACGGCGCCGCCTCGGAGGCGAGCCGGGTCAGCGTGGCATAATCAAATTCGACGCCGGCTTGCGCCCAGGCCCGGCGGCACTCCTGCACCAGCCACAGCCCCACAATGTTCTTCAGCAGTCGCACCGAGCCGCCGTAGCCAATTTCATTGGTGAAATTCAATTCCCGGCAGCGGTCCGTGAGGATCGGGGCGTCCAGCTCGACGCCCAGCAGTGACCATGTGCCCGAGCTGAGGTAAGCCCAGTCCAGGTGAGCCGAACGGGCAGGCGATATCTGGGCCGGCACGCCGGCAACTGCGGCTCCCGTGTCATGCGTGCAAGTGGCCACCACCTCAATGTCCGGGTTCAAACCGCATGCTTCGGCGACGCTGGCCTTGAGGTGGCCCAGCCGCGTGCCCGGCTCGACCAGCGGTGGAAACTTCTCCGGCGTCAGGCCAACGGCATCCAGCAACGGCCGGGACCACGTGCGGGTGCGTGGATTGTAAAGCTGCGTCGTGCTGGCCATGGAAACTTCCGCCCGCGCCACCCCGCTCAGGAAATAATTGAAGGCGTCACCAATTGGAACGATTTGCGCCGCCTGCCCCAGCCGTTCAGGCGTTTCGGCGGCGAGATGGTAGAGGTGGTTGATGGACATGAACTGGATGCCCGTCTCGGCGAAAACCTCTTCCCAGGTCACTTTGGCAAAGATCGTTTTCGTGCCGCGCTCGGTGCGGGGATCCCGATAGTGGAAGACCGGTGCAATCACCTCGCCCCGCGCATCGAGCAGCACGCAGTCGAGGCCCCAGGAATCCACGCTGATGCTGGCGATGGGAAGACCGCGCCGGGCGACGAGCCGCAATCCCTCCATGATGCCGGCCCACAACGCCGCCACATCCCAATGCCATGAACTGCCCGTGCGAACCGGCGGGTTCGCAAACCGGTGGATTTCTTCCAGCGTCAGCCGTCCGCCCTTGAGCGAGCCGAGCATCACGCGCCCGCTCTCCGCGCCGAGATCAATTCCGATGTAATGCGTGGCATCCATGCTGTTGCTAAGATGCGCCAAGCGTGGGAATCCCGCTGCCCGCCCGCAACACGGAATTCGCCGACGCGCGGAATGCATTTCCGACAAGGTTGGCGATTGACCGATGCCTTTTTGAAACCCTCATGCGCTGATCGCGCATTGACCCCATGGCACTGTGCTTGAACTCAAGCCCGCCTCAGGCCGGCCGGATCCCGCGCGCGTCCAGGTTGCTGCGAGCGAATGCTCCCTGATCAGCCGGCCATTTCAGCATTGAGCGCGGATGCCCAGCGGAACAACCTAGTCGCGAACCTACCACCCAGCACCCATGATCATTCCGCCCACTTGGAGTCTCCCCGAAGCCATTCGCGCCCGATTGGGCACGTCCACCTACGGACGACAGCGGGCCATAGTTGAGGAGGGACACCTGCTGCTCGTCCTCCACAAGCCGCCTGGCCCTGACGATGCCAAGCGTGAGGGCGTGCTTTTCTGGCGCAGCGCCGGCGGCGAATGGCAGTGCAATCGTGGCGGACCCGGTGTGGGCGGCGTGAAACGACATGTGCTGAGTTACGCGGAAGCCGAAACCAAGCTGACCACAGACTTCGAACAGGCCACCAGCCTGCACCAGTTGTTCGACCTGTTGGCCGCGCTCACGCCACTGGTGCGCGCCGCGCGGAACCAGCACGCTGCCTTGCAAGCCGCGCGCGAGGCGGTGAAAACGGACGCTGCGCTCGTGGAGCTGCGCGACCTCGCCTACGAAATCGAGCGCAACCTCGAACTGCTGCTGGAGGACACGCGCAACGAGCTGCATTACCGCACCGCGCGCGAGGCGGAGGAACAGGCTCGGGTCAGCCGCGCTGCACTGCACGCCAGCCATCGCCTCAACACGCTCGCCGCCTGGTTCTTCCCGCTGACGGCCATCACAAGTCTCTTCGGCATGAACTTCGCACACGGGCTGGACACTCACCGCCCGGCCTGGTTCTGGGCCATCTTTGCGGTCGGCGTGGCGTTGGGCTTTGGGATGAAGAACTGGGTCGTTGCTCGGCCGCCTGAGCAAGATACTAAGAACAAGGCATGAACCGGGCCGTCACATTGACTCCGCAACGCCAGCGCCATCCCCGGAAACCTGCCCGACTTCTCGTTCGTCCTCTCCATCAATTCGCGGACATGGTTCGAATTCAGCTTTCAACATCCGCCTCCGCCCGGCTGCTCCTGCTGGCCCGCGTTTGGATCTCGCTCGTCGGGTGCATGACGGCTGGCGGTGTTCTCGCCCATGCGGCCGATGCAGAGGAGCTGGCCCGCTTGATTGACGCGCAAATCGAAACGCGGTTGGCCAGTGAAGGAATCCGCCCGGCACAGCCCGCAGAGGATGCCGAATTTCTCCGGCGCATCCACCTCGACCTTCACGGCACGGTGCCTTCGCGGGAACAAGCCCGGCAGTTCCTCGCCGACACCACGAGCGACAAACGCGCGCGGCTCATTGAGTCGCTGCTGGCCGACGCGCGTTACGGCCAGCATCTCGCCGACCTTTGGCAGGGCTATCTCATCTCCCCGCTTGCCGATGACGCGACGAAACGCGGTGACCTGCTCCGCAAATGGCTCGCCGACCAGTTCAACGCGAAGCCGTGGAACGAGATCGCCACCGCGCTGCTCACCGCGACTGGCAAGATCGAGGACAACCCGGCCGTCACTTACCTCATCGAAGGCCGCCTGCCGCGCACCGTGCCAGATCTGACCGACCTTGCATCGCGCTACCTGCTCGGCGTCCGGCTCAACTGCGCGCAATGCCACGACCATCCGTTCGTAAATTTGAAGCAGGAGGAATTCTGGGGCATGGCCGCGTTCTTCACGGAAATCCAAACCCCGAAGCGCGCGAAGCAAGTCTATGAAAAGGGCGTGGTGGACGATCCGACACTGACACTCGCGACGTTGCGCGACGCCGCCGCGATTGACGGGTTCATGCCGCGTCCGCCGACGTTCCTTGGCGGGAAGGCGCTGCCCGCCGACGCGAAGGCGACGCCCAACCGCGTCGTGCTGGCCGAGTGGCTCACCACGCCGGGCAATCCCTGGTTCGCGCGCGCGATGGTGAACCGCACCTGGTGGCGGCTCATGGGCCGGGCCATCGTGCAACCGGTGGATGACATGCATGAGGCCAACGCGCCGAGCCATCCGCAGTTGCTCGAACTGCTCACGCGGCGCTTCACCGAGTCGGGCTTCGACCTGAAGTTCCTCACACGCGCCATCGTGTCGAGCCGCGCCTACCAGCGCACGAGCCGGCCCACTGAGCCTGGCGAGGTCGCGGATAAACAGGCGGCGCTCTTCGGTCGCATGGCCATCAAGGTGCTTTCCGCCGGCCAGCTCTATGACTCGTTGGAAACCGTTTGCGGCCCGGCGACGAAAGTGACGGGCATCGACGCGCGGCAGGGCACGCGCTGGGAGTTCACGCAGTTCTTCGGCGACAGCGGCGACCCCGAACCGACGGCCTATCGGCGCGGCATACCGCACTTGCTGCGGCAGATGAATTCAGGCCAGTTTGCCGGCCGCAACCTTGACGGCCTCGTGTCGAGATTGAGTGCGGCGGATGCGAAGTCGCCTGAAACAACTGTGTCGGAACTGTTCCTCGCAATTCTCTCGCGCCCGCCGAGCGACAGCGAACTGCGTCAGGCGAAGAGCTATCTGGAGCGCGTCGGCCCGCCGAATAACGGCCTGCGTGAACTGGCGTGGGTGCTCCTGATGACCAGCGAGTTTTCGCTCAACCACTGAAGCCACGCGATGCAACCCAACCTGAACCGCCGGAACTTTCTCACCGCGACCGCCGCTGGCGTTTCGCTCAACGGCTGGCTCGGCCAGCTCGCGGCGGCGGCTCCCGTCGGGCAGCGGCCCAAGTCGTGCATCCTCCTCTGGATGGCCGGCGGTCCCAGCCACATTGACACCTTCGACCCGAAGCCCGAAGCGCCCGCCGAGATTCGCGGCGAGTTCCAGGCCATCGAGACTTCCGTGCCGGGTATCCGCATCAGCGAGCATTTCCCGCGTTTCGCAAAGCTGATGCAGCACGCCGCGATTCTGCGCGGCATGAGCACGTTGGAGTCCGACCATAAACTCGCCACGTATCACCTGCACACCGGCTACCAGAACCGTGCCGGAGCCGTGTCGTTCCCCAGTCTCGGCGCGCTCGTCGCCAAGGAACTCGGCCAGCGCGACGTGGCGCTGCCGAACTTCATCACCATCGGGCGCGGCCCGCAGGAGGCGCTCACGTCCGGCTTCTTCGGGCCCGAGCAGCAGCCGCTGACTGTCAATGACCCGGTTCGCGGGCTGGACTTCGTCGAGCCCGCCGGCCCGGCCGAGCAATTCGCCCGGCAAGTCGAGCTGTTGCAGGGCTTCGATGCGGCGTTTCATTCGCGTTACCAAAGTGCCGCCGCCGAAACGCATCACTCATCCGTCGGGCGCGCCGTGCGGCTGATGAACTCGCGGCAGAAGGAAGCCTTCGACCTCTCAAAAGAACCCGCAGGCATCCGGGAGCAATACGGCCCGCCGACCACTGCGGCCGCGCGTCCGGCTCCCGGTGTGAAAATCAGCGCGGGCGAACGTCCCGGCAGCTTCGGCCAGGGCTGCTTGATGGCCCGGCGGCTCGTGGAGGCTGGCGTGCCGTTCATCGAAGTGGTCATGGGCGACGGCGTGGGTTGGGACACTCACCGCGACAACTTCCCGCGTGTCCGCGCGCTCTCGCAAGAATGTGATATGGCAATGGGTGCGCTCGTCACCGACCTCAAGAGCCGTGGCCTGCTCGATTCGACGCTGGTGGTGTGGATGGGCGAGTTCGGTCGCACGCCGCAATGCACCGGCGGCGGGCGCAACCACTGGTCGCGCGCGTGGAGCAGCGTGCTCATTGGCGGCGGCATCAAGGGCGGACAGGTCGTGGGCAAAACCGACCGCGACGGCGCGGCGGTGGTGGAGCGTCCCATCAGCGTGCCGGACTTCCTCGCCACCGTTTGCACCATTCTTGGCGTGGACTACAAACGGAAGAACCGCCCGCCCGGCGTCCCGCGCCCCATTTCGCTCGTGGACACCACCAGGGAAATCAAGCTGCTGACGGAGCTGCTGTAACTTTCGGCCGGGCCGCGCTCACGCGCTTCCACGTTCCACGTTGCTCACAGCCACTCGCGGATTTTGTCCTGCCAGCGGTTGTAGATGTAGCCGAGCACGATCAGCACCACGCCCAGCGCCATGAACGCCAGCACGCGATAGACGAGCGCAAGCTGCCACACATCGAGAAACACAACCCGCGCCACTGCGCCGGCCAGCACCGCCAGCCCGAGCCACCGATACATCCGTTCGCGCAGCGCAAAGCCCGCTGCGAACACCGCCAGCGCCAGCACTGCCCAGCTCACGGTCAGGAAGAACTTCCCACCCGCCGCCTGCACGACCCACCGCGACAGAAACAGCCATAGCGTCAGACCGCTGATGAAAATCGCCGCCGTGTGCGCGGCCTCGGGCAGCGCCGCGCCCTCGGGATGCCGACGTGCGACGCGTTGCAGTGCAAACACACCGAGCATCGGCAGCACGTTCAACACCAGCAGCTCTGGCTGCCACACGTCGTGAAACACCACACGTGCCAGTCCCGCAAAAAGGCAGAGCAAGCCCAGCGTAAGGTAAGTTCGCTCGCGCAGCCACACGCCCGCCGAGATGAAGGCCGACCCGAGCAACGACCACGCGAGGGTGAAAAATTGTCCGTCCCGCTGCGGCAACAGCCAGCGCGTCAGGTGCAGCCAAAGGAAGCCGCCGGCCACCAGCACCACGGCCGCGTGTGTGTTGGCCGGCATCGGGAAGCGCTCCGGCGCACGGCGTGCGACCTGTTGCAGCGCGAGCGGCAGCAGCACGGCGAAGAGGTTGGGAACCGTGAGCAGGTCTTGGTTGGCCACGCCCGGCGATAGCAACGTCAGCAGTCCAAGACCGAGCGAAATGCCGCTGGCCAACAGTGGTTGTGCGAGCTTCTGCCAGCCCGCGAACGCGAACAGCCCGCCGCCGCCCAAGGCGAACACCCACGGCCGCTGCTCCGCTGGCACATAGCGGCCAACCATTGTCACCAGCATCGCGAATGCGGCCCAAAAGTAGAGTGTCACGCCCACCTGGACCGTGGCCCGTGTGTCTTCGGATAACTTGCCGGCCCAGCGCCGCAGCGCCCATGCCGTCACGCCTGCGGTCAGCGTGAGCATCGCCACTGGGGCCAGCGCCACTGCCCAGTCGTCGCCGCGCGACTCGCCGATGTGCCGGAGGAAGTTCCCCCCCGCGACGAGGGTGAAGATCTGCCCCGCCGCCCCCAGCCGCCATGCGCGCGTGGCCACACCGTAACCGGTCACGCCCAGTGCGAGCCCGCTCGCCGCGACGAGCCATTGCGACGCGGTGCAGTGCGCGTGAACCCACGAGAAGAGCAGAGCCACGACGCCGAGCGCGCAACCGAGCTCGAAGTTCCCCGCGAACTTGCGATCGCCGATGACGCCCTGCCATGTCCACCAGTGCAGCACGGCGAGCGTGGCGAGGAGGAGCAGCACCGGCCGCCACGCGGGCAGTTCCGCCCAGCCGCCGCTGCTGAAAAGCCAGTAACCATGGGCGAGGAAAAGGTAGCCCTGGCCGAGCAGCGTCAGTTCGCGCGTCCGCAGCCAATGCACCGACGCGGTCAACAGCACGGTCGCGCCCGCAAGCCACACGGGAACCCACGGCGTCGCCGCGTGCAGCAGGATGCTGGAGCCGCCGGCGACGAGCGCGAGCAACGTGCAAGCCGTCGTGCGGAGCCGCAGTAACGAGTCGTCCGCCGGGTTCTCGTGCCGGCCCATCCACCACGAGTTGAAGAGCAGCAATGTCACCACGCCGAGGCCGAGCACCGGCGAATCCCCCGGCCGGGCGGTCAGCACCAGCCAGCCCACGGCCAGCCCCGCGGTGACGAAGGAGCCCGCGCGCAGCAGGCGGCTTGGCTGCCGCAGCCCGAGCGTGAGCAGCACGACGCTTTCCGCCGCGAGCAACACGGCAAGTTGATGCCCGGTGAACTTGAGGATGAGGCCCACCGTGAGCAGCAGGAGCCCTTGCGTTACGTAAGCCGCGCGCACGGACGGCTCCTGCGGCAGGCGCAGGCGGGCGAGCGCCGCCAGACCGAGCAGGAGCGCTCCGAAGCCGGCGCAGAACAGCCACAACTTGCCGCCGCGATTGGCCGCCATGGAAAGCACGGCGAGGGCGAAGAACGCGCCGTTGTTCGCGCTCAGGAAGGCGGCGCGGCGCTGGTCCGCGAGTGCGTTTCCCTCCGCCAGGAAGGTGGCCGCCGTGAAACAGATCCAGTAGCCGGCGAGGAACGCGAGCGCTAAGCCGAGGCTCTCGCGTGGCGCACCGAGCAGCCACTGGCCGTCGTGGAAGAAGCGCCAGAAGGCGAAACCACCGTAGCTCGCCACGAGACCCGCCAGCGTGAGGTGCGCCCAGCGGTTGCGCACGAGGAAGAACACCGTGGCGAGGGTCAGCACGAGGTTCGAGGCGAGCGTGAACGTCCCGACGCGCGTGACGATGGCGGTGTAGAAGCCCAGCCCCAGCGCGAAGAGCGCAAGCGTCTCGGATTTCTTCCGGTCGGCCAGCCAGACGATGAAGCCCGCCCAGCCGAGCAGCAGCGCGCCGTCGAACACCGCGCTGTTGATGACGCGCAGCGGCTCGTAATGGTGCGCCGCGTAGGTCGTGAAATAGACCGCGCCCAGGCCGCCCGCGAGGAGGACATGCGCGAAGTTGCGGAGTGATTCCTTGGCCTGCTTCCGCTGGAGCCACGCGCCCGCGCCCAGCAGCGCCACGCTGCCGAGGTAGAGCAACGTGATTTTGCCCGGCGGCCCGAGTTGCGGGACGATTTGCCGGTAGGCGAGGTTCGCGAGGAAGACAAAGCCCGTGAGCAGAATCACCACGCCCACGCGCACGAACCAGTAGGTGCCCAGCCGCAGCTCGAACGACTGCGGCGGCTCCGGCGCAGCCGTTGGCGGGGGGCTTGGTGGAGTGGTGGAGGCGGCGGCGCCAAGCTCGCGTTCCGGTGTGGCAGCCGGTGCCACGGGCGTTTCCACCGGAGCGTTCGCCCGCGCCAACGTCGCCAGCACAGCAGCCGGAGGCAGTGGCGGCGGTGTGATCGGCTTGACTGAAGCTGCCGGGGCTTCGGCGAGCGGTTCCACCGCAACCGGTGCGATGGGCAATGCTTCGAGGGGGACCGGGGGAGGCGGCGCAGTCACTTCCAGGGGCAACGGTTCCAGCACGGGTTCCGCCACCGCGGGCGGCGGTGGAATCACGGCAGGCAGCGGGCCGGCGCTGACCACCGTTTCCATGGGCGCAGGGTTGGCGAGTTTGGCCGATTGCAGCTCATTGTTCAGCCGGGCCAGCCGCTGGCTTAATTGAGTCACCTGGCGTTCCAAGCCATCCTGGCGGTCGCTCAGGGTGCTGGCACGGATGGCGAGCCAGATGACTGCCACAATGACGAACAAGACGATGATGCTCATGCGATGCTCCCTGTCGCGCGCAGCGGCGTTGCGGTTGGAAGGACGACGTTCATGGGCGGAGGCTGGCGCGGGGCGCGGCGTTCCGGGTAATCGTTTTTTAGCAGACGACTATCGGCTGAGGTTGGCTATGGCGCGAACCTGTCCTAGTCCGGCCGGCTTGGCGAGGCCGGAGTTGGGTGTTTTTCGCATTGAGCCGGGCATGGGGGTCCGCTTGAGTTTCTGCGTGCTGCTGTTGCGCGAAGAGTTTGCCGCCCGCCTGCGCCGCCTGGCCGCGCAGGGCGTCCTCCTCGGCACGTCCTCGTGGAAGTATCCCGGCTGGTTCGACACGATTTACGACCGCAGCCGCTACGTCTGGCGCGGGCGCTTCTCCGAGGCGCGCTTCGAGCGCAACTGCCTCGCCGAATACGCGGAGGTTTTCCCGACGGTCTCCGTGGACGCGACCTACTACAAGTTCCCGACCGTGGAGTTTCTGGCCGGCCTGGCCGCACAGGTGCCGGCGAGTTTCCAGTTTGCCTTCAAGGTGACGGATGAAATCACGCTCAAGCACTGGCCGCACGTGCCGCGCTCCGGCGCGCGTGCCGGGCTGGTGAATCCGCGCTTCCTCGACGCGGGTTTGTTCACCGATGCCTTTCTCGGCCCGCTGGAAGCCATTCGCACGAAGGTCGGGCTGGTGATGCTGGAGTTCTCGCGGTTCAGCCCGCAGGACTTCGCGCGGGGAGCGGATTTCGCGGTGGCACTGGATGCGTTCCTCGAACGTGTGCCGCGCGGCTGGCCCTTGGGCATCGAGCTGCGCAACCGCCAGTGGCTCCAGCCGGAATACTTCAGCGTGCTCGCGCGCCACGGCGTGACGCACATCTACAACGCGTGGGCGGACATGCCGCTAGTCGGCGAGCAGATGGCGCTGCCGGGCAGCGAGCCGAATCCGTCCCTGCTGGCCGCGCGCTTCCTGCTGCGCGAGGGCCGCCGCTACGAGGAAGCGGTGAAGCAGTTCAGCCCCTATCGCGAGTTGCAAGAGGCGAACCCCGAGGGCCGTGTCTCGGCGTCGAAGCTCATCCGGCGTGGTCAGCAATCCGGCGGCAAGACGAAGGTGAGCTTGTTCGTGAACAACCGCTACGAGGGCCACGCACCGGGAACCATCAAGGCGGTGCTGGACGCGGTGGAAGCGGCGGAAGGGCAATAGTCAGTTTTCAGTGAGGGGCGGCAGGAAACCGTCGCCGGCCGAACACTGAACACTGCTTACTGCCCCGCACTGCCCTTCGTGAAATGCCCGCGGCTCACGCGCCAGAGCTTCGCCTCCCACTCGGTCTTGTGGGCCAGCGGGTCAGCGTCGGTGCCCCAGAGCTTCTTCACCATCTCCCGCTGCGGGACAAACGGGCACTTGGCCTTGGGCTGCTCTTGGGCCGGGTCCGTGCGGCGGAGCGCGAGCTGCGCGCCGGTCATCAGCGCGGGCTTCCCGGCGTGGCCAAACTGTTCGTTGAGCTTTTGCGTCGCCGCATCCAGCGCGCCCCAGCGTTCGGCGTCGGTGGTGCCCCAGAGCGTGGGTTGCGTGTCGAGCGGGGCGAGATTCCACATCGCCAGCCGGATTTGCCGCACCGGCTTCCATTCGCGGCTCATCAGCTCGCGGAACATCTGCTCGTAGTGCGCGTTGATGACGGAGTTGCGGAACTGCGGGTGCTGGAAGCGGTGGCTGCAACCCGTCTCCGTGAAGTCGTTGAAGCGGATGCTCAGGCTCATCTCGCGGAGCTGCAACTGCTCGCGCCGGAGCTGCCCCGTCAGCCGCGTGGCCTCGCTCAACGCGAACGTCAGCGCCGCCTCGTAGTCCGTCTCGTCCTGCGGCAGCGTGGTGCTGCTTGAAATCGTCGTGCGGTCCTTCACTTCCAGCAGCAACGGCTCGTGCCATTGGCCGTTGGCGAAGAGCCAGAGCTGTTGCCCCCAGATGCCGAACTTCTGCTTCAGCAGCATCGAGGGCAGTTCCGCCACGTCGCCAAACGTCTTCGCGCCCAGCGCGGATAACGCCCGTTCGCGCCGGCCCGCGATGCCCGACATTTCGCGCACGGGGCGGTCGCGGAGGAACTCTTTCTCCGTGCCGGGCGCGACTTCGAGGAAGCCCGGCTTGCCTGCATCGGTCGCGAGCTTGGCGAGCTTGGCCGAACTGCCGAGGCCGCCGGAGACGGGCAGCCTTACCTCGACCTTGATGCGCTGCCGCAGCGCGTTGACGTAATCGGCGGGCGTCGTGTCGCGCCAGACATGGGCCTGCAGCGCGGTGAGGTCGAGGAAACCTTCGTCAATCGAGACCGGCACCATCGTCGGCGCGAACTCCTCGAGAATGCGGAACATCGCCTGCGAGAGCCGCCGATACTCGTCGTAATGCGGCTTGCAGAGGACGCCCTTGGGGCAGCGCGCCTTGGCCTCGAAGCACGCCATGCCCGTCTCGATGCCGAACTTCTTCGCGAGCCGGTTGGCCGCGATCACGATGCCATCGCCGCGCCGGCCGCCGCCCACCCACACGGGCTGCCCTTCCAGCTTCGGCTCCAGCGCGATCTCGCAACTGGCGAAGAAACTGTCGCCGTCCACGTGCAGAATGCGGTTGAGCCGGTTCATCAAGCACCGGCCAGCCTAGCCCGCCACCGCGCCCCGCCCAGCGACAAATTTGGGAAAAGTTATCCACCGGGACGGCGGATGTCCGAGCCGTAGAGCATCACTCCCACCCAGTTTTTGGGAAGCCGGAGGCTGGAAAAACCATCGCGCGGTAACTGGCGTGTTTCATGGCGACGCGCCCGGCCGTTTCGGATACATCGTCCGCGTGCAAACGCAGCCGCCATTTCGCTTCGTCGTCGTTGGGTCCGGCAACATCTGCCGCACGTATCTCAAGGCCATCGCCCGCCAGCCGTCCCTCGCCGTCGCGGGCGTCGTCTCGCGCAGCGGGCGGCGGCCGGAGGACTTGCCGGCGGGCGTGGGCGTCTTCCCGTCGCTGGCGGCGGTGGATGTGCCGTTCGACGCGGTCGTGCTCACCACGCCCAATGGCCTGCATCACCAGGGAGCCATCGAGGCCGCCGCGCTGGGCAAGCATGTGCTGACGGAGAAGGTCCTCGACATCTCGCGCGACGCAATGGACCGCATGATGGCTGCGTGCCGCGAGGCGGGCGTGAAGCTGGCCGTGACCTACCAGCGCCGCATGAGCCCGGACAACCGCGCGATCAAGCAACTGCTCGACGCCGGCCGGCTCGGGCGGGTGTTCGCGGCGGACATGCAGGTGAAGTTCTGGCGGGACGCGGCCTATTACCGGTCCGGCGCGTATCGCGGGACGGTGGCGGTGGATGGCGGCGGGGCGTTCACGCAGCAGGCGGCGCACAACGCGGATTTGCTCTGCTGGTTCTTCGGCCTGCCCGCGCGCGTGGTGAGCTTGTGCGACCGGTTCGTGCATGACATCGAGGTGGAGGACCACGGCGCGGCGCTGCTGCATTATCCGAACGGGATGATCGCCACGTTCTGCGCCTCCACGGCGTGCAAGCCCGGCTTTCCCACGCGTTTTGAGATCCACGCGAGCGGCGGGTCCATCGTGACGGAGAACGACTGCATCACGCACTGGAGCATCGCGGACGTGCCGAACCCGGCGGAGCGGAAGTTCGAGGTGCACGACGGGGCCACGAGCGCGGCGGTCACGGACACGGCGGGGCACGAGGCGATCCTGGGCGATTTCGCCGAGGCCGTCCGCACCGGGCGGGAGCCGGCGGTGCCGGCGGAGTCCGGCCGGCTGGCGTCGGAGCTGATCCTGCAGATTTACGGGAACAACCTGCTGGCTGGCCGGCAGGGCTAGCGCCCCCGGCTCAGGCGAACTTCACCTTGAGGCGCTGGCCGCGGATGTTCGAGCGGTTGAGCTTGGTGATGATGGCGTTGGCTGCGTCCGCCGCCACGTCCACAAAGGTGTGGCGCTCGCGGATGTCCACCACGCCGACGGTGCCGCTGGGCAGGCCGGTCTCGCCGAGGATGCAGCCGACCACGTCGCCGGGGGCGATGCCGTGCTGCGCGCCCACGCTCATCCAGAGGCGGGCCATCTGCTCCGGGGTGCGGCGGCTGGCGGGGCGGCGCGGGGCGGGGCCGGGGCCGAAGTCATCGCGGCGCGGGCGTTCGTAGGGCTGGTCTTCGTATTGGTCGTAGTCGCGGCGCAACGGGCGGCGTTCGGCCGGGCGGTCCATCTGGGAGCGGAACTCCTGCTTGGGAATGCCGGTTTTGCGATAGGGCGGCCGGGCGGGCGCGGGGGCGGCGGAGGGGAGGGTAAGCTCGACGGAGCGTTGGGGGCGGTCGGCCGGGGCGGGATGCTGGTCTTCGGCGGCCGATGTCCGGGGGGCGGCGGCGCGGCGGGGGGCGGGGGACGGAGGCTCTTGGCCTTCGGAGCCGGACTTGGGATCAGCCGCGGGGGGGATAGAGGCTTCCGCGGGTGAGTGGTCGGCTTCCTCTGGGTTGGTCTGGGGTTGTGCGGTGGGAATCTGGTGTTCTGCCCGGCTTAGCGAGGGTTCAGCTTGGCTTTCCCGGTGTTCTGATGGGCTTACCGGGTGTTCGGCCGGGTTTCCGGCGTGTTCAATTGGGGTTGCCAGGTGTTCTGCTTGGCTTACTGGGTGTTCTACTGGGCTTGCGGAGTGTTCTGCCGGGCTTACCGGGTGTTTAATTGGGCTTACCGGGTGTTTGATTGGGCTTACCGGGTGTTCTGCCGGGGAGTCGGAGTGTGCTGCCGGTGGCTCGGCGTGTTGAGCGGGGGGTTTTTCCTCTTTGGCGGGGCGTTTTACCCCTTCGGCGGGCCGTTTGCCCTGTTCGGCGGCGGGTTTGCGTTCGGGAAGTGGCCGTTGCGAGGGTGGGGCAGGGGGGGAGGAGGGGGTGGATGGGGTTCCGGGGGTGCGGCGGGCTTCGGCTTCGGGGCGGGATGCGGGGAGTTCGCCGCCGCCGAGGAGGTGGAGGAGGGCGGAGATGATGTCGGTGGTTTCGAAGCCTTCTTCGAGGAGGCGTTCGACGGCGTGTTCCTGGCGGTCAAATTCGCCGCCTTGGAGGACGGTGCGGACTTTGTTGAGGAGGACGTTGGCGCGGGCTTCGTCCACTTCGTCGCGGCTGGGGATGAAGCCGCGCTGGAGGCGGGAGCGGGTGAAGCGCTCGATGTTCCGCAGGGCGTAGAAGTCGCGGCCGGAGACGAAGGTGAAGGCCATGCCGCTGCGGCCGGCGCGGCCGGTGCGGCCGATGCGGTGGACGTAATCCTCGGGGTCGTAGGGGAGGTCGTAGTTGACGACGACTTCGATGTCGTCCACGTCAATGCCGCGGGCGGCGACGTCGGTGGCGACGAGGAACTTGAGCCCCGACTTGCGGAACTTGTTCATCACGCGGTCGCGGAGGTTTTGGCTCATGTCGCCGTGGAGGCCTTCGGCGGAGTAGCCCTGGGTGTTCAGGTGCTCGACGAGTTCGTCCACCATGCGCTTGGTGTTGCAGAAGACGATGCCGAGCTTGAGGTCGTGGACGTCAATGAGGCGGGTGAGGGCTTCGACCTTCCAGCGGCGGTCCACTTCAAAGTAGACCTGCTCGATGCTGGGGACGGTCATGGCCTGCTGCTCGATGCGGACGCTCTGGGGCTCCTTCGCGTGGGTCTCGATGAGGTCGCGGATGGGCCGGGGCATCGTGGCGCTGAAGAAGACGGTCTGGCGCGTGGCGGGCGTGGCGCGGAGGATGAACTCGATGTCCTCGCGGAAGCCCATGTTGAGCATGACGTCGGCCTCGTCGAGGATGACGGTGCGGACGGCGTCGAGGCGCAAGGTGCCGCGCTGCATGTGGTCCATCACGCGGCCCGGGGTGCCGATGACGATCTGGGCGCCCTGGCGGAGGCCGTAGAGCTGGCGGTCGTAGGATTGGCCGCCGTAGATGGGGAGGGCTTGGATGCCGCGCTTGAAGAAGGCGAGTTTGTGGACTTCCTCGCAGACCTGGACGGCGAGTTCGCGGGTGGGGCAGAGGATGAGGACTTGGACGGCGCGGTTGGCGGGGTCGGTCTGCTCGATGGCGGGGATGGCGAAGGCGGCGGTCTTGCCGGAGCCGGTCTGGGACTGGCCGACGATGTCCTTGCCGGTCATCAACACGGGGATGGCGGCGGCCTGGATGGGGGAGGCCTGCTCGAAGCCGAGCTTGTCAATGGCCTTGAGGATTTCCGGGGACAGGCCGAGTTCAGAAAACAGTTTGGGTGTCATGCTGCGTCGAAGCGACTCGCCGAGAATAGCAAAGAAGGGCCGGGGGGCGAGAGGTATTCTTGCGAGCGCCCGGATGAAGGCCGGCGGTCAAACGGCTAGGCCCGGCCCCTTGACTCGCCCCGCTTCGCTTTTATAGTGCGCGTCATCATGTCACCGGAACCGGCGACGGCCAGCGGCGCGGCACACGCGAACGCGGAACGGCTGCAAGCACTCAAGGAGTTCAAATCCAGCGGACGCGGCTCTTGGGCCCATGTGCCCGACGCCGATTGGAATGACTGGAAGTGGCAGCTCAAGCACCGGGTCTCGACCGTGGAGCAGCTCGAAGCGCTGCTCCCCACGCTCAGCCGCGAGGAACGCGCCGGGGCCATCCTGTCCCGCAGCAAGCTGGCGATGGCCATCACGCCGCACTTCTTCAACCTGATCGACCCGCACGACCCGCACTGCCCCATCCGCTGGCAGATGATTCCCCGGCTGGAGGAGACGAACACCGCGTCGTGGGAGATGGCCGACCCGTGCGGCGAGGATTCGCACTCGCCGGTGCCCGGCTTGGTCCATCGCTATCCCGACCGCGTGCTCTTCCTCGTCACCGACCGTTGCGCGGCCTACTGCCGTTACTGCACGCGCTCGCGCCTGGTGAGCAACGCCAGCGGCTACGACTTCCATCCGGAGTTCGACCGGCAGATTGATTACATCGCGAAGCACACTGAAATCCGCGACGTGCTGCTCTCCGGTGGTGACCCGTTGCTCTTTAGCGATGAGAAGCTGGAATACCTCCTCAGCCGCCTGCGCGCCATCAAGCACATCGAGTTCCTCCGCATCGGCACGCGCATTCCGCTCTTCCTCCCGCAACGCATCACGCCCGAGCTGTGCGCGATGCTCCGGCAGTTTCACCCGCTCTTCATCAGCGTCCACACGAATCACCCGCGCGAGCTGACCACCGAGGTCCGCGATGCCCTCGGACGCCTTGCGGACGCCGGCATCCCGCTCGGCAACCAGTCCGTCCTGCTCAAGCACGTCAACGACGACCCCGTGGTGATGAAGGCGCTCGTGCAGAAGCTCCTCATCTGCCGGGTGCGCCCCTATTACGTCTACCAATGCGACCTCATCGCCGGCAGCGCGCACCTGCGCTCCAGCGTGCGGCGCGGCCTCGACGTGATGAAGTCCCTGCGCGGCCACACCACCGGCTACGCGGTGCCGCAGTATGTGATTGATGCCCCCGGCGGCGGCGGCAAGGTGCCCGTGAACCCCGACTACGTCCTGAGCCGCAACGCCGACCGCGTCGTGCTCCGCAACTTCGAGGGCAAGGTCTTCGAGTATATCGAGGGCGCGGACGGCAACCCCCGCTTCAAGCCCTCCGAGAACTTCCACGTGCCGGAGATGGTTTAGCCAATTCCGACCGATGGGTCTGCGCTGGGTGGGTAACCGCAGCGCCTGCCAAGCATTGAAGCCTGTCGATCAGGCCGACAGGGCTGCATCCATGCGGGCCAGCACGCGTTCCTTGCCCAGGACCTCCAGGAGGTGATAGAGGCTGGGACCGCTGCCCTTGCCGGTGCAGGCGAAGCGCGCGGGGTGGACCATCAGGCCGTTTTTCACGCCGGCAGCCTTGGCCGTGTCCTTCAGCGCAGCCTCCAGGCTCGCGGCGGTGAAGTCGGGCACGCCGGCGAAAGCTGTGCGCAGTTTGGCAAGGCGTTCACGGGCTTCGCCACTGACGGCCGCCCTGGCTTCCGTGTCCAACTCCACCCGGTCTGCAAAATAAAAGCCGCCGTAGCCGGGCAGTTCGTTGAAGACGCGCACCTTGCCTAGGCAGGTGTCCAGTGCCGCTTTCACGTAGGCAGTGGGAAAGCGGTTGGTGTCCAGGCCGGCGCGGGCGAGCGCGTGCACGGACATTTCGTAAAACCGATCCGGCGTCATCGCGCGGACGTATTCGCCGTTCATCCACTTGAGCTTCTCGTGGTCGAAGCGGGCGTTGTGGCGGAGGATTTGCGGCAGGTCGAACTCGGCGATGAGTTCCTTCACCGGGATGACTTCGCGGCCGTCCTTGGCCGACCAGCCCAGCAGGCAGAGATAGTTCAGCACGGGCTCGGGCGCGTAACCGTTCTCCATGTAGTAAGTCAGGGCCGCGCCGGTGTCGCGCTTGGACATCTTGGAGCCGTCGGCGTTGAGGATGAGCGGGATGTGGGCGTATTTCGGCGGGGCGACGCCAAAGGCCTGGAAGAGCGCGACGTGTTTGGACGTGTTGCTGAGGTGATCCTCGCCGCGGATGACGTGGGTGATGCCCATCTCCAGGTCGTCCACGACGTTGACGAAATGGAACACCGGCGAACCGTCGGAACGCATGATGACAAAGTCCGGGTCAACTTCCTCGCGGTCCGTCAGCGCGCGGGTCACGTCGCCCACCACCAGGTCACGAATCAAGACCGGCTCGCGGGTCATCCGGAACTTCACCGCCCCGTCCTTTTCATAAGCCAGGCCGCGGGAGAGCAGGGCTTCAACGCGGCGGGCGTAGTTTTCCCGGCGCTGGGATTGGAAGTAAGGCCCGCGGTCGCCCTTGCTCGGGCCGGTGGCATCGGCGGTCAAAGGGCCCTCATCCCAGTCCAGTCCCAGCCACCGCAGGCCGTCGAGGATCACGTTCACGGCCTCCTGGGAGTTGCGCGCGGCGTCGGTATCCTCGATGCGCAGGACGAAGGTGCCGCCGGTGTGGCGGGCGTAGAGCCAGTTGAACAGCGCGGTGCGCGCACCGCCGATGTGCAGGTAGCCGGTGGGCGAGGGGGCGAAACGGACGCGGACGCTCATGGGATCAGGAGTGCGGGTTGAACTGACTGCGCTCAAAAATGGTGCGGGAGCATAGGGCTCCGTGAGCAGGGAGCGCAAGCGGAGTGCACAATTTCGTTTTTCTGCAAGCCATCGACCGCTGCCTCAGAGTTTTGACTTGCGCCGACTCTGACCGAAATCCACCTTCTCGGAGTTCGCGCCGGCTCAACAGTCCGGCGCGTGGACGAAACGTTTCAGCACCGAATATGAGCGACGACAAGAAGCAGTTCCCCTACCCGGGGATTCCGACCACGTCGGACGGAGCGGGCTGCGTTGTGTGGGTGGAAACCAACATCACCAACGGCGCCTGCGCTTACCCGATCACCTCCTCGACCACGATGGGGACCGGGTATCAAACCGAGGTCTCCAACGGCAAAAAGAACCTCTGGGGTGACATCCTCACGTTCGTGCAGCCCGAGTCTGAACACTCGGCGGCCTCCACCTGCGAGGGCTACGCGCTCGCCGGCGGCCGGGTGACTAACTTCACCTCCGGCCAAGGCCTCGTGCTGATGAAGGAGGTTCTCTACACCATTTCCGGCAAGCGTCTGCCCGTCGTGTTCCACATCGGCGCGCGCGCGTTGACCAGCCACTCGCTGAACGTCCACGCCGGTCACGACGACGTGATGAGCGTGGCGGACTGCGGTTGGGGCATCCTTTTTGGCCGCAACGCCCAGGAAGCGGGCGACCTCGCCCTGATCGCCCGCCGCGCTGCGGAGAGTTCCGAGACGCCGTTCATGAACGTGCAGGACGGCTTCCTCACCACGCACACCATCGAGAACGTCAGGCTCCCCGAGCTCGAGTTCATGAAGGATTTCATCGGCGACCCGACGCTGAAGCTGCGGTGCCTGATGGATCCGAACAATCCGATCATGTCCGGCGTGGTGCAGAACCAGGACTCCTACATGAAGGGCAAGATCGCCCAGCGCAACGTGTATGACCTCGTCCCGGCCGCCGTGCAGGAAGCGATGGACACGTTCTACAAGAACACGGGCCGCCGCTACGGGATGATCGACTGCTACCGCATGGAAGACGCCGAATACGCGGTCGTCGGCATGGGCGGCATGATGGAAACCGCCGAGGCGGCGATTGATTACATCCGCGCAACCACCGGGGCGAAAGTTGGTGGCATCCACGTCACCTGCTTCGCGCCGTTCCCGGCCACGCAACTCGTCGCCGCGCTCAAGAACGTCAAGGCGCTCACCGTCGTCGAGCGCATGGACAACCCGCTCGCGCAATCCAACCCCCTCACGCAGGGCATCCGCGCCGCCTTCGCCGATGCGCTCACCGGCCTGAGCTACGGTTCCTTTGGCGAGTTCAAGTATCCCGCGATTGACCGCATTCCGAAGATTTACTCCTGCGTCGCTGGCCTGGGCTCGCGGGACATTCGCGGCTGCCACTTCAACTCCATCCTGCGGAACATGATGGCCGCCCAGCCGAAGCAGTTTGCCTGTGTCGGCGTGAAGCACGCGCTCGAACTGCCCGAGGCGGAAGACCCCGATCTGCGTCCGTCCGGCGCGTTCTCGATGCGCGGCCACTCGGTCGGCGGCTTCGGCTCCGTCACCACGAACAAGCTCATCGCCTCCTTCGTGGGCGAACTGTTCAACCTGCACGTGCAGGCCTATCCGAAATACGGCTCCGAGAAAAAGGGCCTGCCGACGACCTATTACCTCACCGTCGCCGACGCCCACATCCGCACGCACTCCGAGTTGGAGCAGGTGGAGTTCATCCCGCTCAACGACGTGAACGCCTTCAACCTGGGCAATCCGCTCCACGGCATTGCGCCCGGTGGCAGCGTGTTCATCCAAAGCGACAAGCTCGAACCGCAGGACGTGTGGAACGCCATTCCCGCCTACGGCCAGAAGATCATCCGCAACAAAAACCTGCGCGTTTACTTCCTGGACACGGTGAAGATCGCCCGCAGCGTCGCCACCGACCCCGACCTCCAGCAGCGCATGCAAGGCGTCTGCCTGGTGGGCATCTTCATCAAGGTCACGCCCTTTGCCGCCCGTTCCGGCATGGGCGAGGAACAGGTGCTCGCCTCGGTTGAGAAATACATCCGCAAGTATTTCGGCAAGCGCGGTGAAAAGGTGGTGCAGGAAAACCTCGTCTGCGTGAAGCACGGCCTCACCGACGTGAAGGAAATCCCCGCTGAAGTCACTGGCAGCGCCGCCCCGGTCGCGACTGGCGAACTGGTTGCAGCCAAGTAAACCGCTTTAGCCGGCGGACAACCGCCGGCATTAACCCAAAAACTCTCAGGACAACCTGATACTCAGCCCATGATTCAACCCACCGAAAACGTAGCCGGCTCCGTTCCCGCCCCTGTGGTGGATCGCTCCAACAAGCGCCCCATCACCAAGGATGTGCTCGATGTGCAGGACTTTAACGAGCGTATCGTCGGTGCCTACAACGACGGCAGTGCCGAGATGGAACTGCCGGCGGACCACGGCACCCTCCGCTCGCTCATTCCCGCCGGCACCGGGGCCTTGCGCGACTTCAGCTACATCGCCCCGGAAATCCCCCTGCTCAACAGCGCCAACTGCGTCGCCTGCATGGACTGCGTAACCGAGTGCCCGGACACGGCAATTCTCGGGAAGGCGGTGCCCAAGTCGAAGCTCGACGCCGAACTCGCCGCCATCGCGGACCCCGTTGAGCGCGAGCATCTCGCCAAGCAGTTCGCCAAGACGACCAAGTTCTGGACCACCTACGAGAAGAAGGGCAAGGAACCCGCCTATTTCGGCATCTTCATCGACCCCACCAAGTGCAAAGGCTGTGCCGAATGCGTCGACGCCTGTGGCAATCACGGAGCCCTGACGATGTTGATGAAGGACAGCACCGTGCTCAAGGAGTCCAAGCGCACCTTTAACTTCTACACCAAGCTCCCCGAGACGCCCAAGGAATACATCAACGACAAGCTGCTGAGCGACATGATGCTCGCCGAGCGCAGCCTGCTCTATGTCGGTGGCGCCGGTTCCTGCATGGGCTGCGGCGAAGGCACCGCCCTCCGCATGATGCTGGCCGCGACTGGCTTTCAATACGGCAAGGAAAGCGTCGGCATCGTCAACTCGACCGGCTGCTCCACGGTTTACGCTTCCACGTATCCCTACAATCCGTATCTCGTCCCGTGGACCAACTCGCTCTTCGAGAACGGCCCCGCCGACGCGATGGGTGTCCGCGCCCGCTGGGATCAGATGGGCTGGCACGACAAGAAACTCTGGGTCGTCGGCGGTGACGGCGCGATGTTGGACATCGGCTTCCAATCGCTCTCCCGCATGTTGGCCTCGGGCATGAACATCAAGGTGCTCATCCTCGACACGCAGGTTTACTCGAACACCGGCGGCCAGTCCTCCACCGCCACCTTCAAGGCGCAGAACACCAAGTTCTCGGTGCACGGCAAAGTCATTCAGGGCAAGACCGAGCGCCGCAAGGAAATCGCGCAGATCGCGATGATGCACCCGAACACGTTCGTCGCGCAGACCTCCTGCGCCATGTCGAACCACTTCTACAAGTCCATCATGGCGGCCAACGAGTTCGACGGTCCGGCCGTGGTCTCCGTCTACACCACCTGCCAGCCCGAGCACGGCGTGGGCGACAACCTCGCCATGAACCAGTCCAAGCTCGCCGTGGACACGCGCACGTTCCCCGTGCTGATCTACGATCCGCGCAAGGGCACCAAGCTCGCCGAGCGCCTCAGCCTCCAGGGCAACCCTGCGCCGAAGGATGACTGGTATAAGGACCCCAAGACCGGCGAACTCTTCGACTTCATCATGTTCGCCCGCACTGAAGGCCGCTTCGCCAAGCACTTCGACAAGGACGGCAACCCCTCGCCGCTGCTGCTCGAAGCCAAGCAGGACCGCCTCGATAACTGGCGCGTGCTTCAGGAGTTGGCCGGCATCATCTGAGGCCGTTCCAACACCCGGCTCACTTGAAGCCCCGGCCATCTTGGCCGGGGCTTTTTGCTTTGGGCCGCCTTTCCCCTCGACAGGCCGGCGACGCCCGGTAACTTCCGCGCGTTCCAGCCTTGGCTGGCAGTGTCATGAGCAGCAGCGTTCCCCCGAACCCAAAGATTTCCGTCATCATCCCGATCTACGGGAAGGCCGGCGACCTGCCCCGGCTCATCGACGCCCTTCAGGCGCAGACCCTGCGGCCTTACGAGATCATCCTGGTCGACAGCAGCCCGAAACCGATCGACAACCCGCCGCCCGGCACCCGCCTGGTCAAGAATCCCGTGGATGTGGCGTTGAGCTGGGACTACAACCTCGGGGCCAAGGAGGCGACCGGTGACTACATCCTCAACATGCAGCAGGACTGCGTGCCGGAGGACAAGGGCGCGCTGGAGCGGATGTTCAAGCAGTTGCACGAGGTGCCGGGGCGCGTCTCCGTCGTCGCCCTGGTCACGCTGCCGCTGGAGAATTTCCTCCAATACAACTTCTGGGGCCAGGTGTTGATGGCGCGGTGGATCGGGCGCATCCGGCAGGGCATCAGCGGCAAGTTCGACCTGCACCGCGCCGATGTGTATCGCAGCATCGGCTGCTACAACACCGCGCAGTTTCACTTCGCGGGCGAGGACATGGACCTGTTCATGCGCCTGAGTCAGAAGGGCGAGGTGTTCGTGAGCGACGTGGAGATCATCCACTACCACTTCCAGTCGTTGAAAACGAGCTGGCGTCACCTGTTCCGCAAGCACTACCAGGTGGCGGAGTCGTTTGGCGCCCTGTTCCGCACCTGGGGCTTCGGCCTGCGCCGCATTCCCTACGCGGGGCATTGGACCCACCATCTCGCCAAGTATCTCTACTGCCTCGTGCCGCTGTTGGCCGTGCCGCGATTCCACCTGCCCGTGGCGCTCGCCATCATCATCGGCAGCAACCTGAGCAACCTGGAGTCGTGGCGCGTGAAGTCCTGGAAGACCTGGGCGTATCTGCCGTGGTTCAACGTGTATCTGTTCTTCGTGGGCTTCGTCGGCACGGCCGTGGGGCTCCTGACCGGCAAGCAACGCTACACCCAGCGGAACTGACCCGGACTTGCACTTGGGCTTTCCCCGTTCCTCCGCTACCTTCCGCGCACGATGACACAATCAGCCATTATCGACGGGCTGCTTACCTATCTGTTTTTCATCCCGCTCCTCACCTTCCACGAATGGGCGCACGCTTGGGTGGCCTGGAAGTGCGGCGATGACACGGCTCACTCGCAGGGCCGCGTGACGCTCAATCCCATCATGCACATGGAACTGATCGGCACGGTGGTCCTGCCGCTGCTGGGCATCATGCTCTCGGTGAGCAACTCCGCCCTGGCCGGCTTCATCATCGGCTGGGGCCGTCCGGTGCCGGTGAACATCACCAACCTCCGCCATCCGCGGCGCGATGACACCCTCGTGGCGCTGGCCGGACCGGCCATCAACCTGGTGCTCGCTTTTGCGCTGCTCGCCGCCGTGAAGGCGGCCGGGCTGGCCGGGCAGACCAGTTTCACCGAAATCGGCGTCCGCATGGCCGTGCTCAGCCTCTTCCTGTGCTTCTTCAACCTGCTGCCCATCCCGCCCCTCGACGGCTCGCATGTGCTCAAGAACATCATTGGAATGAGCCACGAGACCTACTGGCGGCTCTGCCAGTTCGGCTTCATCATCGTCATCGTCGTCATCAACCTGCCCGGCGTGCGCCAAGCCCTGGGCCTGGTCACCTTCGGCACTCTGGCGGTCATGGCCTCGGTGCTGGGGTTGCGCTGACCGGAAAATGCGTTGTCATCCGCCGGCCAGCCGCCGACTCTCCCCCCGTCCGACATGATGAAGACCTTTGCTGAACTAGGGTTTCCCGGCCGCCTCATTGCGGTCGAGGGCCTTGATGGCTCCGGCAAGTCCACGCAGATCTATCTCCTCAAGCGCTGGCTCGAATTGCGCGGCCTCAAGGTCTTCTTCAGCGAGTGGAACTCCTCCGAGCTCGTCAAGGCCGCCACCAGCAAGGGCAAGAAGATGACCCTGCTGACGCCCACGACGTTCAGCCTAATCCACGCCACCGACTTCGCCGACCGCTACGAACGCCAGCTCGTGCCCCTCCTGCGCGCCGGCTACCTCGTCCTCTGCGACCGCTACATCTTCACCGCCTTCGCCCGCGACGTGGTCCGCACCTGCCCCTCCGAATGGGTCCGCGGTCTCTACAGCTTCGCCGCCCTGCCGGACATGACCTTCTTCTTCCGCGCGGATCTCGAAGTCTCGCTCAACCGCATCCTCGACGGCCGGCCCGAACTGAAATACTTCGAGGCCGGCATGGACATGGGCTTCTCCACCGACCCCTACGAGAGCTTCCGCATCTTCCAGGGCCGCATCCTGGAGCAATACCTCGCCATGAGCCGCGAGTTCTCCTTCAACGTCATTGACGCCAACCAGACCGTCGAGACGCAGCAGGCCATCGTGCGCAAGCTCGTGGCGGACCGCATTGATCTGCCCGGCTTCGAGTTCAAGAAAGCGTGACCATGCCCGCCCCACGCAAAACCAGACGCCTCGTCCCCGCGCCCCGCACGCCCGAGGTGATCATCCCCAAGCCCACCCCCAAGCGCTTCTACGGCGAGGGCATCCCTGGCGTGGAGGAAGAACGGCTTAAGGGCAAGCTCATCGTCGTCGAGGGCGCCGACGGCTCCGGCCGCTCCACCCAGATCGCGCAGCTCGTGCAATGGCTCGAAGGCAGCGGCCACGCCACCGTGCAGGTCGGCCTCAAACGCTCCAGTCTCGTCAGCGAAGAACTCGAAAAAGCCCAGAACGGCAACATCCTCAGCCGCACCACCCTCAGTCTCTTTTACGCCACCGACTTCGCCGACCAGGTCGAGAACATCATGATCCCCGCCCTCAAGGCCGGCTTCATGGTCCTGGCCGACCGTTACATCTACACCCTCATGGCCCGCGACCTCGTCCGCGGCATGGACGAAGCCTGGCTTAAGAACCTCTACGGCATCGCCCTCGTCCCCGACGCAGTCTTTTACCTGAATATTTCTCCCGAGCAGCTCGTGCAGCGCAACTTCGCCAAGAACAAGGCCCTCGACTACTGGGAGAGCGGCATGGACCTGGGCCTCTCGCGCGACATGTTCGACAGCTTCCTCAAATACCAGGCCCTCATGGCCCGGCAATTCACCCGTCTGCAAGCCACCTACGGCTTTGACATCGTGGATGGCGACCGCTCCCCCGAAGACGTCAACGCCGACCTCCGCCGCAAGATCGAGTCCGTCCTCGCCGGCGGTTAGGCCATCAGTCGGCCATCTCCCGCCTTCACCCTGCGGCACGTTTCCGCCGGGCCGGAACCTCCGCTGGCCGGGCTCAGACAAATGAGCCTGGCAGTGTTTTCAACGCGGCTGAGTTGCCCCTTCGCACCCGGGTAGAAGGAGGGCGTGCCACCGCGCTGGAATGCTCAGTTAAAAAGTTTGCAGACCCTCACCTCCGTGCGGCCGCCGAATACTCTGCCGCCGTCTCTTGCAGGCAAGCCAGCGACTCGGAGTCCGGCACGGGATTGGCCGACTTAGCCGGGAACTCATCGTAAGTGTGCTCGTCCAATGTGCGCCCCGTTTGCTTCTTGCGCCCGCCGCCCTACTGCTTGAATAACAACGGCAGGCCGGCGGGGCGAGTTCAGTCTTTTTCCAAGCGTTTTAGTTTGGGCGGATGTGGATAGAAAAATAGGTAACCCGCGCCAATGGTCGCTGCCGCGATAAGGCCAAAGCCGGCCTGCCGCCAAGACACGGTCCCCAGAGAGATGTAAACCACGCCCAGCAGCACCTCCAACGCGCCGCGGGCGATGCCAAGCTGTATCCAGATAAGGTTTCGGAGTGGATCGCGCAGCGCGGCTAGATAGCCGAGCCCAGTGGTGAGAAAAAGTCCCCCCATGATGCCGATGAGGTAATCCCCCGAGGCTGGCAAATCGCGAAAATCCAGCGCTTGGGCGACGCCTTGCGGCCGGAATATCAGCGCCACGCCGAGCAGCATCAGCACGCTCGCGTCGGCCAGGATCAATGCGCGCAACGCAGGGAATCTCAGAAGGGCGACGCGGGTCAGCGGGACGGCGCAAGCTGGGCAGGCTGATAAGTGGCCCTTGAACCGGTTTAGCTCCGCCCCGCAATGTGGACAGTTAAGCAGGACTATTCGCATCCTTTTAGGTATGGGTTTACGTCTATATGAAGCTATTTGACGGGTGTGTTCAAAAACGCAGCAACAACCACGATAAAGAACTCTGCAAAGTAGAAGACGGGACAAAATATCACGAACAGCGCGAGTTTAGCCCATGTCGATTCGACGCTCAAAGCCAGCAGGAGAGAAGCACCTAGCGGACTTAACCAAGCTACCAGAAAGGCCCAGTTCTCCAAGGTTGATGCGAGCCAAATCTGGGGATGATGCCTAAAGAAATATGCTAGGAACGGTGATCCGAGCATCATTGCCGGAGTCACGAGCAGCTTGAGGCCGTCGAGGATGCTCAGCCCGGCTGCAAAAATCTCCCATGCTGATCGCCCAGGAGTTGGAGCTGTTGAGGCAGGTCCAGGGCAGGGAACCCTGGGAGCCGGCACGCTTGGGCGCGGTATCACCAATGTGTTGGCACAGTTCGGACACTGCACATGGTGGCCCGAATAGCCGACCGGACAGGCCAGATGCTGCGAGCAATATGGACAGGCAAATCGAAAATCACTCGCCAAGCTCAGCATATTGACACTCAATGCGAATTGTTCAGATGAGCTCCACGACGGGCAGTGAAATCGACATGGCTAGGTCAGTAGATCATGTCCCAGAATCTAACCGCGCGGTTTAGCTCATTCCACCCGGCAATACGCCGCCAGCCCTTGCAGCACGCCCTCGCGGCCGAAGCCGCTTTCCTTGTAGCCACCGGCGTTCACGCAATTCATAGGGCCAAGGTCGTTCGCAACGCGGTGTTCACATCGGTCAGGTCTGTCAGTTGGCCGAGCCGGCTGACGATGGCCTTGTCCAGCACGGTGGCCAGGTTGTCGGTCATCACGACGGAGTCGGTGCGCAGGCCGGCGGCTCTGGCGTCTGGTGAGTTTAGCGGGATGAACACGCGGCTGGGATGGCCGCGGCGGGCGAGGTTGCTGGTTATCATGGCAATCACCACCTGCGGCAGTCCGGTGTCGAGATGATCGGCCTGCACCACGAGGGCGGGACGGCGTTTGAAGGTGGCCAGGTCGCTGTTCGGAAAGAGGACGAGCACGACGTCGCCGCGTTTAAGGCCGGTCATACGCCTCCATGCCGGGTGCATTCCAGTCTGCCTCCCACGCGGCGAGCTGGCCGCGCACTTCGGCGGCTTCACGGAGGGTCAGCGGTTCAGCGGCAGGCGGCGGATACTTGAGCACGAGCTGTTCGACGACTTGCAGGATGGCGTTCTGGGCGGGCTCTGGCAGCGCCCGGGTCTTCTGGTAGATGATCTCCGCCGTGCTCATGGTGCCAAGGTAGCAATCGCTGGGTGCGGTTCAAGCCAGCTTCACGTAGGCGGCCAGCCCCTGCACGCCGCCCTCGCGACCAAAGCCGCTTTCCTTGTAGCCGCCGAAGGGTGAGGTGGGGTCGAACTTGTTGTAGGTGTTCGCCCACACGACGCCGGCGCGGAGCTTGTTCACGAGCTTGAAGATCTTGCTGCCCTTGTCGGTCCAGACCCCGGCGCTCAGGCCGTAGGGGGTGTTGTTCGCGCGTTCGAAGGCTTCCTCCGGCGTGCGGAAGGTCATCACGCTGAGGACGGGGCCAAAGATTTCCTCCTGCGCCACGCGATGGCTCGCGGTGACGCCGGTGAGGAAGCTGGGCGGGAACCAATAACCCTTCGCCGGCAGCGGGCAGCTCGACTGGTGCAGGTCCGCGCCTTCGTCCACGCCGCTCTGGACGAGTTCGCGGATCTTGGCGAGCTGCGCGGCGGAGTTGATGGCGCCGATGTCGGTGTTCTTGTCGAGCGGGTTGCCGACGCGAAGGGTGGCGAGGCGGTCGCGGAGTTTCTTGATGACCTTGGCGTAGACGCCTTCCTGAACGAAGAGGCGGGAGCCGGCGCAGCAGACGTGGCCTTGGTTGAAGTAGATGGCGTTGATGATGCCTTCGATGGCTTGGTCGAGCGGGGCGTCCTCGAAGATGATGTTGGCGGCCTTGCCGCCGAGTTCGAGGGTGAGTTTCGGGGTGCGGCTGCCACTGGGTCTGGCAGCGATGGCCTTCGCGATGGCTTTGCCCACTTCCGTGCTGCCGGTGAAGGCGAGTTTATCCACGTCGGGATGGTTCACGAGGGCGGCACCGGTGGCGCCCGCGCCGGTGATGATGTTCACCACGCCGTCGGGAAGCTCCGCTTCACGGCAAATCTCCGCGAGGCGGAGCGCGGTCAAGGACGTGGTCTCGGCGGGCTTGAGGACGACGGTGTTGCCGCAGGCGAGGGCGGGGGCGATTTTCCACGCGGCCATGAGGAGCGGGAAGTTCCACGGGATGATTTGGCCGGCGACGCCAAGGGGCTGCGGGGTCTTGCCGGGGAAGGCATACTTCAGTTTGTCCGCCCAGCCGGCGTAGTAGAAGAAGTGCGCGGCGACCATGGGGAGGTCGAAGTCGCGGGATTCCTTGATGGGCTTGCCGCCGTCGAGGGTTTCGAGGATGGCGAGTTCGCGGGCCTTTTCCTGGATGATGCGGGCGATGCGGTAGAGGTATTTGCCGCGCTCGCTGCCGGGGAGCTTGGACCAGACGTTGTCGTAGGCGGCGCGGGCGGCGGCGACGGCGTTGTTCACGTCCGTGTCGTCGGCGAGGGCGATTTCGGTGAGCTGCTCTTCGGTGGCGGGGGTGAGCGAGGCGAAGTATTTGCCCGAGTGCGGAGCGACGAACTTGCCGCCGATGAAAAGCTCGTGGC
>CAZQEW010000032.1:0-35508 GCA_964591495.1 uncultured Klebsiella sp.
TCCAGCTCGATCTTGCCCGCCTCGACCTTGCTGAAGTCGAGGATGTCGTTGATGAGCCCGAGCAGGCCGCGGCTGGAAGAGTTCACCACGCTGAGATACTGGCGCTGCTTGGGCGAGAGCTCGGTGTCCAGCGCCAGTTGCGTCATGTTGATGATCGCGTTCATTGGCGTGCGGATTTCGTGGCTCATGCTGGCAAGGAACGCGCCCTTGGCTTGGTTCGCGACCTCGGCGGCCTCCTTGGCCTTCACGAGTTCAGCCTCCTGCTGCTTGCGCTCGGTGATGTCCCGGATGGAAACGGCGGCCTGCACCCCCCGCTCAGACATTGCCGGCATCGGGCTGAGCCCGATTTCCGCCGGGAACATCGAACCATCCTTGCGAACGGCCTTCAGATCGCGGCTGCCACCCATCTTCCGGGTAGACGCGGCCTTGTGATAATCTGCCCGCATGGCGGGGTGCCGGGATCGAGATTCGAGCGGCACCAAGATCTCCACGGGCTGGCCGATCAACTCTTCGCGCGAATAGCCAAACAGCGTTTCGCACTTGGCATTGACCAACTGAATCACGCCTTGCTGGTCCACGACCATGAGGCCGTCCGGAGCCAGCTCCAGCACGCTGCGGAAGAATTTCTCTATCTCCTGCTGGCGCTCGCGCTGGACCATCAGTTCGTTCTGCTGCGCCAGCAGTTTCTCCTGCGACTCCGACAGGCTGACGGTCTTCTGCTCAAGCTGGAGCGACTGCTCGAGGCTTTTGTCCAGCAGCTCCCGCGTCCGCAGATTGCGCTGCAAAATCTCCAAGCTCATCGCGACGATGGGCAGCAGCTGATTGATCAGGAGGCGTTCCCGGGCGGTCGGAGAACGGAAGGCCGCGAACTCCACCACCCCGAGCAACTCGTTGCCCGAGATCAGGGGCAGGGCTTCCACGCGGCTCGGCTGCGCAGATCCCAGCCCCGAGGCGATGCGCACATAGCCGGCTGGAATCGGCTCCAAAGTGATCGGCTTTTTTTCCAGGGCACACTGGCCCACTAAGCCTTCCCCTTTCTGGAACTCCGCGCCGGCTTTCGCTTCCTCGCCGAGACCGTAAGCTGACAGCCGCCGCAAAGCACCCGTATCGGCGTCTGCCACATAGAGCACAGCGACGCCGCCGCCCAAAGCCGGAACAAACTCCGCGAGAAACCGCTGCCCAAACTCGTTCACGGTCGCCACTTCCTGCAGCTTGGAGGTCACCTTGATGGACGTGGCGCTCACCCAGCGTTGCTCTTCCATGTCAGCGGAACCCTGCTTCAGCACCGCTACCGATCGGGCCAGGCTGCCGGTCTCATCCTGCGCCTCAATACAGGGAATGGCTACGCTGTAGTCCCCCTTCGCAATGCTCTTCACGGAGGTTTCCAAGACTTGGAGCGGTTTGACGATCAACCGATAAGTCCGAAAGCCGAGCAAACCCGCGACCACGAACGTGACCAACGTAGTCAGAAGCAACCTTTGCCGGGCGTCCTTGAGGGCCTCGGCCACGGCAGCGTTGCCCTTGGTGGCCAGTTCCCCGCTGTGCTTCTCCCAGTCGTCCATGACTTTGTTCATGCGCTCGGCTAGGGGGAATGCCTTACCCATCAAGAGCGCAGCAGCCTCCTCGCGTCGCCCGGCCGCAGCCAAATTGAACATCCCCTCAATTATGGTGATCCACTCCCGGGTGGAATCGCGGAACTCCGTGAACAGCCGGCGATCCTCATCATCCGTGATCAGCTTTTCTGCGTAACGCTGGAAATCCCGCAGGATAATGGTGCGATCTTCTTCATACAGGTCTCTGGCTGCCTGTCGGGCGTTCGGGGAACCTGCCAGCAGGAAATCCCGAGCGTGCACACGCATTTCGGAGAAGCTCCGCGCGATCTGGCCGATCAATTCGATGGAGGGCACCTGAATTCCCGCGATGAACTGGCTCCGGGCCTCGACCTCCTGCATTTGCAACCTCAGCACCGCCGCCAGCACAACGAGCGCCACCAAAGGCACCGCCAACATTGCCACCAATCGTTTGCCAATCGTCATAAGTTCAGCCCTTCGGTTGAGATAGGGAGCGCTTCTCAGTCAATCGGTCACATGGTTTCTACCTGGGCAACTACCCGTTCACCCAGTAGGTCATGATGTCGGCCTCGATGCCCTTGACCTTGATCGGGCCGCGCGCCTCACACCAAAAATCATCTTTCACCAGGTCGTAGGTGGCTTGGGACACGAGGATTTTTCCCGGGTCCGAGGCATGCTCCAGCCGCGAGGCGATGTTAACCGCGTTGCCGATGATGGAGTAATTCATCTGCTGCTGCGTGCCAAAGTTGCCCACGAAGGCCGGCCCCGAGTTGATGCCCACGCGAATCTGGATGTCCATCGAAGCCACGTCCTGCATCATCTCGATGGCCATGCGCACGCACGCCACCGCGTCCTCTTTCACGCCGTTGGTCTGCGGGTCGCCGAAGAAGACCATGACCGCGTCGCCGATGAACTTGTCCAGCGTGCCGCCGTGCTTGAGCACCAGCGACGCCATCCGCTCGCAGTAGCCGTTGAGCCAGCGGGTCAGCTCGGTATCGCCGAGCTTCTCCGTCCGCTTGGTGAAGCCGGCGATGTCGGAGAAGAACACCGTAAGGGGCTTCTGGGTGGTGGCCAGTTCGGTGCTCTTCTCGCCCGTGAAGATGGCCTGAAAGACGTGCGGCGAGATGTAGCGCGACGCCTTCTGCGTGATCTCCGCCAAGTCCAGGTGCGCCTGCCGCAGCGCGATGTGGGTGTGGATGCGCGAAAGGAGCTCCGGCGCGTTGAACGGCTTGATGATGTAATCCACCGCCCCCAACTCGAAGCCTTTCACCAAGTCCTTCGTGTCCGTGTTGGCCGTGAGGAAGACCACCGGGATGTCCCGCGTGGCCGGGTTCGCCTTGAGCTGCATGCAGCATTCGAAGCCGTCCATCTCGGGCATGACGATGTCCAGCAGGATCAAGTCCGGCGTGGTCTTCTCGACGACCTGAAGCGCCTGTTTGCCATTGCGCGCGATGTTGAGCTGGTAGCCCTTCTCCTTGAGGATCGCCCCAGCCACCTGGATGTTTTCCATCACGTCATCCACAAGGAGTATGCGGTCGGGTTTGCGGAGCGTCGTGGTCATATGTGGTTTGGAACGCTTAAAGACTGTGCGAAAAAGCAGTTGAGTGAATTGGTCAGGCGGTGGCCGTGCGGCATTTTGATTAATCGCTAAGGCCCGGTTCGTCTCCCCATCTCCCGGCAGGAGAACTGGTAAATTGGATCATGTAATGGGAGAAGTTTAGCAGATTGCCGGTCCCATAAAGCAATACTACAAATGGAGTATTTTTGTTTAGGACCACCGCGTGGTGCCGGCTTATGAAGCCGCAAACCACCCGCTGGGGAGTGCAGATTCTTGATTCCGCGCGGCCAGACCGCCTGGTCAGCGCCGAGGCTTTCCAGCCCGCGGCTGCAAACAAACCCGCTCCATGCGCCCCCTTGCTGCATCGCCTCCGAAGCGAGATTCGCAAGGTCACGTTTGCCGCCGCCGCCTGCTCGACCTCCTCAAACCGTCCGTCATCCGCGCGGGAGCCGCTAAGTGGTGGGACGCCCCCACCGGGGCCGGTCAGGCTACTTTGGGCTTCGCTGCGGCAGCCTGCGCCGCAAGGGCCGCGAGCGTGACGTTCCCCGCCACGGATTTTTCGACCTCTCCAAACTTTTCGAAATGCCCGCGCACCTGTTCCCGGACAGCGTCATCCCGGGTGGCCACGGTGCCGTTGCGGCTGGTGCGCAGGGCCAGCAGGATGTCGTGACAGGTAATCTGCTCCAGCGGGCGGGCAGGCAGGTAGGCGGCTTCGCCGGCCTGGCTTTCGGCCAGCAGCCGGGCGTTTACCAATGCCAGCAGGATCTTTCCCGCCATCCGGGTCGGCACCCCCAGCTGTTCCGACAGGGCAGCCCCCGTGGCGGGCTTCTCCCCGGCGAAAAACCGCCGGCCGATCTCCACCATGATCCGCAGGCCGATGAATTCGCGGCTGCGCTGGTCGAGGTTCTCCACCTGGCGCTCCTGGAAGTAGGCCCGGCGATTCTGGAAGCTGTAGGCCACCTGCGCGCCAAACAGCAGGATGATCCACGAGAAGTAGAGGCCGATCATCACCACGGGCACGAGGCCGAGGCTGCCGTAAACCTTGCTGTTCGAGACCACGCGGGACACGTAGAGCACGCTGAGGAGGTTGTTGAGCTGCCACAGGCTGCCGCCCACGACGCCGCCCACCAGCGCGGCCCGCCAATCCACTTTCGTCGCCGGCAGCAGCGCGTAGAAGGCCGCGAAGCCCAGGCTCAACAGCACCAGGGGGAGGAACTTGAACAGGAACGCGGTAAGCTTTCCAACGCCCAGCGGCAGCTTGGCCAGGGCTTCCTGAAAGGCCGTGAACTCCGTGCTCGACGTCAGACCGATCACCAGGATGAGCAGCACCGGCCCCAGCGTCAGCGCCGCCCAATACTGCGTCACCCGCGCAAACCAGCTCCGCCCCTGCTCAATGCCCCAGATGTCGTTGAACGTCGCCTCGATGCGCGCCAGCATCATGATGGCAATGTAAACGAGCATGAGAGCCGCACCGGCCGACACGGCGCTGGTCTTTTGCCCGTCCACGAAGTCCTTGAGCTTTTTGACGGTTTCCTGCTGGGCGCTCTCGGTTCCCTCGGCCGCCGGCACCACGGCTCCCACGACTTGGTGGATCATCATCTCCAGATACTTGTCGCCCTGCTCGCCGCGCAGGAAGCCCAGGCCGATGGTCAGCACGAGCGCGAGCATCGGCACCAGGGCGAGCAGGCTGGAATACGCCAGGGCCGCCGCCCGCACCGGCACCCGGTTGCGGATGAAGCTTTTCACTGTGAGCACCCAGAAGTGGACGAACCGTTCCGGAACTGACAGGTGTTCGTCGTCCGCCGGGGCATCCGCGTGGTCGCTCCACGTGCGCTGGGCCCCGGTGAAAAGCTGTTTCAATCGCGACAAGGCGTCGTCTGCCATGCCACGAAACTGCCGCACCCCCCGGAAAGCGACGAGTAAAAATCTCCACGGACGGAACTCATCCGGCCCCCGTGAATGCAAGGAGGCACCAGCAGAACCGAATCACCTCGCCCTCACCCTTTGTGCTTTTTGTGCCTCTTCGCGGCAAACCTCCTTCGTGGTCGAGGTTTGCAAACTCCTGCCCGGCGCGTAGTGTCCCCGCATGGCCGAGCCGAAGAAAAAGCCGGTGCCCCGCGCGGAGTCCACGCCCGTAGACCCTCCGTTGGATTCCCCCCCGCTCGCCGACCTCCTCCCGCGTGAGGAACTTGACCAGCTTTCCACCCTCCAGCTTGTCGACCTCATCGCCAGCAAGCTCCCGCCGCGCCACGCTTCGCTCTTCGACATGGTTTATCTCCGCGAGCGCATCGCGGCGATGGAGGAGATGAACGACCAGGCCCGCGCCGCGCTGGAGAAGATGGACGCCGCCATCGAAAAGCTCCGCTCGCCGGCCTTCCGTGTCGGCACGTTCCTGATGCCGGTGGACAAGGACAAAGCCCACGTCTGCCTCGGCGGCACGGACTACGTCTGCCGCGTGGACCAGGCCATCCCGCTCGCCAGCTTGCAAGCCGGCCAGCGCGTGCTCTGCAACGAAGCCTTCGCCGTGGTGCAAGGTCTCGGCTTCGACCGCAACGGCCCCATCGTCCGCGTGGACGAACTGCTTTCCGACGGCCGCCTCCGCATCGGTCAGGAAGCCGGCGTCAACAACCTCGTCCTCCAACGCTCCGCCCTGCTCGCGAAGGAAAAGCTCAAGCCCGGCATGGAGGTGCGGCTCGACGTAAACCAACGCGTCGCGCTCGAAATCATCGGCGTCGGCAAGCGCGTCGAGCGCGCGCTGGAGACCGTCAGCGAACTCCCGTGGTCGGCCATCGGCGGCCAGGACGAAGCCGTCCGCGCCATCCGCGACGCCATTGAGCTGCCCTTCCTCCATCGCGACCTGTTCAAGAAGTTCGAGCACTCGGTGCCGAAGGGCTTTCTCCTCCACGGACCGCCAGGCTGCGGCAAGACGCTCCTCGGCAAGGCCACCGCCTACAACCTGCGCCAGCAAATCAAGACGCAGACCGGCGTGGACCGCCCGGAGTTTTTCCTGCACGTCAAAGGCCCGGAGATTCTCAACATGTGGGTCGGCGAGAGCGAGCGGCAGGTGCGCGACCTCTTCGCCCAGTGCCGTGAGCGCGCGAAGGACGGCGCGTTGGCGTTCCTGTTCATCGACGAGGCCGAGAGCATCCTCGGCACGCGGCGCAGCGGGCGCTTCAACAGCATTCTCAGCACGCTGGTGCCAATGTTTTGCACCGAGATGGACGGCATCGAGCCGCTCACCAACGTCGTCGTCATCCTCGCCTCGAACCGCGCGGACCTGATTGACCCGGCCATCCTGCGGCCCGGGCGCATTGACCGCAAAATCCGCGTCCGCCGCCCCGACCAAGCCGGCGCCCAGGCCATCTACGAAATCTACCTGCGCGATTCCCTCCCGCTCGCCGAGCCGAAGGCCGACCTCGCCCGCGCCGTGACCGAAGCCCACTTCGCCCGCACGCCGGACAATGAGTTCGCCGAAGTGAACTTCCGCAGCGGCCGCCGCGAACTGCTCTGCCGGGGCGACCTCGCCAGCGGAGCCATCATCGCCGCCGTGGTCGAGCGCGCGAAGAGCCTGGCCATCCGCCGCGCCATCGAGACCTCGGCCAGCGACCCCCAACTCACCCGTGCCGACCTCCTCACCGCCCTCCGCCTCGAACACGACGAGAACGACCTCTTCCCCGCCACCGACCTCACCGAAGACTGGCTCAAGCTCACCGACTTCGACCCGGAGAACGTGGTGAAGCTGGGGCCGGTAAGGGCGAGAAAAGAAGCGCGGAGCGGGGTGGTGTAATGAACCTCCCAGATAAAACGGCACGCTTGCTGGGAACGCTTGTAATTTGTGCCTGTCTCATAATGTTGGCCGGCTACTGGCTAATGCCTGGGCCATACTGGAAATACGGTGATTACACGTTCCTTTGCGTTACGGGCGTCTGCGGATTACTTGTCGTCATCATAGAGAAGCGGTGGAGAAAAGTCGGAGGATGGCTCGTGCTGGCTGCTTGAATCCTGCTTGGCTTAGCGACGTTCGACTCCCGAAAGCGTCACGAAGAACTGAGAAGCAGGCTTCTCAGAGAAGCTGAAATCCGGATTTTGAACCAACTGCCGAACCAAGTTTCGCCGGACTAGCCTCGACGCAAGCCCACCCATGAAGCAGAATGCCACCGCTGATTGATCGTGCGGCGATAGACATTCATCCGCGCAACCCGAACACATGGCCATCAAATCTGAAGTCGGCTGGACACGCAAAAGCGAGGACGGCGTGAAGTATGAAATCTCCTGCCGTCGCTACGGCGGCGAGTGGCTGTTCTACCAGCAGTTCAAACGCGGCGAGGATTGGGAACTGGTGAAGAATCCGCTGCTTGAGGACTGGCTCGAACTGCTCGACACCGTCCGCCGCCGCATCAACCGCCGCCTGCTCCGCCCCGAGGAGGAGGTCAGCGTGAAGAAGATGATTTACGATCGCTTTCCCGGCACAAAGCTGGACTAGCACGCGTATGTCGCCCCTGATTCTCGTCACGCCCTGCCAGCAGGCCGCCGGCACCGAGTTTGCCGACGCCTCCATCAGCCTCTCGAACCGCTACACGCAGGCCATCAACGACGCCGGCGGCATGCCGCTCGTCCTGCCCGTGACCGCCACGCGCGAACAGGTTGCCGAACTGGTCCGCCGCGCGGACGGCGTGCTGCTGACCGGCGGCGAAGACATCGAACTCAAACACTACGCGCCCGACACGCCGCCCGAGCTGGCTGCGAAGCTGGGCGAAGTCGAGCCGCAGCGCGACGTGCTGGAGTTCGCGCTCGTAGACGAGGTTTTCCGCCAGCGCAAACCGTTACTCTGCATCTGCCGCGGCCATCAGATGCTGAACGTCGCCCTCGGTGGCACCCTCATCGTGGATCTCCCCACTCAGCGGCCAGACGCGCTGGCGCACAAGCAGGTCGAGCGCAAGTTCGAGCTCGTGCATGACGTGGCGCTCGCGCCGGACTCCCAGCTCGCCGGCATCCTCGGCACCACGCAGACGGGCACGAACAGCACGCATCACCAGGCCGTCGCGCGCGTGGCCGAGCCGCTGCGCGTGACGGGCACCACCTCGGATGGCGTGGTGGAGACGATGGAGTTGAAGGACCCGGCGCGCCTGCCGTTCCTGCAATCGGTCCAGTTTCATCCCGAGCGGCTCTACGACCGTCACCCGCACTTCGCCCAGCTTTTCCGGGCGTTCATCCAAGCCAGTTCCAAACGATGAACGGTCTGCTCCCAGTGTCGCGCCAGCGTCTTGGAGTGCGCCAGTCCTCTGGCGCTTTTGCACCGCGGCCCAAAGCGCCGGTGGACTGGCGCACTCCAAGACCTCGCGGCCTTTCGCCAGCGGTTCGGGTTGCCTAAACCGTGCTCTACTTCGACCACAACGCGACCGCGCCGCTCCATCCCGTCGCCCGGCAGGCGTGGCTGGATGCGACGGAGCGGTTCATCGGCAACCCATCGAGCCTGCATCGCGTGGGCGCACGCGCGGACACGGCGCTCGGGCAGGCGCGGGAAAAGCTGGCGGCGATTCTTGGCTGCGATGCGCTCGACCTGGTGTTCACCTCGGGCGCGACGGAATCCGCCAATACCGTCTTCCACCACGCGGCACGGACGCTTGCGCCGGACGCAGAAGTTTGGCTCTCCGCCATCGAGCATCCGTGCGTGACCGAAGCGGCACGGCGACATTTTCCCAAACGGCACCGGCTCATTCCGGTCACGCGCGACGGTCTGTTGGACTTAGACTGGCTGGCCAAAACGCTGAGGCGCAGCCGGCCCGGATTGCTGGCCGTGATGGCGGTGAACAACGAGACCGGCGTTGTCCAGCCCGTGCGCGAGGTGTTGGCGCTTTGCCGGGCGCAGGGGGTGCCCTTGTTCTCCGATGCCGTGCAATGGATCGGCAAGCTTCCGGCGCGCGGCCTGGGCGATTGTGATTGGTTGAGCGGCAGTGCACACAAGTTCGGCGGGCCGCGCGGCGTGGGCTTTTTGAAATGCCCGGCGAAGGGCCGCGTCGAGCCGCTGCTGCGCGGTGGCGCACAGGAGGAAGGCCGGCGCGCGGGCACGGAAAACGTGGCCGGCGTGCTGGCGATGATTGCCGCGTTGGAAGCACGGGAACAGTCCCTGCGTGCCGGAGCGCCCGCGGCCAGCCTGCGCGACCATTTCGAGCGGCAGTTGCTCAAGTCACTTCCCGGCGCAGCCATCGTCGCGGCCACTGCCCCGCGAACATGGAACACCTCGCTGGCGCTCATGCCCGAGGTGGACTGCCGCACGCGCTGGGTCGTGAAGCTCGACAAGCTCGGCGTGGCGGTCTCGACCGGCTCGGCGTGTGCCAGCGGCAAGGAGGAGCCGAGTCCCGTCCTGACCGCGATGGGTTATTCGCCCGCCGAGGCCGCGCGCGCGTTGCGGTTCAGCGCGGGCTGGGAGACGCCAGCGGCGGACTGGGACAAACTGCTTGCGGCGTTGAAGCAGGCCGACCACGAACTGCGCGGGAAACGAGCGGAATGAACTACGCCGAGGCTTTGGAGCATCTGCACGGGCTGGCCGTCTTTGGAGCGCGGTTTGGCCTGGATACCACCCGGCGCATGGCAGCGGCGCTGGCCAACCCGCAGGAGCGGCTGCGCTTCATCCATGTGGCCGGCACCAACGGCAAAGGCTCGACCTGTGCGATGCTGGAGAGCGTTTACCGGGCGGCGGGGTTTCGCGTGGGATTGTTCACGTCGCCGCATCTGGTGTCGTTTCGTGAGCGGATGCAGGTGAACCGGGAGCTGATCAGCGAGGCGGACGTGGCCCGGCTGGTGGAGGAAGTGTTCCGGGCTCAATGTTCGGCATTCGGCAGGGAGAGCAGCCATGCCACCACGGCGGAATCCCCCACCTTTTTCGAGTTCGTCACCGTGATGGCGTTGAAGTGGTTCGAGGAACAGCGGTGCGATCTCGTGATCTGGGAGACGGGATTGGGCGGGCGACTCGATGCGACCAACATCGTGACCCCGCTGGCGAGCGTCATCACGAACATTGCCTTTGACCATCAGCAGTGGCTGGGCAACACGCTCGCCAAGATCGCGGCGGAAAAAGCCGGCATCATCAAGCCGGGCGTGCCAGTCCTGACTGCCGTGGATGCTCCCGAAGCGCTGGCGGTGATTCGCGAGATGGCCGTGCGGAATCGCGCACCGCTGACGGTCGTGGTCTCCGAGACTTCCGTCGAGACGAGGCAACAGCCTGGGGAAAGCGCAACGCCGCGGATCGGGCTGCGAGGGGAACATCAACGACGGAACGCCGCATTGGCCGCAGCCGTGGTGCGCGCGCTGCATTCCCAACTGCCAGCGGACGACAACGCCCTGTGTCGGGGACTGGAGTCAGTGCAGTGGGCCGGCCGACTGCAAGTCGAGTGGATAGGAGACCGAGAGTTCATTCTGGACGGCGCGCACAACTTGGACGGTGTCCGCACGCTGGTCCGGGCGCTGCGGGACGAATTCGCCGGCCGGCCCTTCGCGCTGGTGGTGGGTGTGCTGGCGGACAAGGATGTGGAGCTGATGTGTGCTGAACTTGCCCCTGTCGCCAGCCGGATCGCTGCCGTGCGGGTGACGAGCAACCGCTCATTGCCTGCGGAAGCGCTCGCGGAGATGTGTCGGCGGGCGAGTCCACGGATTCCGGTGTCAGCCCATGATTCGCTGGCCGAGGCGCTGGGAGCCCTGACCGCGGAACCGCGCGTGGTCATTGCCGGCTCGCTATACCTCATCGGGGAAGCGCTGGAACGCCTCGGGTTGGGCACGGCCTCAAGCGAAAGGGGCTTGAACGAATGGCAGCCGGGCGCGAAGGCGTGAATCCTTCTGTCGCTCCAGGCCCCCGCAGGTAACTCACCTGACTGCTTGACTTGGTTTTTCCGGCTGTTATCCCTCTCCAAGCTGATGCTTAAGCGAGCCACCAAAGCTGCCATCATTATGGCTGTAGCCCTTTCTCTGGGGTTGCATTGGGCTTTGCTTCAGTCGGTCGCCTGGGCGGGCATGTTTGCCAGTTACGCCCAACAGACCACCCTTCGCGAGGCGTTCGTGAAGACCTTCGACGGGAAGAATCCCTGCCGCATCTGCAAAATGGTGCGCGAGGGCCAGCAGTCCGAGAAAACGAAGGAGTCCGTTCTGCCGCTGGTTAAAGTCGATTCGCTGCCCTACGCGAAAGCCTTCGTTTTGGAACCGCCCGCGGTGACAACCTTGCCGGTCGTCTCTGACGTAGCCGCGTTACCACGCGCCGAATCTCCTCCCACGCCGCCGCCCCGGCTGGCGTAGTCCCTCCTCCCAAGCCCGCCTGAAGCCGGGCTGTGGCGCTGCCGTGTGGCAGTGCCGTTTGAACAGCCTGTCCTCGTGCGGATTCCCGTGCGGCTTCGCGCCGCCGGTTCGAATTGGGCAGGGGCGGCTGAACTTCCAGAAGCATTTGGCAGTTAACTGTCCTTTCTGCCTTGTCTGGATTCACTGACCGCGACCCTCGCCCAACCTTCCCCAAAACCCCGCCTGTATGAGTGCCAGGTGGGAAGCGACGGAAGAACAACTTGGGATGCGGGGCCTGATTAGCCGGAGAGTGGTTACTTTGTCCTCCCACCCCTCGGCGCACCATGGTCAGCCCCGCATCCCGCTCAGTGAACGTTCGATTGAATTATGAAGACGGAAAGAAATCAATGCCAACCTGCCGTGCCCGACCGCCCCGCCGCACAGAATTACGGCCTAGCCGGTTTCACGCTGATTGAGCTGCTCGTAGTGATCGCCATCATCGCCATCCTGGCCGGCATGCTGTTGCCAGCCTTGGCCAAGGCGAGGGAGAAATCCCACGGCATCCGCTGCGTGAGCAACACGCGTCAACTGGTGGTGGCCAGCACCCTCTACTCCGAGGATTTCAGCCGGCACGTGACCTTCAGCGGCGGCGTGGATCGAAAAACCCTGCTGTATCCCTACCTGCAACAGGGCACCAATAACGCCGATGTCCTCGGGCCACAGGCCTGGAACTGTCCCGCCAACCGGTTCACCAACGCAGCCGGCTATGGCTTCAATACGTTGATGAACAATGTTTACGTCTCCATTGTCCGCAATCCCACGGAGACCGTGGACATTGGTGACGCGGGCCTGAACAACATTGCTGGCGGCGTGCCCACCTACATTCAGTCCACGCATCTCATGCCCCCTTCCACGATGCAGAACGCCACGCTGGGCCGACCCAACCCCCGGCACCAAAACCGTCAGGCCGTCAGCGTGGGCTTTCTTGACGGACATGCTGCCTCGACCTTGGTGGCCGCACCATTTTACCCCGGCCTGCCCGGCGTGTGGCAGGGCAATGGCATCACCGATCCGGCCGATCCCAATTACAAGGACCAGTGGTGGGATACGTATTGACCGGCGGGACCGTGACAGGGTGAATGGAAGCCCACGGGGCACATCCAATGCCCGAAAGCATTTCCCGGTGGAAAATCCATCGGGGGAGCAGTCAGAAACACACACAGCAGCACCACACATAAAATGAAAGAAACCACCAAGACCGCATTGCGCGCCTCGGCTCTATTGGCCGTGGCTTTTGGCTTGTGCGTCACCGGCCTCACCGCCGCCGATGCCAAGAACCCCATCAAGGACGCGATGCAGAAATACAACAAGGCACCCAAGGGCACCGATCCCGTCTGCAAGAAGGCCGGCGCCGGCACCGCCACCAAGGAGGAAATCTCCGGCATGCTCGCCGCCTACAAGGCCATGTGCGCTGCCAAGCCGCCGCAGGGCGATCAGGCCAAGTGGACCAAGCTCTGCACCGACTTGGTGAACGCCACCGCCGCGCTGGAAAAAGGCGAGGCCGGGGCCGCCGAAAAGTTCAAGGCTGCCAACAACTGCAAGGCCTGCCACGACGAGTTCAAGCCGGCCAAGAAATAAGCTTCTCCCGCGTCGCACCCGCCGAGGCCCCCGGTCTCGGCGGGTGCGCCTTGGTTCGGATTCTTTCGCCAGGTGTTCGGAGGAACGGCCGCCTGAGGAAATGACCCGACTTAGGTTAATCCGGAAACTGCCGAGATTCGCACAACCAACCGTTGGCGAATTTTCTCTCCTCACCCTCGCGGTGTTCCTGACGGCGTGCGAACCCAAACCGTCCATCGCTCCGCCCGCGACCTCACCTCCCGCACCGCCGGAAAAGACGGGCGATGCTGTCCCGCACGGCGCCCACCAGCACAGCTCCGGCACTTCCGGAAAAGCCAAACGCGAGGTAATTCGCTCGGGCATTGAAAGCCTGGATGTATCGCAGAGCGGGCCCATCCTCCACTTACTGCTTGGCCGTTACGACTCGGGGCATCAATCACCGGCTCTGGAGCATCGGTCCTCGCATGATGGGGGTGGGACATGGTCGGCACCCGTCCGAGTGGACACGGGCGCAACCGCACCGCATCAGCCGCATCGCGGCCAAGATGCACAACTCGCCGCCAGCGGCGACCGCCTTGTTGCGGTCTGGACCGCCTCCGGCACGGGCTTCATGGGGCGCGGGCCGATGGCCACGGCGATTTCAGACAATGGTGGCAAAACCTGGCGCCCCGGCCCCAACCCGGCGGACGACGGCAGCCAGGGCGACCACAGTTTCGCAGACCTTGCGGCCGATGCGGCGGGCACTTTCCATCTGGTGTGGCTCGACGCGCGGGGCACGAACAAGGCGAAGGGGCTGCGCTACGCCAGTTCCCGCGATGGTGGCAAGACGTGGAGTCGGAACCTCACGCTCGAGGCCGAGACCTGCGAGTGCTGCTGGAACACCTTGACCATCGGCCCCGGAGGTTCCCTGCACGCGCTGTTCCGCGACAAAAATCCCCGAGACATGGCCCTGGTCTCCTCGCTGGATCGCGGAGCAACTTGGAGTTCCCCCGTGCCGGTGGGCAGGTTCAACTGGGACTTTCAAGGTTGCCCGCATGTCGGGGGTGGATTGTTGGGCACTGATGGGCGGGTGCACGCGCTGGTCTGGACCGGAGCGGCCGGGCACAGCGGTGCCTATCACGTGCATTCCGCCGACCGGGGCCGCACCTGGTCAGCCCCGCAACGCCTCGGTGATGCCGATGCCCGGCGCGGCGATCTCGCCTCGGCTGGTGCCGGGAGCCTCGCGGCCGTTTGGGACCGGGTAGCCGATGGCGAGAGTCGCGTTTATGCCGCCACCACATCGGATGGCGGCAAGACATGGTCAGAGCCGGTGCCGCTCTCCAGCCCGGGAGTCAACGCCGCCTACCCCCGCGTGGTCGCCCTCACCGGGAGCTACCGCGCTTTCTGGACCGAGTCGGTGCCCGGCCAGCCAAGTGCCTGGCGCACGGCCAAGGTGAATTGAAGTCGTGCTTGCGGAGCACAGAAAACGCTCGCCTCGCCGGGAAGCGTTCCCCAACATCCGCCCGTCTCGCGGTCCAGTCCGCACTGCATGAAAGCCAAAATCATCATCACGCCGAAAAAGGCCGTCCTCGACCCCCAAGGCAAGACCGTGCAAAGCGCGTTGGAGCATATGGGCTACCAAGGCGTCGCCGGTGTCCACGTCGGCAAGTATGTGGAGATCGATCTGGCCCCCGGCACCGACCGCGCCGCCGCCCAGCAGGCCCTGAATGACGCCTGCCACCGCTTCCTGAGCAACCCGGTGATCGAAGATTACCGGCTTGAGATTGCGGACTGACCCGAGCCACGCGATGCCGACCTTGGTTCACCAACCAACCGTCATCACGGCGGCGGGCAACAAGCCCAAGCTCATCGAGGAATTCATCGGCCGGGTGAACACGCGCACCGAGGCCGTGAGCATCGCCCGCATGAAAAGCCCCCCGGGCTGGGTGGAACCGGGCCAGACGCCCGAGTTTGACGAATACACCCTCGTATTGAAGGGAATGCTCCGAGTCACCCACCAAGCTGGGGTCACCGAAGTTCCCGCCGGGCAAGCCATCATCACCCACCAGGGTGAGTGGGTGCAATACAGCACCCCGGGCCCCGAGGGTGCCGAATACCTTGCCGTCTGTTTGCCGGCCTTTTCTCCCCAAACCGTCCATCGCGACGCCTGAACCCATGAACTTCGCTGTCCTTCAATTCCCCGCCTCCAACTGTGATCAGGACGCCGTCCATGCCATGCGCTTGCTTGGCCATTCGGCACGGCTGGTATGGCACAAGGACAATTCCCTGGGCAGTGTGGACGCGGTGATCGTGCCCGGCGGTTTCAGCTACGGAGATTACCTGCGCTGCGGAGCCATCGCACGCTTCAGCCCGGTGATGCAGGCGGTTAAGCAGTTCGCGGACAACGGCGGGCTGGTCATCGGCATCTGCAATGGCTTTCAGGTGCTGTGTGAGGCGCACCTGCTGCCAGGCGCACTCATACGGAACCGCTCACTTCAGTTCCGCTGCGAACACGTCTACCTGAAAACCGTGGCGCGCGACACGCCGTTCACCTCGCAAATTCCCGAAGGCAAGATCCTGCATGTTCCCATCGCGCACGGGGAAGGCTGCTACTTCGCCGACGCCGAGACCCTGACGCAGATGAAGGCCAACCGCCAAATCCTCTGGCAATACTGCAACGCGCAGGGCGAACTGACCGACGATGCCAACCCCAACGGCGCTCTGGAGCACATCGCCGGCATCTGCAACGAGCGCCGCAATGTAGCCGGCCTCATGCCCCACCCCGAGCGCGCGTGTGAGCCGATGTTGGGCAGCGTGGACGGCCGCCTCATCTTCGAGAGCATGGTGCTCGCGCTGGCTCAGAAGCAGGCCAAGCTGGCGGCCTGACCGCAGCACGCGAACATCACCAGCTAAGGTCTTTCCCCCGCTTGCCATTCCTGAATCGATTCCGCTATCCTCCAAACTCAATGCACAGACACACTTTTGGCAAGGCCTTCCACTTGCCCGCTTGGCTGGGAGTGGTCCTTTGGGCCGTGTTGGGTCTTACGGTGCCGGCCGGAGCGGCCGAGTTCGCAGGCACACACTCGATATCGGAAGGAGGCAGGCCTGCGAATTACGAGGTGGCCCTGGACGAGATCAGTGTCCGTCCGCTCAATGCCGTTTCACGTGCCCAATCGGTCGCGGCTTTTGCGTCCGCCGAAGCGGTCCGCGTCCATGCGGAATTGCTCGCTCGGACCACGGGCCAGGAGGTCGAGCTCGTGCTTTATCAGGCCGGCAAGCCCCGGAACGAGCTCACGCGCCGCGTGCTGACCAGACAAGTGCTCGTCCACCTCGCCCCGGGCATGGATGCCGCGGCCTTGGCGACGGCCATTGGAGCGGTCTCAAAAGGCGAACTTTCCTTCTCCCCGGGCTATTTCGTGCTGGAGGCTCCGGTGGCGGGCGGATCACTTGCGGTGGCGGCGGCCTTGCAAGGACGCCCCGGCGTGCACTCCGCAGAGCCATTGCTCGGCCGCATGTGGACAAAGATGTTCGTCCCGAATGACACGCTTTTTTCCAACCAATGGCATCTGCTTAACACCGGTCAGAACGGTGCCTTGGCGGGAATGGACATCAACGTGACGAACGTTTGGGACCGCTTCCGCGGAACCGGAGTTACCATCGGCATCGTGGATGATGGTTTGCAAGGTTCGCACCCGGATTTGACCAACAACTACAACGCGTCACTCGGCCTGGACGTAAACGACGGCGACTTTGACCCCAGCCCGAATGTAACTAACGACTTTCACGGAACCGCCGTGGCCGGCGTTGCTGCGGCTCGGGGCAACAATAACCTCGGTGTCTCAGGCGTGGCCTTCGAGGCCACGCTCGCCGGCATAAGGATGCTTGGGGACCCACTGAACGTGACTTATGTGCAAATAGGTCAATGCCTAACCCACTCGAACCAGGTCATTCAAATCTACAACAACAGCTGGGGCTGGTCTGGCACCTTCACTGACCTTTTCCCCCTTCCCGTGGCGATCTCAAACGCACTGGTGAGTGGAGCCCAGAATGGACGCGGTGGGCTTGGGAGCGTTTTTATCTTCTCAGCGGGAAATGAGGGCTCTTTTGGCGGTAACGGCAATTACAGCGGACTGGCCAACAACATCTATGTGCTACCGGTGGCAGCCCTAAACGACCGCCTCGCCCGGGCCTCCTACAGCACGCCCGGCGCGCAGGTTGTGATCGGTGCGCCGGCCGGCAACGACGCCACCCGCCCGCAAGGCACCTCAACGACCGATCTCGTGGGTGACAATGGTTACAACACCGCCACCACGACTGACCCGCTCGAATATAGCGACCGGGACTACACTTCCCGCTTCAACGGCACATCTTCTGCCGCACCCGTGGTGTCCGGCGTAGTTGCATTGATGTTGCAGGCAAACCCCGGCTTGGGCTGGCGCGATGTGAAGGAGATCCTGATCCGCTCCGCCACGAAGAACGATCCCAACAGCACCGGATGGGCCACGAACGCAGCTGGTTTCCGCTTCAACCATGATTTCGGGGCCGGCTTGATCAACGCGGGTGCTGCCGTGGCGTTGGCGACAAACTGGGTAAACCTCGGTGCCCAGACAACTTTTGTGGCCGCGCAGAGCAACTTGAACATCGCCATTCCCGACAACTCGACCAACGGGGTGGTGGTAAGCGTGCCGGTATCCGGGTCCAACATGCGACTGGAACACGTAAACCTGTTGGTGGACATCCAGCATCCGATTCGGGGCGATTTGGAAGTGTTCCTCACGTCTCCGTCGGGCATGACCAGTGTCCTTGCGGTTCCCCGTAACGACTTCAACCCTGACTACGCCGGCTGGACCTTTCTGTCCGTTCATAATTGGGGTGAGCTGGCGGACGGCAATTGGACGGTGCGGGTCAACGACCGCAGACAGGGTAACGGCGGCATCCTGAACACGGTGCGCCTCGAATTCCTCGGCACTTACACGAACATCAACCAAGTTCCGACCAATCCGCCAACCATCACCGGGCAGCCGCGCAGCCGCACCGTCACCCAGGGATCCACCGTCAGCTTCAGCGTGGATGTCGCGACGAATGCGACCCAACCGGTGAGCTATCAGTGGCGCTACAATGGCTCCAACATTCTCAACGCAGTGAACCGTGTGTTCACCCTGACCAACGTGCCCGCCGCTTCAGCCGGTCTTTACTCAGTGCGCGTCGCGAATCCCGTCGCCACCAATTTCAGCGCCGAAGCCGCGCTGTTCGTCAACGCCCCGCCCGTGATCATCGCCAGCCCGTCGAACCAATCCGTCACGCTGGGTTCCAACGTGACCTTCACGGTCGCGGCCACCGGCACGGCTCCGTTTGAGTATCAATGGCGGCGCAACGGGGCTCCGATCAGCGGTGCCACCAGCCAGAGCTACACCATCACCGGCGTGCAGACCAACCAGGCGGGGACATACGACGTGCTGGTGGGCAATAGCTTTTCCTCCGTCTTCAGCTCCGGCGCCACGCTGACGGTGCTGCCACCGTTCACCCTAACTCCACAGCCTACGAATGTTTCCGTGACGGTCGGCGGCAATGCGTCGTTCACCGTCGGTGCCGTCGGACTGGGCGCGTTCACGGGGCCGTTCACCTACCAGTGGCTGCTCAATGGTTCACCCATTTCCGGGGCCACGAACACCACGCTGAGCCTGGCGGGCGTGGGGCTGGGCAACTCCGGTGGCTACACCTGCCTGGTGGGCTCGCCGCTGGGCAGCATCACCAGCACCAACGCGCTGCTGACCGTGTTCAACCCGTTCACGGTTGGTTCCGCGGCATTCCAGCTCGGCGGTCTGTTCCAACTCACTGCCTCGGGTGACAACGGCCGTTCTTATCGTCTGGAATCCTCGACGAACTTGGTCAACTGGACCCCGGTGGTGACCAATGTCGTCGCAGGCGGCTCGGCCACCTTCACGGACAGCGGCGCCTCCGGCAAGGTCCTGCGCTTCTACCGCATCGTGCTGCTGCCGTAGGCAGTTATCCCCTGCCCCGCGCAGGAGAATTCACTGCCCTGCCCACGCCTCCCATCATGACCCGCCCTGTGATGACGGACATCAAGTCGCTGACGCGGGAGGAGCTGGAGGCCCAACTCAAGGCATGGGGGGAACCAGCTTACCGGGCAGGTCAGGTGCTCGACTGGCTTTACGCCCGGCGCGCGGCCACATGGGAGGCGATGACCAATGTGCCGAAACCACTGCGGGCCAAGCTTGCAGAGCAGTTTGCCCTGCACACGCTGGAACTGGTCAGGCAGCAGGGGGCGCACGACACCACCCGCAAGTTCCTCTGGCGGTTGGCGGATGGTTCGTTGATCGAGAGCGTCCTCATTCCGGCCAATCCCGCCCTCTACGGTGAAGCCAGCGACCGGCATACGCTCTGCGTCTCCACGCAGGTCGGCTGCGCTTACGGCTGCAAGTTTTGCGCAAGCGGCCTCGATGGATGGAAGCGCAACCTCAACCCGGAGGAGATCGTTGAACAGGTGCTCGCGACGGAACGCGCCGTGGCAAGTGAACGACGCCAGGCGACGGGTGAGACTCCCACGCCAACCGGCACACGGCATCCGTCACGCACCGTGAACAACCTCGTCATCATGGGCATGGGCGAGCCGCTGGCGAATTACGAGCACCTGCTGAAGGCGCTCCGCCTGCTGAACGCACCGTGGGGCGGAGGCATCGGCGCGCGCAAGATCACCATCTCCACCAGCGGGCTCGCGCCCCAGATTCGCCGGCTGGCCGCCGAACCGGAGCAGTTCCGCCTTGCCGTCTCCCTGCACGGCGCCACCGACGAAGTGCGCACCCGCATCATGCCCGTAAACCGGAAGTATCCGATCACCGAACTGGCCGCCGCCTTGGCGGACTACCAGCGCGCAAAGGATCAACTCATCACCTTCGAATACATCCTCATCGCCGGAGTGAACGACGGTCTGGACCAGACGCGACCGCTGGCCACCCTGGCCGAACGGCTTCATGCGAAGGTAAACTTGATCCCTTACAACGCCGTAGAGGGGCTGCCTTGGGCGCGCCCGACGGAAGCCGTCTGTGAAGGGTTTCTCGCCGCGCTGGAAGGACACGGCGTCACCGCCACCCTGCGCCGGGAAAAAGGCGGTGACATTGACGCCGCCTGCGGTCAACTGCGGCTCCGGACCGAGCGCGAAATCAATGGGGCCGGGTGAGGCCTCACCGCGGCACGTAATACTTCCGGGTGTATTCCTGCACCATGCGCCAGGTGCTGAACTGGGGCACGAGCGTGGTCATCGCCCGACGCACCTTGCCGAGCCACTGGCGGGGAATGCCATTGGCGTCCCGGTTGTAGAAGCACGGGATGACCTCATCCGTGAGCACCTTGAACGTGTTGGCACTGTCGCGCCGATCCTGCTCCTCGATGTTCGCCGGGTGCGTGTCATCACCGATGGCGAAGCCGTTGGTCCCATCGAAGCCCTCGCGCCACCAGCCGTCCATGATGCTCATGTTCAGGCAGCCATGGGAGCCGCACTTCATGCCGCTGGTGCCGGAAGCTTCGAGCGGACGGCGCGGGTTGTTCAGCCAGACATCGCACCCGGAGACCATCTGCCGGGCCACGTGGACGTCGTAGTTCTCGATGAAGAACAGGTGTCCCTTGAGATCGCTGAACTTGCTGAGGTGGATGATGTGCTGGATGAAGCGTTTGCCCTCGTCGTCGCGCGGGTGCGCCTTGCCGGCAAAGATGAACTGCACCGGCCGCAGCTTGTCATGCGCCAGGCGCACGATGTTCTCGAACTGCTGGAAGATCAGCGGCGCGCGCTTGTAGGTGGCGAACCGCCGCGCGAACCCGATCGTCAGGGCGTCGGGGTTGAGCATGTGATCGAAGTTGATGAAGTCGCTCTGCGTGAGCCGCTGGCCTTGGATCAGAAGCCGGCGGCGGGTGAACTCGATCAGCTCGCGGCGCAGCCGGTAACGCAGGGACCAAAGCTCCTCGTCCGAAATGAACTCGGGATCCGCCATGCGCTGCCAGAATTCCGGCTGGTTGATCTCCCGCTCCCAGTCGATTCCGGGTTTGCTCTTCCAGAAGCGCGTCGTCTCCGTCGTGGAGGTGTCCGGAAACTCGTGTGCCGTGCCCAGTTTCTTGCGCCAGAAGCGCCGGACCGTGCCTTTCATCCAGCCAGCGACATGCACGCCGTTGGTGACGTGACCAATGGGCACCTCGTCCACGGTTTTGCCCGGGTAGAGGCACTGCCACATCTCGCGGCTGACATGGCCGTGCAGCTCGCTCACGCCGTTGGCGGCGCGGCTGCCCTTGAGGGCCAGCACCGTCATGCAGAAGGGCTCGCGTTCGTCGGCGGGATTCACGCGACCCAGCGCCATCAATTCCTGATGCGACAGCTTGAGGTTGGCGCTGAACTTGTTGGCTGCGAAGCTCATGAGATCGCTGCTGAACCGGTCGTGCCCCGCCTCCACCGGAGTGTGCGTGGTGAATAGGCACTGCGCTTTTGTTTCCGCCCACGCCTGCGCAAACGGCTTGCCCTCCGCCATCTTCTCCCGGGCCAATTCCAGGGTGAGGAAGGCCGCGTGGCCTTCGTTCATGTGGAAGGTGGAAGGCTCCAAGCCCAGCTCGCGCAGCAGCCGCACCCCGCCCACGCCCAACAGGATCTCCTGCATCACGCGCGTCGTGCTGTCGCCGCCATAGACCCGCAGCGTGAGGTCCCGCTGGTGCGGCTCGTTCGCGGGCAGATTGGCATCCAGAAGATACACGGGGCAGCGGCCCACGTTTGCCCGCCAGGCGCGGAAGCTCACCGTGCTTTGCGCCACCTTGACGGAGCAGACGAGCGGCTGGCCGTTGGCGTTGAGCACCGGCTCGATCGGCAGGTTCCCCGGATTTAGCTGCGCGTAGTATTCCGTCTGCCAGTTGTCCTGATTGACCGTCTGCTGGAAGTAGCCCTCCCGGTAGAACAGCGTGATGCCCACGAAGCCCAACCCGAGATCGCTCGCCGCCTTGGCATGGTCGCCGGCCAGCATGCCCAGGCCGCCCGCCGCAATGGGCAGCGTCTCATGAAAACCGAACTCCGCGCTGAAGTAGGCCACCGGGTGCTTGAGCAGCTCCGGGGCATTCTGGGCGCCCCACGTGTCCTTGTTGCTGAGATACGCGTCGAAGCTCTTGATGGCCGTGCGCACGCGCTCGGCAAACTCGGGCTCCTGCAGGCGCATCCGCAGCTCGTAGTCCGACACCTCGTGGAGGATGGCCACGGCGTTGTGATAGAGATTCGTCCACCCGCGCGGGGAAAGATCGTGGAAGATTTCCTGCGGCTCCTGATTCCAGGTCCACCACAGGTTCTTGGAGAGGCGGTGCAGTCCGGCGATCAGTTCCGTGAGTTGTGCGGGTGTGAGCGGTTTGTGGTTCATAAGAAAGCCGTGCCACGGGGAGACCAGGGTTGGGATGCCGCCCAGCAGCAAACCGACGCTAGGGAGCAACCCGCCGCAGGGCAAACAAAAAGCCTGCATCGTTTGGATGAGAGAGCGGTCATTTGCGGACCGTGCGGAGAGTCAAACGGCGACCACCTCGCCTCGATCGGACATGCGTCTGCCCACCAGTTCGACCTACTGCCCAGCGACTCGAAGGTCAGACGCTTTTCCGGGGTTGGCAGGCCCTCGCCGGCGATTCTGTCAGGAGCGGTGAATTTCACGTTGCGCAGACGCCGGGCGACGGGCCGCGGTGGCCGTTCACCGGTTTGAGCGGGCGGTGAACGGAAAGGCTGGCATGGATGCGCCCCTGCCCTCACGGCAGCCGGGTCATGGGCACAAACCGCACCGGCAGGACGGCCTGAGAGCGCACCTCGCCGCGAAGTTTCTCCAGCCGATGCAGCTCCTGCACCCCACCCTCTGGCCCGACGGGAATGATCATCCGCCCGCCGTCTTTAAGCTGCTCGACCAGCGGCGCAGGCACCTGATCCGGCGCGCAGGTAACGATGATCGCGTCAAAGGGTGCCTGCTCGGGCCAGCCTCGATGCCCGTCCCCTGCCCTGACCAACACATTGGCAAAGCCCAAACGTCGCAAATCCTCCGCCGCGCGCCGGGCCAGCGGCTCGACAATTTCAATGGTGAACACCTCCCGCACCAGCTTGGACAGCACCGCCGCTTGATAGCCCGAGCCGGTGCCCACCTCCAGCACCCGGTCCGTGGGCTGCGGCTGCAACTGCTCGGTCATGAACGCGACCACAAACGGCTGCGAAATTGTCTGGCCGTGCCCGATGGGCAAAGGGCAGTCCGCATACGCCTCCGCGCGAAGTGCTTCGGGCACGAACTCATGGCGCGGCACCGCCCGCATGGCGGCGAGCACGCGCTCATCTTGAATGCCGCGTCCTGGGCCGGTGAGCTGGTCTAGGAACATGCGGTGTCAGAGAGCTCGGCAATTTGTTCAGATGCAGTTTCCACCCTGTGCACAAGCACTCGGGGCACAGAGGCTCACTTAAACAGGTTCATCTTGATGCCCTCGGGACAGATAATCACGCCACAGTGAGGACATGCCCGCAGACTCCAATTGCAGCCATGCTTGCCGTTCTCAAAGGCTTTGCCACAGGCACCACACACCGGACTGAAAGGCCACCGATGCTTAACCTGCCCGCAACCGCACTCAGGACAATGCTTGCCGACTTGCTTGGGCCTAATTTCCTGGCGACATGCCGGGCAGGAGAGCTTGGGGCAAGCCAAGTAATCGGCAATCCAGACCAAAGCAAACAGCGACCCAAACCACAGCCCCCAGCCAAGTCTTTCCACAACCGGCAGCCAATTTACCCCAGCCACAGCCGCCAACATGACCCCCAGCCCGGCGAAAAAGAGCCGTGTCTGATACTTGCGATACCGCTCGGCCTGTGGAGCAAATGCTTCCCAATACTCACGCACGCGATCATCCGCGTTGCCTGGTGGAGTTGGAGTCGGAGTGGATGCCATTTTGGAGTCATTCAATTCAGTCCGCTTCTTCCAGCGGCGTCACCGGGTCAATGAATACCCAGCACAGTGCGCCGAGGCCATACACGGCAGCGAAGACGTAGAAGTTGATGGACCAATTGTTGTTCGTGGCCGCGAGGATGAGCGGCACCGCCATGGGCGCGACCGCGCCGCCGGCGTTACCCATCATGTTCATGCTGCCGGAGAGCGAGCCGGTGTGCTTTCCGCCCACGTCCATGCACGCACCCCAGCCGCCGGGCATGGCGAGGTCGTTACAGAAGCTCGCCATGCCAATGGCGAGCACGGCGAGAAAGGGATTGTGCAGGAAGGTGGAGCCAAGCAGCAGCACCCCCGCGCCCGCGAGGCCGAGGAAGCCCATGAGGCGCCGCGTCTTCGCCAGCCCAAGCGAACTCCGCGCAATGGGGCCGGAGACCAGCCCGCAAAAGATGGAACCCAGCCCGCCGAAGAACAGTGGCACGCACGCCATGAGCGAACGCTGCCAGTCGGTCATGTCCGCAAAGGTCTTCTCCTCCTTCAGGTAGGTCGGAAACCAGGTGACGTAAAAATACCAACCGTAGCTCATGCAGAAGTATTGCCCCCACAGCATCCACACGGTCGGGCTGGCGAGGAGCTTCGCCCACGGGACATTGGCGTGCGCGTCCACGCCATTGCCGGAATCGCCGATGTGCGCGAGTTCGGCGGCGTTCACGGACGGGTGGTCCTTGGGATTATCACGGAACCACGAATAAAAGAACCACGCCCACACAATCCCCAGCATCCCGAAGGTGAGGAAGGTGTAGCGCCACTCCATGAAGGAAAGCATCCACGCCACGAGCAATGGGGTGAAGGCCCCGCCCCAGCGCGCACTGAGCCACATGATGCCTTGCGCGCGGACACGCTCTTGCACCGGGAGCCAGAGCGTGAAGGCCTTGGTGAGATTCGGGAAACAGCCGGCCTCGCCCACGCCGAAGAGGAAGCGGAAGCAAACCAGCGACACCAGTCCCCATGCCCAGCCTGTCGCGATGGTAAAGAGCGACCACATCATCACCACGCGCATGAGCACCTTGCGCGGGCCGATCTTGTCGCCAAGCCAGCCGCCGGGGATTTCAAACAGCGCATAGGCCCAGCCGAACGCGGTGAACGCGTAGCCCATCTGAACCTTGGTGAGATTGAGGTCCCGCATGATGAACTCGGCGGACTTCGAGATGCAGACGCGGTCCACGTAGGTGATGACGGCGAGCGTAACGGCGTAGAAGATGACCCATTGACGGGCGGAGGTGGCGCGCGGCGCACCGGGCGTGGCTGACATGCGGAGAGTGAAGCCGATTCAACGCCGGCCCGCCAAGCCGCAAACTCAAAGCCTTAAGTCAATGGACACCCTGCGTAAATGCCTGCCGCACCGGCCGGCCGATGGTGTTGGTCGGCAGTTGCAGGCCCAATAACCACGCGATGGTGGCGGCCGTGTCCGGCATGGTGATCGCGTTGGTCAGCATGTGGCCGCGCCGCACACCCGCGCCCCAGGCAATCCACGGGATGGTCATGTCCTCGGGCCGGTCCACGCCATGGCTCAGGCCCGCGCCGCCGTGGTCAGCGGTGAGCAGGAAGAGCGTGTTGGTAGCCCCGCTGCGTTCAATGCCCGCCCGCAGCTCGGTCAAGGCCGCATCGCACTCGGCCAGTGCGGCGACGTATTCCGGCGAGGGCCAACCATTGAAGTGCCCGGCCAGGTCCGCATCGAGAAAATGCACGTACATCAGGCGCGGACGCTTCGCGATGAAGTGCGCCGCAGCCAGTGCGGCCACGTGCCGCGCGCCTTGCAGATGGTTGGTGCGGTAGAAATCACCCGCGTTTGGCACCGGATAGGACAGGTGGTTCACCGAGCCGGTCGGGAACAGGTAGGCCAGCTTGTCCTTGCCGGAGAAAGCGGCCGTGACCAAGCCGTTGGATGTGGCCAGCGAAAGCACCGTCGGCACTCGCAGCGTGCCAAAGGCCGGAATCCATTCGTTCCAGAAGACCCCGTGTTCCTCCGGCCCGAGGCCCGTGAGCATGGACGTGTGCGCGGGCAACGTGAGCGGCGGCACGATGCTCCGGGCGCTCCACGACACCGCGCCCTCGCGCGCCATCGCCTGCAAGGTCGGCATGGCGGCGGTCTGCGCCGTGTCCGGCCGCGTGCCATCGAAGCTCACCAGGATAATGTGGGCGGGACCAACGGAATTGATCTTCGATGCCGTAGCCGCCGGCTGCGCAGTGCCGGCATCGGCAGGACTCGGCGGCGCAGGCTGGTCCTTGCAGGCGGCGAGCCACACCACGCAAGCCAGCAGGACCACGGGAAGATGACGCGCGAACCGGTTCACAGGAATTCCCAGCGGTCGAACATCGCCGCCTGACCGTAGTGGCCGCCGGCCTCATCCAGCAGATTCCACACGATGGCCTGTTGGATGCGGAATCGACGGCCCGTCTTCGAGATGCGCACGCCCGCGTAGTTGGCGATGTGCCCGTGCGCCGTGACCTCCGCGAGAAGCCGCGCGCGTTCCTCCCGAGCCACCGGCTCAGCGGTGAGCCGCGATGGCGTGCGGGTGAGTTCGTCCCAGGGCATCTCCCACAGCGCGAGCGCGGCGCGGTTGCCGTAATTGAGCACGGGATCGGGCTGGGTTCCGTGCGAGACGAGCACAAAAGGGGCGTGGAAGAGAGCCTCAGCGAGCGCGCGTGGCTCCATGCGGCCGGGCACCAGGTCCCGCCCGAGCCAATGACGGAAACTCCGCGCCAGCGCCGCCGCATGCGCGCAGCCCCAGTCGGTTGACCACGGCTCGCTCATCTTAGTTTGGGGAAAAACTCCCGCGCCGTCCGGCAGGTCGCGGCACTGAGTTCATCGAGGGAACAGTTCTTGGTCTGGGCCACCGCGGCGGCGATTTCCTTTACGTAGGCGGACTCACAGCGCTTGCCGCGATAAGGCATGGGCGCGAGGAACGGCGCATCGGTTTCCAGCATCAGACGATCAAGCGGCGTGGCCGCCACGGTGGCGCGCACCTCCGCGGCGTTCTTGAAGGTCACAATGCCCGTGAAGCTCACCAGCGAGCTCAGCGCCAGCACGCGCCGCATCTGCTCCGGTGTGCCGACAAAGCAGTGGAACACACCGCGCAGGCGGCCGGCGAACGGCTCCATCATCCGCAAGGTTTCGTCGAAGCACTCGCCGCGCGTGTGGATGACGCAGTTCAGGCCCGTCTCCGCCGCAACTTCGAGTTGCTGCTGGAACGCCTCCGCTTGGCGCGCCTTCACGTGTGCGTCGTCAGCCGCGCTTCCGCCGCTCGCACTCGGCAGCCGAAAGTAGTCCAAGCCCGTCTCGCCGATGGCGACGACCTTCGGATGCTGCGCCAGTGTGCGCAACTCGGTGCGAAAGTCCTTTGGGGCGCGCACCGCGTCGTTTGGGTGCCAGCCGGCCACGGCAAACACCGAATCGAAGCGCTCCGCCAGCGCGACCGCCCGTGCGCTGCTCTCCAAGTCTGTGCCGATGCTGACCAACCGTGTGATGCCCGCCGCCGCCGCCCGCTCAATGAGTTGCGGCAGGTCGGCTGCAAAATCGGGGTAATCCAGATGCGCGTGGGTGTCGAAAAAAACGGCCATGAATCAGGCCAGCGCTGGCTGGCAGCGCTTTGGATAAGCGCGACGCAGAGGCGATGCAACCGGCAATTCCGCGAAAAATTGCCGTGGCCAGCGGGTTTCCGATTGCGTCGCCGGCAGCGCGTTTGCTATGCCTTCGTCCGACAGCGCAAACCAAATTACGCAGAACAATTATGCCTCAAGCGATTTACCATCCGAGCCTCGAATGCGCCCAGCACGGCGGCAAATCCCTCGCCGAAGTCCTCGACTTCGCCAAGGCCGCCGGCGCAACCGGTATCCAGCCGAGCAACTACCACCTCAATGGCGGCAAGCTCTTCAAGTCCGCGAAGGAAATTCGCGACACCTTCGAATCGCGCGGCATGACGCTGGACGGCATTTCCGCGCACTGCCCGTTCTGGGTCCACACCAGCGCGTGGACCGGCACCAAGTCCGGCAACCCGTTCATCGCGCCCGACATCGCCAAAAAGTCGCCGCAGGAAGTTGAGAAATGGCATGAGAACTACCTGCTCAAGCTCATGGATCTCGCGGCCGAGCTGAATGTGAAGGTAATGCCGATGTTCTGGGGCGTGGCCTTTGGCTGGGAACTGGCAACCGGCTACCCCTGGGGTTTCTGGGCCGGGGGCGGCTTCAACCTGCTCGAGGAAGGCAAGGAACGCTTCGTCAAGAAGACCGCCAAGCTTCGCAAGCACGCCAATGAACTCGGCATCAAGCTGTGCCACGAAATCCACCCCGGCACTGCCGCCAGCACCGCCGATGACTTCAACATGCTCGTCGAGATCTGCGACGGCGACGCCTCCTTGGGCGTCAACGCCGACCCCTCGCACTGCTGGGAAGGCGAGACCTGGGAAACCCGTTTCCTCAAGGTGGGCAGCCGCGTCTGGGCCGCGCACATCAAGAACTTCGTTGTCCGCTCCGGCTTCCCGCTCCGCGCCATGCAGCCGGACTGGGGCAAGCGCGCCATGCAGTTCACCGACCTCGGCAGCGGCGACCTGAACATGCAACGCTATGCCGAACTCCTCATCCACATCGGCTACCCGCAGCGCTACATGAAGCTCATGGGCACCAAGGACGCCCCGCTCGTGGTCGAAGCCGAAAGCGCGCACAAGGAACTCGACTACTGCTCCGCGGACGGGGTGCGCTACGTGAAGAACAACCTGCTTTTCCCCGTGGCGGCCGGCTCCTTCGAGGACGGCATGGGCGCCTAGCCGGAACCCACCGCATTGCACCTGAGGGCGCGGCGCGAGCCGCGCCTTTGGCTTTTCCGGGATGCAATCGGGAGTCAAACGGCGGAAATGAAGTTTGGCAAACTGAGCGACCCGAAAGGTTGATTTAACTGAGGGCGCCCATCAGTCTCATCTGCACTTAACTCATGGCCATGCACTCTTCTGCCCCCTTCAGTGTCCGCTGTTCTCGTCGTCAGCTCCTTTGGGCCGGAGCCGCGGTTTGCGGTGCGAGCGCCCGCCTTGGAGCGGCAGAGGTGTCCGCACCGAACCCACCGCCTGAGCCGATCATCGACATCCACCAGCACACCCATTATCACGGGCGCAGTGACCAGCAGATGCTCGCGCACCAGCGCGCGATGGGCGTGACCACCAGCATCCTCCTGCCCGCTGGCCGCCCCACCGTCCGCCCCGCCACGCACGGCGGCCGCTCCAATGGCCTCGCCGCCAATTGCACGGGCAATGAGGCCGTGATGGCCTACGCCAAGGCGCATCCCGGCGAATTCCTCTTCGGCGCGAACGAGGTGACGGACCTGCCCGAGGCAAAGGGTGAAATTGAGAAGTATCTGAAGCTCGGCGCGAAGATCATCGCCGAGCAGAAGTTTGGCGTACAGTGCGACTCCGAGCATTCGCAGACCCTGTATGCCTTGGCCGCCGACTATGGCGTGCCGATCCTCCTACATTTGCAGGAGGGCACCTACAATTCCGGCTTCAAGCGCCTGCCTGACATGTTTCGGAAGTTCCCCAAGACGATCTTCGTCATGCACGCGCAAACCACCTGGGCGAGCATCGATGCGAACTACGACGGGAAGAACCTCTACCCCACCGGCCCCGTCGCCAAAGGCGGCCTCACCAGCCAGTATCTCGCCGACTACCCGAACTGCTTCGCCGACATGAGCGCCGGCTCCGGCCTCAACTCGCTGCTGCGCGACGAGGAGCACACGCGTTGGTTCCTCGACAAGCACCAGGACAAAGTCCTCTACGGCAGCGACTGCGCGGACACGATTGGGCGCGGCCCCGGCTGCCAGGGCGCAGGCACCATCGCCGCCATCCGCAAATACGCCGCGAGCAAAACCGTCGAGCGCAAGATCCTCTTCGAGAACTCCAAGAAGCTGTTCCGTCTGTAATTTCTCCCCGCCGCGATTGAGCCGCCGGACGATCCGAACGCCTTCACCAAATTCTGCCATGCGCCTGCTCCGACTCGTTTGCGTGCTGGTGCTCGTGCTTCTACCGGTGTTCGCGCCGCTGCTGCGCGCGGACGCAGTGGACGACCTCGTGAACGCGGAGCTGGCGCGGCAGCAGATTCCCGGGCTGGCACTGGCCGTGATGAAGGACGGCAAGCTCGCGAAGTCAGCCGGTTACGGCCTCGCAAATGTGGAGGAGAAAGTTCCCGTGCGGCCGGAGACGGTTTTCCGCATCGCGTCCGTGGGGAAGCAGTTCATCGCCACAGGCATTCTGCTGCTGGTCGAAGACGGCAAAATGACGCTCGACGACCGGCTCGGTGCCCTACTCGACGACGCGCCGCCGACGTGGGCACCGCTCACGGTGCGGCAACTGCTCTCGCATACGTCCGGGCTGGTGCGCGAGTCGCCGGGCTATTTGCCCATCCTGCGTCAGCCGGATATCAACGTGATCCGCGCAGCGTATCCGCTGCCGCTCCAGTTCACGCCCGGCGAGAAGTATCAGTATTCCAACGTCGGCTACTTCACCCTCGCCGAAATCATCCGGCGCAAGGGCGGCCAGCCGTGGCCGGAGTTCATCGCCGCGCGCGTCTTCCGGCCCGCGCAGCTCGACGCCACGGCCACGACCGACCAGCCGCCGCGCGGCCCGCGCGCCACCGGCTATGCCGGCAAGGAAGGCAATTGGACGCCCGTGACCGACGCGTTGGCGTTGCGGCCCAGCGGCGCGTTTCACTCCACTGTGCTCGACCTCGCCAAGTGGGACCGCGTGCTCGACGGTGACACCGTGCTGAAGCCGTCTTCACGCAAGGAACTGTGGACACGCATCCGCCTCAACGACGGCAGCACGCACGACTACGGGCTCGGCTGGGCGGTCACGGCCAAGGGCGGCCGGGACATGATCCGGCACGGCGGCTCGCAGTCGGGCTTTCGCACCGAGTATCTGCGATTCCCGAAGGAGCGCGTGACCGTCATCGTGCTGGCCAACGCTGACGAAGCCAAGCCGGCGGTGTTCGCCGAGCGCGTCGCGGAACTCTTCCTGCCCGCCACGCCGAAGCAGTGAGCCGCAAGGGAGTGTCGCACAGGCTTTTTGATTTCCTGCCGGAAGTGCGCGGCTATCCTTCGCCGATATGCACCGCACTCTGCTTTGCCTCTGCCTGGCAGTGGCTTCCCACTCCACCTTCGCCGCCGACGCCACGAAGGCTCTCCACGACTTCTTTGCCGCCGAGTGGGATTACACGATGCAGCGCAATCCAACGTGGGCCTCGCAACTCGGCGACCGCCGCTGGAACGACCGTTGGGAAGACCTCTCGCCCGCAGCCATCGAGGCCGAGCACCAGCACAACCGCGATGCGGTCGCACGCCTGCGCAAAGTGGACCGCAAGTCGCTCCCGCCGCGCGACCAACTGAACTACGACCTCTTCGAGCATCGCCTCACGCAAAGCATCGAGGGCCACGCCTTCCGCTGGCACTTCGTTCCATTGAACCAGCGCGGCGGCCTCCAGACCGAGGACGAGTTGGCCGACAGCCTGCGCTTCGAGACGCTCAAGGACTTTGAGGACTGGCTCGCCCGGCTGCGCGCCCTGCCCCACTACGCTGCGCAGACCACCGACCTCATGCGCGAAGGCATCCGCGCCCGCATCGTTCACGCGAAGGTCGTCATGCAGCGCGTGCCCGGACAGATCGAAAAGCAGCTCGTCAGCGACCCGGAGAAAAGCCCGTTTTACAAGCCCTTCACGAACATCCCGAAAGCCCTCGCTGCCGACCGCGACCGTTTGCAGCGGGAGGCCCGCACCATCATCGCGCAGCAAGTCGTCCCCGCTTACCGGCAATTCCACCAGTTCTTCACCAAGGAGTATCTTCCCGCGTGCTTCGACCAGGTCGGCTGCTGGCAGATGCCCGACGGCGAGCGGCGCTACGCGTTCGAGGCGAAGAAGTTCACCACCACCTCGCTCACGCCGCGCGAGATTCATGAGCTGGGCTTGAAGGAAGTCGCCCGCATCCGCGCCGAGATGCTCGCCATCAAGGACAAGGTCGGCTTCAAGGGCGACCTGCCAGCGTTCTTCCAGTTCCTCCGCACCGACCCGCAGTTCTATTACAAGACGCCGCAGGAACTCCTCGTCGGCTACCACGCGATGTCGCGGCGCATTGACCCGCTGCTGGTGAAAGTCTTCAAAACCCTCCCGCGCATGCCCTACGGCATCGAGGCCATCCCGGACAAGATCGCGCCCGACACGACGACAGCCTACTACCGACAGCCCGCCGCCGACGGCTCGCGCGCGGGCACCTACTTCGTGAACCTCTACCGGCCCGAGACGCGGCCCAAGTGGGAGATGATGGCCCTCTCGCTGCATGAGGCCGTGCCCGGACATCACCTGCAAATCGCCCTCGCGCAGGAGCAGGGCGAGCTGCCGAACTTCCGGCGCTACGGCGGCTACACCGCGTTCATCGAGGGCTGGGGCCTTTACTCCGAATACCTGGGCGAGGAACTCGGCCTCTACGCGGACCCTTACGACAAGTTCGGCCAGCTCACCTACGAGATGTGGCGTGCCGTCCGCCTCGTGGTGGACACCGGCATGCACTCACTCAAGTGGGACCGCCAGCGCGCGATCGACTTCTTCAAGGCCAACGCGCCCAAGCAGGAGAACGACATCACCAACGAGATTGACCGCTACATCAGTTGGCCCGGCCAGGCGCTCGCCTACAAGGTGGGCGAACTCAAGCTCAAGGAGCTCCGCGCCCGCGCCGCGAAGGAACTGGGGGCGAAGTTTGACGTGCGCGAATTCCACGACGAAGTTCTCCGCCACGGCGCGGTGCCGCTGGAGATCTTGGAGCGGTTTATCGGAGAGTGGATTGTGCATAGGCGAGTCGCCCCATAACTCATTCCGAATTCCGCCAGATCCTTGCCAGCACCAGGCCTGCCGAAGAGCCTTCGGTTGATTGGCACCTTGATTGCCCAGTGGTTGCACCTTTCAGTTCAAGTGCCCGCTTAATATCCATGCGGACGTGCAGGAAGTAGGGAAATCAGGGAGCAGGCGGGAAGTGGCGGAGAGAGGGGGATTCGAACCCCCGATACGGCTTTTGACCGTATACCGGTTTAGCAAACCAGCGCCTTCAGCCACTCGGCCATCTCTCCAGCGACGCGGCCAATGAACCGCATTCACCTTCCAAGCGGCAAGCAAATTTTCCCACCTGCGCGGCCAGGAGGCTATTCCTCGCCGGGATCATCGTGCCGGATTTGGTCAAACCGGCGCTGGGCCATGCGGAGACGCCGCTGGCGGGCTTCCCGGACGGGGGCGGTTGTTTCGGCGAGCTTTTTCAGGTCAGCGCGAAGCTTCAGATAGTTGCGATAGCGGTCCGCCGTGACGTGGCCGGTCTCAACGGCAGCAAGCACGGCGCACCTTTTCTCAACCGTATGGCCGCACCCCGTGAAGTGGCAGCTCAGGGCAAGCTCTTCAATTTCTGGAAAGGTGTCCTGCAGGCCCGTGTCCGCCAGCCAGAGGTGAAATTCCCGCATCCCCGGCGTGTCCATCACCACGCCGCCGCGCGGCAGGACGAGCAATTCCCGACGCGTGGTCGTGTGCCGGCCCTTGGCGTCCTTTTCGCGCACCGGCAGGGTATCCTGCATCTCCTCGCCAAAAAGCCGGTTGATGAGCGTGGACTTGCCCACGCCCGACGAGCCGATGAATGCCACCGTGACGCCTTCGTGGATCCATTGCCACAGCCCTTTCACTCCCGCGCCGGTGATGGCGCAGACCGCGAACACGGGAGTTTCACCGACGGCAGACTTCACTTCCGCCAGGCGCTGCGCCGTGTGCGGACACAGGTCGGTCTTGTTAAGGAGGATCACGGGCTTGGCCCCGCCTTCGTGAACCATCACCAAGAAACGCTCCAGCCGCCGCAGGTTAAAGTTGTCGTCGAGACCTTGGACGATGAACACCAAGTCGAGGTTTGCCCCCAGCACCTGTTCGTCGGCCTTGCGGCCGGCAACCTTGCGCGAGACCTGGGTCGCGCGCGGCAGGACGGCATGGATGGTGGCCTTCTCCTCGCCCTCGTGCAGCGCCACCGCCACCCAGTCGCCAGCCTTCGGGAGTTGGGTGGGAGTGCAATCGTGCAGCAGCCGGCCTGTGACCTGCGCGAGCAGCTCCGCGTCAACCGTGAAGACGTTGTAGTAATGGCGATCCTCGGCCGCAACGCGGGCAGGCACGAGGCCGGCAGCGCGGTGCGGGGCGAAGGCGGCCTCCCAACGGGCGTTCCAACCGAGCTGCGTCAGCGGCGAACCGAGATAACTGGCTGGAACCGGTGCAGCCACGGTGCTCAATCCCGGAAGTTCACGAAGCTCAACGCCACGGGAAAATCCTTCGCACGCATGGCGGCGATGACCGCCTGCAGCTCGTCCCTGCTCTTGCTGTTCACGCGCACCTCCGCGCCATTGATGCTGCTGGTGACCTTGAACTTTCCGTCCCGGATGAAGGCCGTGATCTGCTTGGCCACGGCGGCCTCAATGCCTTCCTTCAACTTCACCGACTGCCGCGCGTGCCCCAGCGGCGAAAGGTCGGCTTCGCCCTCGTCCACGCTCTTCATGCTGATGCCGCGCTTGGCGAGCTTGCCCAACACGATCTCGACCAGGGTCTTCATCTTGTAGGCATCGGGCGCGGTGAGCTTGATCTCGTTCTTCTCCAGCGTGATCTCGGCTTTCGCGTCCTTGAAGTCGAAGCGCGTGGCCAGCTCCTTCTTGGCCTGGCTGACGGCGTTTTCCACTTCCATCGAGTTGACTTTGGATACGATGTCGAATGACGGCATGGCGGCAGTGTAGCCAAAAACCGCCGTGGGAAAAGCGGGAAGAAGCAATGCCCCGCAGTCGAGTTGGCAGGGACCAACTAAGGCCGGTTGCCGAGTAACTGGGCCTTTGTGGGGCGCGGGCGCTGGCGGTTCGGCAGCGGGTCGCCGGTCTCACGGTCGAACTCGTCCTTCGCACGCACGCCGCTCGCCGGGTCGCTCGTGTTCTTTTGCCACGTTGCCAAGGCGGCGCGGAGTTGAGCCAGCGTAGCGGCGTGCTGCGGGTCGCTGGCAAGGTTGCGAAGCTCATGCGGGTCGGCGTCCACATCGTAGAGTTCTTCGGCGGGCTTGGGCTTTTGGAAGGGCGCAAGTTGCGCCGGGGTTAGCTTCCCCGAGTCGCGGAGCCGGCGCATTTCCTGAAAGGTCAGGCTGCGCACCGCGTCGGCGGGCGGCGTGTTGGGCAGCTCGGCGTCGAAGTTACGGATGTATTTGAAACGCTCGCTGCGGACGGCGCGCTTGTGGGCATCGAAGTCGTGCCAGTTGTGTTCGGCAAAGATGTGTTCGCGGACGCGCGCGGCAGGGTTGGTCAGCAGTGGCGCGAAGCTCTTGCCTTGGAAACTCGGCGCGGCGGGCACGCCCGCGAGTTCGAGGAAGGTTGGCCCGAAGTCCACCGTGCTGACGAGGCTGCCGCAACTGCTGCCGGCCTTTACTTTCGCCGGCCAGCGCACCAGCAACGGCGTGCGGATGCCGCTGTCGTAAAGCGTCGTCTTGCAGCGCGGGAAG
>CAZQEW010000033.1:0-27183 GCA_964591495.1 uncultured Klebsiella sp.
AGCCGGTGCCGGCCGTGGACTTCCTCAGCATGGTGGACACGCCGCACCTGTGGGAACTGAACATCTGGTATCACACGCTTAACGTCGGCTTCCGCACGCGCATCAGCGGCGAGACGGACTTCCCCTGCATCTACGGCGAGAAGGTCGGGCTCGGCCGCAGCTACGTGAAGCTCCCGGCGAAGTGGACTTACGAGGACTGGTGCGAGGGCATCCGCGCGGGGAACAACTATGTGAGCGATGGGAAGAGCCACCTGATTGACTTCACGGCGAGCACCGTTGTTTCGGGGCAGGAGGCGGACATTGACGGCAAGCCGAGAACTCGCCTGACGGCCAACGAGCTGCCGCCAATTTCGGTCAAGAATAGCGAGGTCCGGCTGAAAGAACCCGGTGTGCTCCGCTTCACTGCGCGCGCCGCCGCCCGCCTCAACGAGCAGCCTGATGCGGCGTTGAAGGGGCGTCGTTACGACCAAAAGCCCTATTGGGACATCGAGCGCGCCCGCATCGGCGAGTCGCGCGAAGTCCCGGTGGAACTCATCGTCAACGGCCAAGTTGTTAAGACGAAGCGCATCGTGGCCGACGGCTCGCAGATTAACCTCGTCTTCGAGACGAAGATCGAGCGCAGCAGTTGGGTCGCGCTGCGCATCTTGCCCAGCAGCCACACGAACCCGATCTGGGTGATGGTCGGCGACCAGCCCGTGCGCGCCTCCAAGCGCAGTGCCGAGTGGTGCGCGCAATCACTCGAAGTCTGCTGGCAGCAGAAGGAGCGCACCTACGCCGCCGCCGAGAAGGACCAAGCCCGCCAAGATTACGAGCACGCCCGGCAGGTCTATCGCAAGCTGCTGACCGAGTCGCCGGTGGACTGACGCCCCGCGCGACCCGGGCCACCGCCTACAAATCCGTCACCGGAATTCCACTTGGCCGGACGCGGCCGCCCTCCTACTCTCCGCCCCATGGTTCTGGTCATCACCCTCCTCCTCGCGGGCGCAGTCCTGCTGCTTGCGGAGACGGTGTTGCCGGGCATGATTGCCGGCCTGCTTGGCGTCGGCTGTCTGATCGCCGGCGTCGTGATGGGCTATCAAGACCTTGGGGTAACGACCGGCAACTGGATTCTCTTGGGCACCATGGCGGGGCTGGTGGCGGGTTTTGTGCTTTGGCTAAAATATTTTCCCGAAAGCCGGTTCGCTCGCATTTACACCTCCCACGGCGCGGTTGGTGACATCGGCACGGAGCGTCCCGAGCTGGTCGGCCAGGCCGGCGTGGCGCATACGGCCCTGCGGCCCTCGGGCGTAGCAATCATCGGCGGGCAGCGCGTGGACGTGGTGACGGAGGGCGGGATGGTGGCCCGTGGCGTGGCGGTCCGGGTCGTCGCCGTCGAGGGTGCGCGCGTGGTCGTCCGGCCAGTTTGATTTTTAACCAAAGCTTCAACCAAATCCCCAACCAGGAAAAACCCCATGAGCCCGATCCCTATCCTAGCCCAGTCATTCCCCGGCAGCGCGTTGCTGCTCGGATTCCTTGCGCTGGTGGCGTTCATCTTCGCCATCATCGTGCTGAACTTCGGCATGATCTACATCCGCGCCCTGTTCAGCGGCGCGAAAGTAACCTTCACCGAACTCATCGCGCTTAAGCTCCGGAGCGTCCCCGTGGGCAGCATCGTGGATACGCGCATCACCGCGGTAAAGTCCGGCATCCCCATCTCCATCGACGACCTGTCCACGCACTACCTCGCCGGCGGCAACATCGAGGCCGTCGTCCAGGCGCTCATTGCCGCCAAGAAGGCCGGCATTCACCTGGAATTCGACCGCGCCTGCGCCATTGACCTCGCGACCAAAGGCACGGGCAAGACCGTCATCGAGGCCGTGAAGACCTCGGTGAACCCCAAGGTCATTGACTGCCCCGCCGCCGCGTCCGGCAAGGTGACGATTGACGCCGTGGCCAAGGACGGCATCGCCGTGAAGGTCAAGGCCCGCGTCACCGTGCGCACGAACCTTGATCGCTTCGTTGGCGGCGCGACCGAGGAGACCATCATCGCGCGCGTCGGCGAAGGCATCGTGACCACCATCGGCTCCTCGACGACCTACAAGGAAGTGCTCGAAAACCCCGACCGCATTTCCAAGACCGTGCTGGAGAAGGGCCTCGATTCCGGCACCGCGTTTGAAATCCTCTCCATTGACATCGCGGACGTGGACGTGGGCGAGAACGTCGGTGCGAAGCTGCAGGCCGAGCAGGCCGAGGCGAACAAGCTCATCGCGCAGGCGCAGGCGGAAGTCCGCCGTGCCGCCGCCGTGGCGACCGAGCAGGAAATGGTCGCCCGCGTCTCCGAGATGCGCGCGCGGGTGGTGGAAGCCGAGGCCCAGGTGCCGTTGGCCATGGCCGAGGCCTTCCGCAGCGGCAACCTTGGCGTGATGGACTACTACAAGATGAAGAACGTGCAGGCCGACACCGGCATGCGCGAGAGCATCGCCACCGCCGGAGCCACCCCGCAGGTGAAGAGCTGAACGCCTGACCCTGGCCAAACTGATGCATGAAGGACTGACAATCTCGGGACTGCTCGGGTTCACCGACAACCCGTATGTCATCCTTGCCATCGTCATCATCTCGGCGATTTCGAGCTGGCTGCAAAACCGCAACAAGAAGCCGAACCAGGCCGAGCCGTGGGGCGGTGAGGACGACGAGAGTTACAAACCCTACCAGCAGCCCGCGGGCACCGGCACACCCAACCAGCCATTGAACTGGGAGGAGGAGCTCAAGCGCCTGCTGGAGGGGAAACCGCCGCTGGATCAGACCGCCGGCGTGCCCCCGCCACCCCCGCCCATCGTCCGGCGGGTTGAGCCGCCGCCCATGCCCGAACCGGTTGCGCGCGAATCCCAGGGCGTGGATGAGGAGAGCTTGGCTTCCCGCGAAAGCTCCTCCCCGTGGTCCGAGGTGGCGTTGGACAGCCAGCCGGAGCCGACGAAACCCTTGGCCAGAATGGAGGAATCCCATCAGGCCAGCCAGCGCATCGCGCACTTCCACGAGTCCGTGGCCGCACACATGCACCGGGTGGACGCGCAGGTGGAAAAGCACGGCCAACCATTGCACGCGCCGAAACCGGCCTTGCGCCCGGTCAACGCCGACGCGCGCACCGTGGTCGCACTCCTGCGTCAGCCAGCCACCGCCCGCCAAGCCCTGCTGGCGTCGTTCGTGCTCGCTCCGCCCAAAGCCTTGGAAGCCTAGCCCCGGCTGATTATGGCACCAGCCATAGGCCGCTCCAGCGCACGGCCGTCCAGTTGAAGACGGCGCGTTGATGGCCTTCCTCGGAAAGCTGGAGCCATTCGATCTGATCCACGGTTGATACCAGCACGGCGAAGTTTTCGTAGCCCACCTCCAGCTGCTTGGCCGTCACTTTCTCGGACTTGAGCTCCGGTGCAATGGCGTCCGCAGGCGCATGGATGTCCGAGCCCGGCGGCTGGTTGGCGCAGTAGTTCCGCCGGCTTGCGAGCGGCAGCTTCTGCCAGTGTTCCGCCGCGATGCCGTCTTTCACGTGAATCATCGTGCCGGCGCTGATGCGGAGCTGCGTGCGGCGCGCAGGGTCGTAGAACAGCCAGTGCGCCTGCTGGCAAAGGCCGAGCTGGTGAACCTTCTGCGCCCGCGCGTCCGAGTAGGCCACGAGCCACCGCTTGGTGGCATCCACTTGGCGCAGGACGACGACGCGCAGCGCGCACTCGAACAGGTTGCTCGTGCCGAAGACCGGCGTGCGGAACGGATGGGTCGGCTCGCCGACGGCCTGCTCCAGTTCGCGCCAGAGCTCGGCGGGCAAGGTGTCTAGGTCAGCAGCAGTGCGGCGGATGGTTTGGCTCATGGACGGTGGGGGAAGAATTCAACCACGGATGGACACAGATGCACACGGACTGGCGGTGAATGGGAAGCGCTCAGTGAACAAGAACTGTGCGGAGCAGCCAGACCAGCCACCGAACCCGCATCCGTGTCCATCCTTGTCCATCCGTGGCTCCAGTCTCACGGCAGCCGTTCGCCGCGCGCGGCTTCGAGCAGCCGATACCACTCCTCGCGGGACAGCTCGACGCGCGGGGCGTTCGCACCTTCGCGGATTTTCTCGGGCTTGGTCGAACCGACGATGGGCACGATGCCGGCGGGGTGCTTGAGCAGCCACGCCAGCGCCACGGTGCCGCGCGTGCTGCCGCGCACGCGGGCCAGCGCGTCCAGTTCCAGCACCACGCGTTCGACCCGGTAATTCTCCTGCGACGGCAGCAGCCGCCGCGCGCCCTCGGCGAGCAGGCCGCCCGCGAGCGGGCTCCACGCCATCGGCGTGACGCGCTCGGCGAGGCATTGGTCCAGCGTGCCGTCGTTGAACACGGCGAGATTGGCGAGGCTGATTTCCACCTGGTTGACGACGAGCGGGAAATCCAGCGCGCGCTGCAACGCAGTGAGCTGCGCCGGTCGGAAGTTGCTCACGCCAAACTCGCGCACCTTGCCCTGCTGGCGGAGTTGCGCGAAGGCCACCGCCACTTCGTCCGGATTCATCAGCCAGTCGGGCCGGTGAAGCTGGTAGAGGTCAATCGTCTCTACGCCCAGCCGGCGGAGCGATTGCTCGCAGCTCCACACGATGTGGGCAGCGGAAAAATCGTAGCGGAAGGGCGCCTCCGGCAGCGGCTCACCCGCAAGACGGATGCCGCACTTGGTCGCGATGACCACCCGCGTGCGCATGCCGCTGACTTCACGGAGCACATCGCCGAAGGCCTTCTCCGCGCGGCCGGCGCAGTAGATGTCCGCGTGGTCGAACAGCGTGTAGCCCGCCTCGTAGGCGGCGAGTATGGCTGCGCGGCCCACAGTGCGGCCGAGTTCCTCCGTGTCCGCGATGCGCCAGCAGCCGTAGGCCAGCCGGCTCGTGCGCAGGGAGCTTTTGCCAAGGAGAAGCGTGTTCATGTTCCGAAAGTGCCGGGAGCCTAGGCAGGCAACCTAAGCGCGGGAAGGCAAAAGGGCTACTCTTTCACCGCGACCACGAACTGGTTTGAGGTGGCGAGGCCGAGCTTGATGCAGAGCGTGTCCAGCACGGTGAAGCCGCCGCTGAACGCGATGTTCTTCAAGCTGATGTGCCGCCACGGCCAGTCGCCTTCCTCCACGCAATCGAGGCCGAACTTCACGCGTAGGCTGATAATCCAGAAGCCGATGGAGGGCAGGTAGCCGCGGTCAATCACCTTGAAGCCCGCTTCCTGCACAAGCTTGGTCAGCGAAGCTTGGTTGAACAGGTGGAAGTGGCGCGGCGTGTGGAAGCCCGCCCAGTAACTCCGCTGGAACAGCGCGAAGTCCAGGCCGCCGACGTTCGGCGTGTCAATGACGAGGAGCGCGCCGGGCTTCAACTTCGGGCGCAGGTTCAAGAGCGCCTGACGCGGGTCGCGCAGGTGCTCGATGAGCTGGCGCATGAAGGCGAGGTCGTAGCTGTTGTCCGGCAGGCTGGCCACGTCGGTCTCGATGTTGCCTTCGCGACACTCGACGTTCAGCTCCTTCGCCAAGGCGCGCGCGCGGTCGCTGAAGAGCAGGTCAAAGGCGGTGGCTTGCGCAGCGCAGTCCGCATAGGCGTCGCGGTAGGCGGCGATGCGTTTCACGTCGCCGCAGCCGATGTCGATGAGGTTGGTGAAGCGCCGCTCGCCCCAGCGTGCGCGGAAATCGCGGGCGTCCTTGCCCATCTTCCAGCGGATGAGCTTGCTCTCGTGGAAGAGCGGGGAGTTGGGGTTGACCGTGTAGTAAGTCGGCGGGTAAAGCGCGGCGACCTCCTCCGGCGCGGGCAGGGGATTGAGATAGACGTGGCCGCACTTCCAGCAGCGCACGATGGAGAACTCGCCGGGGCGAGAGTGGTATTCCCGGTCGTCGGTGCGGGAGACGAGCGTCCAGCCGCGTTCGCCGCAGAGGAGACAATGGCCGTCGGTGCCGGTGGTGGAAGGCATGGCGGGGGGAACGTTCAACGTTCAACGTTCAACGCGCAACGTTCAACTTCCAAAGCGCGTCCCGACCGGAGGGTGCTCTAAAACGTCACGCCGCGTTCGCCGCGCCATGCGCCACCTTCGGCTCCGCATTAATCATTTCCCACAGCACTGCGAGGTAGCTGCGGCGGATGGGTTGGAGGTAGCCGGGTTCGTTTTCCTGCAGGAGCCGGGAGAGCTTGCGGAGGTTGTAGAAGGGCACGCCGAGCTGCGTGTGGTGCGCGAGGTGGGTGTCGAAGCCGAAGGGCGCGATGAGGTAGGCCTCCAGGAAGGTGGCCTCGATGTCCACGGTGGCCTGCTCCAGTTCGTCGAGCGGCGCGGGGTCGGTCGTGTGCAGAAACCAGTAGCCGTGCTCGACGAAGATGCGGACCTCGTCGAGGAGCTGCGCGATGAGCACGAGCGGCGCAAGCCAGTGCGTGAAGTAGGCCCACCAGTGAAATTGCGTGGCGAACAGCGCGAAGAGCGCCGCCTGCCCAGCGAGGATGAGGCCGAGCTGCACCCAGTCGCGCTCGGTCTCAATGGTCTTGTTGCCGAACTGCGCGCGGGTGGTGAACTTGCGGACAATCTTGCGGAAGAGCGACACGACTACGCCGGTGAGCAACGCCCACGCGCGCGGCAGGCCGGGTTTCACGCGGAGCGGCGGGCTGTAGAGCGGGGCATCCACGTCTTCGCCAATTTTCTGCGGGGACTTGTGGTGTTGGAGGTGCGACTTCCGGTAGAGCAGGAAGTTCATGCCCAACAGTCCACTGAGGCCCTTGCCCATCGCCTCGTTCACCGCCACCGGAAAGAACAGGTTCTTGTGCGTCGCCTCGTGGATGGCCATGACGAGGCGATACTGCATGAAGCCGATCACGACGAAGGCCGCAACCCAGACCGGCCACAGTGGCCAGAGCTTCATGGCCACCAACGCGAGCGCGAGGATGCCGATGGTGGAGCCGACGTGGAGCGCGACGGGGAGATTGCGCCGATCTTCGCGCAATTCTCTCACTTTTTCGAGCGTTTCTTTCGTCATGCGAGCGCCTGAAGCCGCAGACGAAACATAGCCCGCGACCCGCCTGAGGCGAGTCTTTTGTTGGCGGAAGAGGCGTGCGGTTTGGCTGCCGCACCAAAACTAATCGAAGCTTCCGGTCGCTCAGTGGCGAGCCATGGCCTTGCGGGGGGAAGCAGAGGCTGTAGGCCTGCGGGTTGCCTTGGCCACCGGAGCCGACTTGACCGCGACGTCGCGGGAGGCGGCGGCTTTGACAACCTTCGCCTTGGCGGGCGTGATGACCGCGCTCTTGGCCACAGAAGGTGCTGGCGGCCACTGGCGGATGACCTTGGCTGCCGTCTCGATCTGCTGCTGCTGGGTCTGGCGCAGTTGGGCTTCAGCCTGGAGCCAGTAGGTCATTTCGCGCCCCGTCTGCCGACCTTCCTTCTCCCATAGGAGAAAGGCATGCAGGGCGATCTCATCGTGTGAGGGCTCGGGTTGGGCGTGGGTCGAGTGGTTCATTTCAGCGGTTCTTTCTGGTTCACGTCGCCATGACTGGCGGTTCAATGGCGGAGGGACTCTCGCATCCCGAACCAGGGCCTACCGGACAAATGCATGCACCGATGCCGGTCGGGTGCGGGGAAATCCATCCGTGCGAAAAGCGCCCAAGGGCGCAGCGCAGGTTCCAATTAGAGTAAAGCACCGCCGGCGTCAAGCGCCACGCAGCTCAAGGCGTGGGAGGACGCGGAGTGCGGGGTTCCTCATTGCCGAAGACGCGGAAGAACCAGATGGCCTCGTAGCGCGGCAGCCGATCCTTGGCGTCGCCCTTCATCCCGCCGCGGAGCACAATGCGGACGGTGTCGAGCAGGATGAACAAGTCGAGGAACAAGCTCATGTGCTTCATGTAGTAGAGGTCGTATTCTAGCTTCCACTTGGCGTCCTCCACCGATGAACCATAGGGGTAATTTACCTGTGCCCAGCCAGTAATGCCCGGCTGCACCATCAGCCGTTCCTGGAAGTAGGGGATCTGCTGCGCCAACTCCTCGATGAACACAGGTCTCTCAGGGCGCGGACCGACGAACGACATGTCACCCCGCAGCACGTTGAAGAGCTGGGGAATCTCGTCGATACGATACTTGCGCAGGAAATGCCCGACGAGCGTGGACCGCGGATCCTTGCCGGGGGTGGACCAGACGGCGCCGTGCTTCTCGGCATCGACGCGCATGGAGCGCAGCTTGATGACATTAAACGGGCGGCCGAAGCGCCCGGCGCGCACCTGCTTGTAAAACGCGGGGCCGCGCGAGGTGAGTTTGGTCGCCAGAATCGCCAGCAGCATCACCGGCCCGAGGAACAGCAGCCCCAGCAGGGAGACCACGATGTCAAACGCACGCTTCACCTTCTTGATGTAGAGCATGTGCGGCTGGGCGCTCGCGGTCAGCAGCCATTCGGGAGTGATCAATTCCAGCGGCACCAGCTGGTGGACCTCCTCGAAGACGCTGACCAAGGGCATGACCTGCACGCCAGAATAACGCAACTCGCAGAACACCTTGCACATGGCCGGGTCACTGATGCTTTTGCTGGTGCAGAGGATGCGGTGGATGTTTTCGCGCCGCACGATGTCAGCCAGATCACTGACCTTCCCCAACACGCGCATTTCGCCGATGGGCTGGTAATTGTCGTAATGCACGAGACCGACCAACTCCATGTTCTCGGTCCCGAGAGACTGGAAGAAACGCGCCTCCAACTCATCAAAAGTGCAGGTCATCATGAAGGCCACCCGTTCGCGATAGTTGCGGAGCGATCGCAGCAGGAAGCCGTGGTGGACGAGGATGGCGAAATAAGCCATCGGAACGCTGATGCCAAACACGCCGCGTCCAATGCTCGTGGATTTCTTCAGGTAGAAGAGCGGGAACATCAGCAGCACCGTGCCGAAGAGGCAGATGGCCAGCACAATTGCCCGCCGGGTAACGCGTTGCTTGTAGCTCTGCGGCGAGTATAGACCGAAGATGTAGACCAAGCAGGGAAACATGACCGCCCCCAGCAGGATGCCCGGCACATAGGACTCCAGTCGCCGGGAGACATCGTCATCTGGAATGACGAAGTCGGTGCCAATGACGAACGCGATCGCGAAGATCACGGCATCCACCGCGAAGTGGAGAGCGACGTGCAGCCAATGCTGCTTGAGGATGCCATTTGGGTTCATGGGCAACGGGAACCTACCTCCGAAAGGTAGTGTCGGATGGAAACCACGCCAAGCCAGACTTTCCCCGGCTGTGGCATCAGGGGAGCCCCTACGTTTGAGCTGCTAGGGCTCCACCGCTCGCACCCGGTAGAAGCGGCGGGGCATGAGCATGGTGGCGTTGTCCAACACATCGAACCTCCCGGCCGGCGTGCCATTCGTCATAACGCCAACCCAGCTGACAAGGTTGGTGGAGACCTCAATGACATTGCGCGTGACGGGCTCCGTCGCCACCGACAGCCGTAACTGCCCGTCTGGCTGGCGGGTGGGGGAATACAGCGTCGGCACGGTGATGCGCGGTTCGCCGGCCAGTTGGTAGTTATCGAAAACAAGGTAGTTGTTCCCTGGATTGCCCGGGGTGCGCACAGCCCATACGGCGTCAACGTCCCCCAAATTGAGCGCGGCATTGGTCGTGGTGATGGGCACGGGCCCGGACAACGCAACGCCGTCAAGCGCAGCCTGCCAGCGGTTGCGCGGGAAGTTCAGGGTGATCGTCAGCTCATGGACCGCGCCGCGCGTGAACTGGAAGCCCGTGCTCACGAAAGCGCCGTTGTCCAGCGCGTAGTTGATGCCCTCGGTCACGTTGTCGAAGTCCACGGTGAAGAGACGGTTCGCGTTGGTGTTGTAGAAGCTCCAGCGGAAGTCGTCGCGCCGGCCGTTGCTGGAGTCCACGATAAGCATCGTCACCGAAAACGTGATGACGCTCAAATTCGTCGGCACAGGCGCGAGGTTGACCGGGCGCCAGATGTTGAGGAATTCGTCCGTCCCCGTCGGTGCGCCAAAGCCAATGTAGGCCGACTGCCCCGCACCGGGAATGAACTCCACCACCACGCCGTTGCCCCCGGTTCCTTCGTGCACCCAGCCGTTTTGGCCCGTCAGGCTGAGGTTCGTCTGATAGCCCTCATGCCCCTCGAAGCCGGTCCGATAAATGAGCGTGGCTCCGAAAAGTTGCGAGCCCCACACGAGGAATACTACCAGGGCCCCATACACCGAGAGCCAACTGACGCCTTCAACGCTGACCGGGCCAGCCGGCTGGCTGGAAGGTAGGACGCCGCCGCCGCCCAGCCGCCTCGGAAAAACTCTTTGTCCACGCGCATTCATGTCGTCACTATCCAAAACCATGTCCAAGCGATTGTTTCGACGCGGTTTCGATGCCGTCCTGCCATCGTTATTTCTGGTGGTCACCGCAGTTTTCCTCACTGCCGCTGAACCGGCAGATTTCGTTCTCCGCAACGCCAAGGTGGCCATCGTCGATGAGCGGTTCTCCCTCGCCGAAGCTGTTGCCGTGCGGGGGGACAAGATACTGGCCGTCGGCAAAGACGCAGATGTCAGCCGGCTTGTCGGGCCCAACACGCGCGTGGTGGATGCCAAGGGCCGACTCGTCATTCCGGGCCTGATGGATTCCCACACGCACCCCAGCGGCGCGAGCCTTTACGAATTCGACCACGTGATGCCCGAGATGGAATCGATCGGCGACGTGCTCGCCTACATCCGTGCGCGCACTGCGGTGGTGCCCGCGGGCCAGTGGATCACGTTGTCCCAAGTGTTCATCACCCGCCTCCGCGAACAACGTTACCCCACGCGGGCCGAACTGGATGCCGCCGCACCGAAGCACCCCGTCATCTTCCGAACCGGTCCGGACGCCTCCGTCAATTCGCTGGCGCTCCAGCTCAACAAGATTGACCGCCATTTCCAGCTTCCGCCCGGCGTGCCCGGGAAAATCGAGAAGGACGATCGAGGCGAGCCAACCGGCATTCTCCGCACGCATGCCAATTACTTCAAAAGCGGTTCCACCGGCGCACGGTCACCCACCGAAGCGGAACGGCAGGCCCGGCTCCGCGAGCTGTTTCGTGACTACAACTCCGTCGGCATCACAAGCATCGGCGACCGCGATGCCAGCCCGGATGCCATCGCGCGCTACGCGACACTCCGTGAAGCGGGGGCCCTCACCGTGCGGGTGAGTTGCTCGCACAGCATCGGCTCGCTCGGTGAGCTGGCCAAGATCCAGGACAACATTCGCGGAGTGGCGAAGCATCCGCAGGCGAGAGGAGGCGACGATTGGGTGCGCGTCATCGGCATCAAGATGTATCTCGACGGCGGGATGCTGACCGGCAGCGCCTACATGCGCCAGCCATGGGGCGTGAGCGAGATTTACTCCATCACCGACCCCGCGTATCGCGGCGTGCTGTTCATTCCCAAGGATCGCCTCAAGCCGATGGTCCGCGCCGCCGTCGAGAGCGGCCTGCAATTCACCGCGCACTCCGTCGGCGATGGGGCGGTGCACACATTGCTGGAATGCTACGACGAACTGACGCAGGAGGGCCTGCCCGTCCGGGCCGCGCGCCCGTCCATCACGCACTGCAACTTCATGAGCAAGGAAGCGGTGGAAATGGCCGCGCGCCTCGGCGTGGTCGTGGATATCCAGCCCGCTTGGCTCTACCTCGATACCCGCACGCTCACCAAGCAGTTCGGCTACGACCGGCTGCGCTACTTCCAGCCGCTCAAGAGCATCTTTGCCGCCGGCGGCGTGGCGGGCGGCGGCTCGGATCACATGCAGAAGATCGGTTCGTTCCGCAGCGTGAACCCCTACAACCCATTTCTCGGGATGCAGACCGCCATCACCCGCCGCGCGAAATGGCACGACGGTCAGTTGCATCCGGAAGAGGCGCTGACGCGGGAACAGGCGCTGCGCTTCTATACCAGCAACAACGCGAAAGTGCTGCGCAAGGAAGCCACCACCGGCTCGCTCGAACCCGGCAAGCTCGCCGACCTCGTGCTGCTCGATACCGATCTCCTTACCTGCCCGGAGGACAAGATCCGCGACACGAAGGCGTTGCTGACCATGGTGGGCGGGAAGGTCGTGTGGGAGGCGAAGTGACCGGAGGATGCCGGCGCCACTGCCAACCTAGCCGCGCAGCCGAAGTGCGCTGCCACCGCGGATGGCCCGCTCCTGTGCGGCGTTCAGCTCCGACTCCTTGAGCTTCAGCGCCGCACTCTCGAAATAAAACAGCGGCGCGTGCGAACCGAAGCAGAGGCGCTCGGCGGGGATTTGCTTTGCGAGGTTCGCCACGCCCGCGACGCCTTCGAGCGTGGCGATTTCAAAGCGCGCGCCGGCCGCCGCGAGGCGGAGCAGGGGTTCGCCGCGCAGGGTGCGGAAGGCATTGAGCAGTTGGAGACGAAGACCGGGCGTGCGCTTGAGCAGATCGGCGAGCGGCGCGGTGTCCACGGGCGGAACCTGCCCGAGCGGATGTTGGGTGCGCTCGTCTTCCATGATGACCGCGAGTTGCACGATGAGCTTCTTCCCGGCGGCGAGCGCGAGCAGCCGGGCGAAGGCGGGGTCATCGAGCTTGTAGCCGTGATAGTTCGGGTGCAGGCGGATGCCGGGCATCTGGTGGACTTCGGCGCAGCGGCGCACTTCCTCCTCCCAGTCGGGCAGCTTCGGGTTCACTGAGCCAAAGGGCACGAGCAGGCCGCCGTGCGCACAGCATTCGGTGGCGAGCCGGGCGTTAGCGCTGGCGAGGTCTTTGTGCAACAGGCCGTCGAATGTGCCCGCCCACGCCTGAGTGACGCCGTGCTCGCGCAGTTTAGCGACGAGCGCGTTCGTCTCATCTAGCGGGCAGCGGCGGAACGGCCAGCGCGACAAGGTGAGGTTGGTGTCGATGAGGGCTTCCGGCGCCAGCCGCTTTGACTCGGCAACCACGGAGGTCAATGGGCTCAGCGTGGCGAGCGATGCTGCGGAGGCCACTTTCACAAAGGCACGCCGGGGCAAACCATCGTTCATACTTTGACCCCTTTCCGCTTTAGAATTGGCATCATCAAGCGCTTCAGATTGCCGCTGAGGATGAGTTGTTTAGCGGCGTCGGGAATCTGTGCGCCGAAGACTTTGCCAAGCTGCGAGGCGAAGCTGCGGCCACCGGCGTCGCTGCCGTAAATGACGCGCTCGGCACCGAGTTCTCGCACGGCCATCCCGGTATAGCCCGCGACGGGGTCGGAGCCGGCGAGGTCGGCGTAGAGGTTCTTGCTCGCGCGGATGGCCCGGATGCCGCGCTCCCAATCGCCGCCCGTGTGGCCGCAGATGATGGGTGTGGTCGGATGCCGCGCGGCGAGTTGGACAAGGTCGTCGGGCGTGGACTCGCCGGGGTCATTGCCGGCGACCTTGAGCCAGGTATGCTGGAAAATGACGGCCTCCAACTCACCGGCGCGCCGGATGATGGGGTCGAGTTCGGCGGCGCGGCATTCCTTCGCGACCCAGAGTTTCACGCCGACCATCGGCCCGCGCGCGACGCAGCGGTCCAGTTCGGCGAGGCTTTCTTCGACGTGCTTGGGGTTCAGATACACGAAGCCGAACGTGCGGTCGGGGAACTTGCCGGTGGCTTCGAGCACCTGGTCGTTTTCCTTGCGGAAGGTCTCAGGCTTCGGGTCGCGCGACCACGGGATGCCCATGTAAACGCATAGCCGTTCGATGCCCATGCGGTCGGCGAGGGCGATGAGCTGCGCCATGCGCTCGGCGGGCGTCGCGCCGGAGACGCCGGACAGGTGGACGTGGAGATCCCAGATGGTCATGCACCCGATTCAGTCACGGAGTGTTTGAACCGGATGTGCCATTCTTCGGTTCATGATGTCTATTGCCAAAGTCTGTTACCGGCGAAGCCGCTTTCTGAGGGGGCATCCCAAGTCTCGATTGCGGAGAGCACCTGAAATGGAAACGAAAGTGAGGATCTGTCCACAAGCCAACGGCTAATAGACTTAAAAATCCAGCCGGTATCGCGCAGCCAACTGCCAAATCCCATCCTGTTTTGCGAAGACTGAGGAGCAGCATGCCTACCCACGGCAACATTGGAATCAGGACAACGCTGAGACACAGAATCCCAAAGGTCAAAGGGCGCCGGACAAAGCTAATGCCGAAGACAAAGAGGGCGAACAAGGCATAGCTCAACAAGATGAGAATTCCCTCGGGGACGCCTCCAGCGCCATGCGCGCGGGACTGAAACAGGAACATCTTCACACCCACCCACAACAGAACCATCCGCAGCAGCCAGAGCGTCAGTTGGACGCCCACAACGGGCCTCATCACAGCGTCGCGACACACGAAAAACCCGCGCTTAATGAAATCTGGCAATGTCACAGGCTCTCACTGGCTGGTTTTCCCCGGCTGAAACTCCTTCAAATCCAGTGCTCCCGTGCGCGAGGTCTTCGCCGTCCACGAGCGTGTGCCGGCTTGGAGGAAGAGCGTGCTGTCGAGCTGCCAGCTCACGCGTTTGGTCTGCGCGAGGTCGTGCAGGAGGCGGGCGAGCGCAATGTTCCCAAACCGCACGGTCACGGTCTGCGTGCCTTCGGAGAGCCGGTCCAGCGCGAGCGTTTCCTTATGGACGCCGCTGCCGACACGGATGCCGTTGAGCGTGACCTTGTGGACCGCGCCATTGCACTGGAGCGCCTCAGGCGACTGGTTTTGCACGCGGATGACAAAGACACCGGTGGTTTCTAGCGCGGTTGCCTCCGTGAGGCGCACATCGGCGAGGGTGACTTCCAAAGTGTCCGGCGAACGCGTGGTGGCGCAGGCGGCGAGCAGCAGGGCGGAGGCGAGCGAAAGCAGCAGCCGGGGGCGAAGGCATTTCATGGCGTGGTGCGGCGAGTGAACCAGCGAGCCCGCCGGGCGACAAATCAAAAGCGGACCGGCGCGCTCGGCGCACGGCACGGTTCAGCGCGCGGCCTCGCCGGGCTTTAACTCCGCCGGACCCAGCACCTTGCGGACGCGGGCAACGAGTTCGGACGGGCTGAAGGGCTTGACCATGTAATCCGCCGCGCCGAGTTCCAAGCCGGTGACCACGTCTTTGTCACGCGCGCGCGCCGTGAGCATGATGACGGGAATGGCCCGGGTGCGCGGATCTTCCTTGAGCCGGCGCAGGACCTCAAAGCCGTCCATCACCGGCATCAAGCCGTCGAGCACCACCAGCCCTGGCCGGGTGATTTCAAGTAAGGCCAGCGCCTGCTCACCATCCTCGACATGGACGACTTCGTAGCCCGCCTGCTTGAGCTTGAACACGATCAATTGGGCGGTCTGCGGCTCGTCTTCAGCCAGCAAAATGGTCGGCATCGTGGGAGCAAACTAGGCATGGGCACGGGCCGGCACAAGCGCAGAGATAGGGCGAACGGTGCGGGCCGGCCCTCCTCCAAACGGGCGTGTGATTGCCCTTGCCAAGGCCGGGGACGGCTTGGAGGGTCGGGCCATGAAAAGCCCGTTCTGCCGCCCCGTTCCCGCCTTGTTGGCCCTGGTGCTGTGCCTTGCCTGTTCCGGCCTGGCGCAGGACAAGGCGCAGCCTGTCACGCGCTATCAACCCGGCGTGCGGACCCGTGACGGGATTGGCAAATACTACTTCGGCCGCGAGATTGCCCACTACATGACCCACTTAGGCGCACCGTGGCTCGACCGCCCCGAGCGGGACCAGGAGGAACGGCCGGATCTCGTGATGAAGGCCCTTGCCCTGAAGCCCGGTGATCTGGTCGCGGACATCGGTTGCGGGACGGGCTACTTCAGCTGGCGCATGGCCAAGGAAGTCGGCCCCCAAGGGACCGTGTATGGCACCGAGATTCAGCCCGAGATGCTGGACCTGCTTGCCACCAAGATGAAGGAGCGGGGCGTGACCAATGTTGTCGGCGTCCTCGGCACAACCACCGATCCCAAGCTGCCCAAGCCGGTGGACTTGGTCATCATGGTGGATGTTTACCACGAGTTTGACCATCCATGGGAAATGATGGATGCGATCTGCCGCCAACTGAAGCCCGGCGGCCGGGTGGTGCTGGTCGAGTATCGGGGTGAGGATCCCGACGTGCCGATCAAGCCCCTCCACAAAATGACCGAAGCGCAGGTGAAGAAGGAAATGGCGGCGCAACCCCTCGAGCACGTGGAGACCATCCGCACGTTGCCCAGACAGCACGTCATCATTTTTCGGAAAAAGACGGCGAAGTGAACATCAGCCATCTGCGCAGGAAGGTGGGGTGACCGACGGGACTCGAACCCGCAACAGCCAGAATCACAATCTGGGACTCTACCATTGAGCTACGGCCACCGCTCGCGGAGGGCAAATTAGGGGTCGCCAACGGGCGGGTCAAGCGTCTGGTGCCTGCAGTTGCGCCAAGCCCGAGGCCGGATCGGTTACCCGGGGGGAAATTTCCGTTGCGCGGTCCTTTCGCTTGGGCGCAAGATGCCGCAGCTTAGAAAAGGCGTTGCCCTTCCGCCCCGCTCGCCCCGGAATCCTATGAAGCCCGAAAAGAAAACGCCCCGCCGCGCCCCGAAACCGTCCGCCTCGGCAGCCATAGTCCGTCCCGCCACGAAGCCTAACCCACCTCCGGTAGAGCTGAAGACCCTATCGAGGCGATCCCCCAAGCGCCCGGTAACCGTGCCGGTGCGCCCGGCAGCCCCCCTCCGGCCCGCGGCGGCGACGGTCAAGCCGAGGCGCGTTGCCAAAAAGGCCACCGAAGCCCAGCCACAGGCCGCCCCCAAGCCCGCGCTGGCAACCAAGTCAAAAAGGGTGGCCCGGGTTCCGGTCGCGACCATGAAGTCCAAGCGCCACATCGCGCCGCGCAAAACCCGGCACACGAAGCTGGAAATCCCGCCACTGCTTCTGACTGGGGATACCACGCCGTCGTCGGTCAGCGGCCCTGGCCACCGTTATGCGCTGGGCCCCAGCACCCCGCCCGCACACGGCGGCAAACCGGACGAGACCGGCGATTTGCCTGAATCCTACGGCACGGCAAAGCTCTGGATCACTGCCCGTGACCCACAGTGGCTTTATGCGCACTGGGATCTGACCGGCCCTCAGCAGCGCGGCTACAATGCGGAGTCACTCGACGGACACCTGGTTGTGCGCGTCTTTGTCAACGAGGTGGTTGGCGAGCCGCTGGTGACCCAGCACGTTCACCCCGAATCGCGCAGCTGGTTCATCCATGTCGGCCGAGGCGGCACGAAGTTCATCGCACAATTGGGCTTCATCGACCGCCGCAATGGCTGGCAGACCATCGCCGTTTCGGCCGCGACCGTGACGCCACCGGACCGTCTTTCGGACGACACCAGCGCGGACTTCGCGAAGTTGCCGGTGGAGGTGCCCTTTCAGCAACTGGTCGAGACGGTCAAGACCGTGGTCGGCCAGAATGTGCCGCTGATGGAGGCGCTGGCCCAGTTGCGCGAGATGGGGCATCCAAATCTTCCCACCGCCGACACCTTTGCTCCTCCGGCCGCGAAGCCGGTTACGAAGTCCGCCAAGTCGGTAAAATCCGCGCCCGCCGAGTCCGCCGGCCCCGCGCCCGCGCCCGTGTGGACGCCCGCTCAGGCCAAGGCACTCGCCGAAATCATCACGATGGACGAAGTGCGCCGCGTGTGGGTGGGCTCTTTGGAAATCACGGAACTTGTCCGGCGCCAGCTGGTCAGGGACCTGGCAGAGCAGTCGGCCGCAAAGCTCTCGGCCGGAGAGGGCACGCTTGGCCTTGGCTCCCCCAGCAGTCCCTTTGGTGCGCTCGGCAGCCTGGCTGGCCCCCTGGCCGGTCCGGAGCAAAGCCGCGGCTTCTGGTTCAATGTGAATGCGGAACTGGTGATTTATGGCGCGACCGAGCCAGATGCGAAGGTGACCATTGGTGGAAGACCCATACGTCTGCGGCCGGATGGCACCTTCAGCTACCGCTTTGCCCTGCCGGACGGCACGTTTGCCTTGCCGGCCGTCGCCACTTCCGCAGCCGGGGACGATTCCCGGACCGCGGAGTTGCACTTCTCCCGTCAGACCGCCTACCGGGGCGAGGTGGGCACCCACCCGCAGGACGCCTCTCTGAAACCGCCGACTCCCGCAGCCGTGGCCTAGTCAACCACCCGTCCTCACGCGAGCTGCTCGGGCGGGGCAACCTCGATCTTCTCTGCGATGAGCTTTGGGATGGGCACCGAAGCCATCTTGCCGTGGATGTCCCGCGTCACGCAGACCACGGTCAGCTTGCCGCGGGCAACCTCGACCGGATGCGGTCCGTTGAGCTTGCGGAACTTGAACAGGTAGGTGAGCGCCTTGGGCTTCTTCTCCGCCACCAGCATGTGAATCTCGACCTCGTCCTCGAAGTGCAGCGGGTGCCGGTAGTCGCACGATGCATGCACGCGCGGCCAGCCCACTGGCGGGTCCGTGTGGCGGGTGATGATGGAAAACCCTAGCGAGCGAAAGAACGCGTGCTCGGCGGTCTCCATGTATTTGAAGAAGTTCGAGTAGTGGACGATGCCCGCCATGTCGGTCTCGCTGAACTCGACGCGGCGGAGGGCTTTGAACTCGGAGGCCATGGTGTGCGGTGCGTTAACCGGGTTTCATCTTGGCGCAGGTGCGGCGGAGCGGCGAGTTGAATGTGCGGCCGGCGCTGCTAGATTCGGAACGGTGCAACACCCGTGAAGCTGCCGTTCAAAGTCACCCGCCGGCGCGCTCTGCTGAGTGCCGGGCTCGGCCTGCCGGTAGCAGCTCTGGGTGACGCTGTGGCACTGGAACCGAACTGGCTCTGCGTTCGGACCGTTCGACTGGCCAAGCACGAGCCGGTTCACCGCTTCGTGCACTTCGCTGACGTGCATCACAAAGGCGATCGCGCGCTGCTGCAGTCGGTCGTCGACAGAATCAACTCGCTGCGACCAGACTTTGCCTGCTTCACCGGGGACTTGGTCGAGGAGCGTTCGCATCTGGCAGAGTCGTTGCAGATGCTCAGGGAAATCCGCGTGCCGCTTTACGGGGTTCCCGGCAATCACGACTACTGGGCCGATGTGGATTTTGAAGCCATAGGCGACGCCTTTCGTTCCACGGGGGGAGCGTGGCTGATGGACGAGGCGGTGCGCACGCGGGATGGGAAGCTGACCCTCACCGGTCTGACCTGCCAGAGCGGGCACCGGCCCGAACCGGCGCGCGGCACGCGCAACCTGTTGCTGATGCACTACCCCGCATGGATGAAGCGCTTCGACGGCCTGCGCTTCGATCTGCTCCTCGCGGGCCACTCGCACGGCGGCCAGGTGCGCCTGCCGTTTTTCGGCCCGGTCGTGGTCCCTTGGGGCGTGGACGAGTATGACTGGGGGCTGTTTGAGACGAAGACCGGCCCCCTCTACGTCAACGCCGGGATTGGCTGGTTTTTTCTCAACGTCCGCTTTCGCTGCCGCCCCGAACTCACGGTCTTTGAACTGTGAAGGGACTCCGGCCCGGCGCGCTTCGGCTAGTTAGCCGCCGCTTCCGCCACGCGTTTCAAATAATCAAACGCGTAGATGCCGGTGCCATGACCGTCGGCCCAGAGGGGTTGCACGCCATAGCCTCCCACGACGCCCAATCGGTTGAGCTGGAAGGCGTTCGCGGCGTAAGGCTTGTCGGGGTTCTTGTATAGGTTTCCCATGATGTCCACCTCGCCCTTGCAGCCAGCACAAGGGCAGGCGCGGCGCAAGGCTTCCAGCCGCACGAAGTTCTCCGTGCCGTCTTCCCACTTGATTGCAAGCTCCTCGCCAATGGCCTGCATGTCTACCGGTCGCATGCCGTGAGTCTACGCCGCAACCGAGCCCAGGCAAAGACCGAATCACATCGGCTACGACGGCCCCGGCGGGACGTGCACTTCCTGAGTGGAGTGACATACAATGTTAGTTACGGCTAAATTTATTTCTTGTTACAATACCAGCTTTCTTTACCTTGGGTGACGCTGACTTCGCCATAAACCGGACCAGCAGACCAAAAAATGAAACGAAACCTGAATCTTGCCAGCATCTTGAAGCGATTCTTGCTCCTGGCCTTGGTTACCTTGGGGACGCTCGCCCCGGCGGCCGCCTCCAAGATTCGCGTCACCGCCACCGTCTCGATGGTCACGGACCTCGTGAAGCAAGTCGGCGGCGACCGGGTGGAAGTCTCCGGCCTCATGGGCGCGGGCGTGGACCCGCATCTCTACAAGGCCACGGCCGCTGATGTTTCCAAACTCCAGCAGGCCGATGTGATTTTCTACAACGGCCTCGTGCTGGAGGGGAAAATGACGGACATCTTCGCCAAGCTCGCGCGGTCCAAGAAGTTCGTTTACCCGGTCACCGAAGGCATCCCCGAGAAGCGCCTGCTGGAGCCGCCGGAGTTTGAAGGCCATTACGACCCGCACGTGTGGTTCGATGTCGAGCTGTGGGCGTTGTGCGCGCAGACGGTGGTTAAAGGGCTCAGCGAGTTCTCGCCGAAGGACAAGGCGCACTTCGAGCAGCGCGGCAAGGAAGTCGCCACCAGGCTCCGCGCACTGCACGAGTGGTCGCTCAAGAAGGCCGCCGAGCTGCCCAAGGAGAAGCGCATTCTCATCACCAGCCACGACGCCTACAATTACTTTGGCCGCGCGTATGGGTTCCAAGTCGTCGGCCTGCAGGGCGTCTCCACCGTCACCGAGGCCGGCCTCGCGGACATGGCCAAGCTCGTGGACTTCATCAAACAGAAGCGCGTGAAGGCCATTTTCGTCGAGTCGAGCGTGTCGCCCGCGACCATTCAGCGCATCGCGAAAGACGCCGGCGTGAAGGTCGGTGGCGAACTCTTTTCCGATGCCATGGGCACGCCCGGCCAGATGGAGAACGGCTACGACCTCGGCACCTACGAGGGCATGATCAAGCACAACCTCACGACCATCGTGGAGGCGCTGAAGTAACTGGCTCAACCCCATGAACCGCGCCCTCGCCGCCGCCTTCCTGGTCGCTACTGCCATCGCTGCGACCGCTGCCGATGCGTCGCCGGACAAATCTCAGTTTCACCTCTTCAATACCACGCCGCCGCAGTGGATGCGCGAGATGGCCACGGACCGGCCCGACAAAACCGAGTCGCCCTACACCGTGGACGCCGGTCATTTCCAAATCGAGATGGACCTCGCCACGTTCACCTACGACAAGCACAACCCCGCCCGTGACGGCACCCTGGTCCGGACTTGGAACATCGCGCCGATGAACCTCAAGGTCGGCCTGCTCAACGACGTGGACGCCCAGTTCATCGTCCAGCCGCACACGCGCGTCCGCACCTCCGACCCCGCCGCCGGCCTGACCCGCCAGCGCGGCTTCAACGACTTTCTCATGCGCGTGAAGTGGAACCTCTGGGGCAACGACGGAGGCGACACGGCGTTCGGGGTGATGCCCTACGTCAAGCTGCCAACGAACCAGGACCAGCTCGGCAACCGCAGCGTCGAGGGCGGCCTCATCGCACCATTTGCGATGGAACTGCCCGCCGGCTGGAGCCTTGGCGCGATGCCGCAGCTCGACATCGTGCGCGACACGAGCAGCAGCGGCTATCACCCGGAACTCGTCTCGACCATCAGCTTCGGCCACGACATCGTCGGCGACCTCGCGGGCTACGCGGAGTTCTTCCAAAGCCTCAGCCTTGAGCGCGGCGCGCCATGGGTGGCGACGGTGGACTTCGGCCTGACCTATGCGCTGACGAAGAACGTGCAACTCGATGCCGGCATCAACATCGGCCTCACCCGCGCGGCGGATGACTGGAATCCGTTCGTCGGCCTCTCGTGGCGGTTTTGAGGGTGGCCCGCGAAACACGCGAATGAGCGCGAATGAAAATCGACCTTTTCTCCAAGCAAAACCGGCCCTCGTGATTTGCACTTCATTCGCGTGCATTCGCGTGCTTCGCGGGCAAGACTTCTTCTTACATGGCTGACGCGCCTCCGCTTGAAATCCACGACCTCACGGTCGCCTATCACAAGAAGCCCGTCCTGTGGGGCGTGGACCTCGTCGTGCCGCCGGGCAAGCTCGTCGGCATCGTCGGGCCGAACGGCGCGGGCAAGTCCACGCTCATCAAGGCCGCGATGGGTCTGCTGCCCGTCAGCAGCGGCTGGGTGAAAGTCTTCGGCGAGCCCGTCGCGAAAAACCTCCGCCGCGTCGGCTACGTGCCGCAGCGCGAGTCTGTGGACTGGGATTTCCCCGTGAGCGTGATGGACGTGGTGCTCATGGGCCGTTACGGCAAGCTGGGCTTGCTCAAACGCCCATCGCGCGCCGACCACGACAAGGCCCGCGAGTGCCTCGACAAGGTGAAGATGCTCCCCTACGCGAACCGGCAAATCTCCAACCTGAGCGGCGGCCAGCAGCAACGCGTCTTCCTTGCCCGCGCGCTCGCTCAGGAGAGCGACCTCTACTTCATGGACGAGCCGTTCGCCGGCGTGGATGCCGCGACCGAGTCCGCCATCATCGCGCTGCTGCACGAACTGCGTGCCGCCGGCAAGACCCTGCTCGTCGTCCACCACGACCTGCCCACCGCGCGCAACTACTTCGACATGCTCCTGCTCCTGAACATGCGCGTCGTCGCGTTTGGGCCAACGGAGGAAGTGTTCAACTACGAGACGCTGCAAAAAACCTACGGCGGGCGGCTGACGATTTTGAGCGAGGTGGCTGACGCGGTGCGCGCGAAGTCATAACTACTCAAAGCTATGGGTCTAGATGCCGTAGAACTTGTCATGGCGGTCGAAGAACACTTCGCAATCGAGGTGGACAATGTCGATGCCGCCAAACTGGTGAGCTGTGGATTGCTCTTCGACTATGTGGTCGGAAAGCTAAGAGTTCGGGGCGACACGCGGCCGGATGATGAGGTTTGGTCACAGCTCAAGGCCATCATCGTCGAGCAACTAGGCGTGAAGCCTGAGGAAGTCACGAAAGAGGCCAAGTTCGTGGAAGACTTGGGTGTGGATTGAACAATGTCCTTAGACACGTCCCTCTCATTAGCACCCGGCTTCAGCCGGGTGCCCCGCGCCGCGAGCGAGGCCGAACCGGTTCAACGGTTTGGCCGGTCATCCGCCGACGCCGACGCGGAGAAGTCGTTGAAAAGGCTCCCCGGTCGCACCACGCCCGACACCCAGCTGAAGCCGGGTGCTAATGAGAGGGCCGCGCCCGCCCGTCTCCGCAGCGTTCGTCCGCTCCTCTATCTTCTATCCTCTCTCCTCTATCTACTCTTCGCTCCCAGCGCATCCGCCGCCCGCATCGGCGACATCTCCGAGACCTCGCTGTGGGACCAAGCCGCCCGCTTCTTCACCTTCCAGGACCCGGCCGTCCGTTACGCGCTGCTCGGCTCGATGCTGCTGGGCATTTCCTGCGGGTTGCTCGGCTCGTTCATCGTTGTGAGGAAGATGGCGTTGGTTGGTGATGCGTTGTCGCACGCGGTTCTTCCCGGCGTGGCGTTGGGCTTCCTGTGGAACATGAGCAAAGACCCCGTGGCCATCTTCATCGGCGCGACGCTCGCGGGCCTGCTGGGTGCGGGGGCGGTGCATCTCATTAAGCAAACCACACGTCTCAAGGAGGACACCGCGCTGGGTCTCGTGCTCGCCGCGTTCTTTGCCGTCGGCATCTGCCTGCTCACGATGATTCAGCGCCTGCCGAGCGGGAACAAAAGCGGCATCGACAAGTTCCTCTTCGGTCAGGCCGCCGCCATCGGCGCGGCGGACGTCCAGCTCATGGGCGTCGTCACCGGGCTGGCGGTGGTGGTCATCGCCGTGTTCTACAAGGAGTTCCTCGTCACCAGCTTCGACGCCGGGTTCGCGCGCGCCGTGGGCTTGCCCGTGCAGGCGTTTCACTACGGGCTGATGCTGCTGCTCGCGTTCGCGGTGGTCATCGCGCTGCAAGCCGTCGGCGTCGTGCTCGTCTCCGCGATGCTCATCACGCCCGCCGCCGCCGCGTATCTGCTCACCGACCGCATGCACCGGATGCTGCTGCTCGCGTCGCTCTTCGGCATGGTGGCAGGCGCGCTCGGTGCGTTCCTGAGCTTCCTCGGAAACAACCTGCCCACCGGCCCCTTCATGGTGCTCGCGGCCACGACGGTCTTCGCCGGCGCGTTCCTTTTTGGCCCGCGACACGGCATCGTCGCGCGTTGGTGGCGGCAACGCAGCCGCGCCGCCCGCACGCAACGCGAGAACACGCTCAAGGCCATCTACCACGTCCTCGAAGCCCGCGGCTTTCAGGGCGAAGGCGTTTCTCTCCGCGAACTTGCCGAGCGTCGTCGCGAGACCGAGGAGGAAGTCCACACGCAAGCTCGTGCGCTCGCGCAGCATGAACTCGCCACGCTGCCCGGCGATGGCGACGCGCTGTTCCTCACCCCCGCTGGTTGGCAGACCGCCTGCGCCATCGTCCGCAACCACCGGCTTTGGGAACTCTACCTCACGCACACCGCGCAAATCGCCGCCGACCACGTCCATGAGGACGCCGAGAAAATCGAACACGTCCTCGGCGAAGATGTGGTGCGCGAACTGGAACGCCGCCTGAACTACGCCACGAAAGACCCACACGGAAAGGTGATTCCCGCCGTGCCCGTCACGCTGGAGTCAAAGCCCGAGGCCACGCCGGGATATGGGAGGTCGCGATGACCGAACTCATCCCCGCCTTCGACTTCCAGCGCGTTTTCATCGCGCCGTGGACGCAGGACTTTGGCAGCTCCATCTGGATTGCCGCGATGGGCTTCCTCGTGGCGACCGCGTGCGGGCTGGTCGGCAATTACCTCATTCTCCGCCGCATGGCCTTGGTGGGCGACGCCATCAGCCACAGCATTTTGCCGGGTATCGCCATCGCGTTCCTCATCAGCGGCAGTCGTGGCTCGCTACCGATGTTCATCGGTGCCCTGCTGGCCGGCGCGGTCACGACCGTGCTCATTGAGGTCATCCACAAGAAGTCCCGCGTGAAGCAGGACGCTGCTATCGGCATCGCGTTCACAAGCCTGTTCGCGGTGGGCGTCATCCTCATCAGCCTGTTCGCCTCGAAAGTGGACCTCGACCAGGAATGCGTGCTTTACGGCGAAATCGCCTTCATCCCGCTGGAAGGCATGGTGGAACTCGCTGGCTTCAAACTCGGCCCGCCGTCCGTCGTGCGCATGGCGGTGGTCACCCTCGTGGTGGTCCTGCTTGTCGGCCTCTTCTACAAGGAACTCCTCGTCAGCTCGTTCGACCCCGCGTTGTCCTTCTCGCTGGGCATCAACTCGACCTTCGTCCACTACGCGCTGATGGCGATGCTCTCGGTGGTCGCCGTATCATTAAAAAAGGCGGTCGGGGCCATCCTGGTCATCGCCATGCTCATCCTGCCCGGCGCGACGGCCACGCTGCTCTCGCACCGTTTCCCCGTGATGTTGGGCCTAACCGTGCTGCACGCGGCCCTCAGCTCCGTGTTGGGCCTGCACCTCGGCGTCTGGCTGGATTGCTCGCTGGCGGCGGCGATGGTGGTGGCAGGAGCCGTGCTGTTTGCCTTGGCATGGCTGGGCACTTCATTGGCCCAGCTCTGGCTTCGCCCCTTGCTGATCAACCCTGAAAATGGCAACGGCGCCTAAGCGGCGCCGTCGCAGCATTGAAGGCCAGGAGTTCGGGCTTACACGTCCAGCTTGGTCCAGGCTGCATTCTTCGCGGAAGACTCGACGACGGCCTTGATGAAGGCCATGCCGCGGACACCGTCCTCGATTTTCGGGAAATCGTTCGCGACCGCGTCCTTCGCCAGCTTCTGGCCGGCTTCGCGGGCGCGGATGGCGTTGGCAAAGTTCTTGTAGATGTTCGCGAAGGCTTCGAGATAGCCCTCGGGATGCGCGGGCGGGGTGCGGCCAGCGGCTTTCGCGGCGTCGCACAGGTAGCCATTGGCGGTGCGATAAACCTGCATGGGCTGGTCGAGCCACTTCACGAGCAAAGTGTTCGGTTCCTTCTGGTGCCATTCGAGGCCACCGAGTTCGCCATAGACGCGGATGTTCAAGTTGTTCTCCTCGCCGACGGAAATCTGCGAGCTGTGCAGCACGCCCTTCGCGCCGCCCTTGAAGCGCAGCAGCACGTTCACGTCGTCGTCGAGCTTGCGGCCCTTCACGAAGCTGGTGGCGTCGGCGGCGAGTTCGGAGATTTTAAGGCCGCTGATGTATTCGGCTAGGTTCTCGGCGTGCGTGCCGATGTCGCCCACGCAACCGCCCGCGCCGGAGCGCTTGGGGTCAGTGCGCCAGCCAGCCTGCTTCTGGCCCGAGGCTTCGAGGCGTGTGGCAAGCCAGCCCTGCGGATACTCCACGACGACCTTGCGGATCTTGCCGAGCTTGCCGGTGGCGACCATGTCGCGTGCCTGTTTCACGAGCGGGTAGCCGGTGTAGTTGTGGGTGAGGCCGTAGAGGAGGCCGGTTTTCTTGACGAGCGCGGCGAGGGCCTTGGCCTCGGCGAGGTCGAAGGTGGCCGGCTTGTCGGAGAGGACATGGAAGCCGTTTTCCAAGGCCATCTTTGCCGGCGGGAAGTGCATGTGGTTCGGCGTGACGATGGCGATGAAGTCCATGCGCTGGTCGGCGGGCAGGGCCTTCTCGGCGAGAATCATCTCCTCAAAAGTGCCATAGCAGCGGTTCGCCGGGAGGAAGAGGTCCGCGCCGCTGGCCTTGCTGCGCTCGGGGTCGCTGGAAAACGCGCCGCAAACGAGCTCCACCTGCTGGTCCATCGCCGCCGCGATGCGATGCACCGCGCCGATGAAGGCCCCGCGCCCGCCGCCGACCATGCCGTAACGAATTTTTCTGCTCATGGGAAAAGGAGTTTGGAATCGAGAGTTGTGTTGCGAACGGCCGGCTTTATATTGCCGCGCGATTTTCAAGTCAAACGGCGACTTGAAACCGGCGAACCCTCCCCCGCGAAATCCGGTCGGGCCTCGCCATTGAGACTGAGAACCATGCTTGTCCACGTCCTAAAATCTAAAATCCACCGCGCCACGGTCACGGGCGCCTCGCTCCACTACGAGGGGAGCCTCACCATTGCGGCGGACCTCATGGAGCAAGCCGGCTTCTTCCCCTACGAGCGCATCCTGTGCGGCAACATGGCCAACGGGAACCGCTGGGAAACCTATGTCATCGAGGGGCCGCGCGGCTCCGGGGTCATCGAACTCAACGGCGCGGTGGCACACTTGGGCGGCAAGGGCGACCGGATCACCATCATGAGCTTTACGGAAGTGGACGTGGCGCAGGCGCGCGGCTGGGAGCCCACCGTCATCGTGCTGGGCGAGGGGAACAAGGTCGTGGATACGCGGGGGAAGT